>DASPLD010000342.1:0-40381 GCA_035627755.1 Caulobacter sp. | reverse complement strand
CATGACGGCCTTCACGGCAGGTTCCAGTTTGCTCCGGTCCAGCGTGACGCCGACCGCGCGGTTGAGCGTCGCCGCGGCGTCCATGAGCTTCATGTCGCCGACCGCGACGGCGGCCTTCTGCAGGTCGGTCGCCTGGGTCAGCAGCGCGCGGCGGGCCTGGGGCCAGTCGACCTCGACCGCCTCCAGGGCGGACCGGACGATCTTCAGAGCCTGGACGATGCGAGCCTGATCCGGCGTCTTGCGGGTGTCGGAGCGGCGCTTGCGCGGGCCGGCGTACTCGCCGCTGTTGAACCGGCGCCGGTCGGGCCCGACGTAGTGGACCGCCTCGACCCAGTCCCGGGGCTTCAAGGCGACCGCCTCCAGTCGCCGCATCAGGTCCTTGACCGTATAGGGCTTGCGCAGGAACTCGTGGATGCCGGCGTCGCGGGCCCCGAGGATGGCCTGGGCGGTGGCCTCCGCGGTCACCATGATGATCGGGGCCTTGCGGCAGGGCAGCTCGCTCCGGCGCAGGGCGCGGGCCAGCCGGGCGCCGTCGAGCTCGGGGCCGGAATGCTCGACGAAGATGATCTGCGGGTCGATGGCGCGGGCCGCCTGAATGGCCCTGGCGTCGCTCGACGCGGTCCAGACCTGGCAGCTGACGATGCTGCGCAGCAGCTCCTGCAGCAACTTCATGGAGGCCGGCTGGCAATCGACGATCAGCACCCGCTGGAGATGCGGGCTTATGCGCTGGACGATCTTGGGGTCGGCGTTGAACACGGTGGCGCGGACTCTCGTGGAGGGCGTTCGAATGGACCTTTGGTCGCATGGCCCGGTAAAGATCAGATTGAGGACGCCGCCGCCGACGCAGCCGCCGCGACCGTTCCCTTTGCCGCCGAAAGGCCGTAAGCGAAGGGCCGTGACCATCGCCGGAGCCGCCATGATCAGAGGATCAACGCTGATGTCCGCCCTGACGGCCGCGCTCATGGCGCTGAGCCTGGCCGCCTGTAGCCCGGAGCCGGCGAACGACAAGCCGCCGGAAACCGGGGACGTGGCGGTGGCGCGGGTCGATGGCCAGACCATCTGGGCCTCCGACGTCAAGCGCGAGGCCGTGGCGCAGGGTCTGATCGGCGAGGGCGAGCCGCTCGACATCCAGTCCGACCTGTTCCGCCAGGTCCTCGATGAGGTCGTCGACCAGGAGCTGCTGGCCGCCGAGGCGGTCAAGCGCGGGCTCGACAAGGACCCTCTGGCCCAGCGCCGGCTGGCCTCCGCCCGCAAGCGCATTCTGGGTGACATGCTGGTCGAAAGCGTCGTCGAGAAGGGCGTCACCGAGGAGAACATCCAGACCCTCTATCGCGAGCAGCAGAAGCTCTCGGCCCAGTCGGAGGAGTACAAGGCCCGCCAGATCGTGGTCGCCACCCCGGCCGCCGCCGAGGACGTCAAGAAGCTGCTGGCCGCGGGGGCCAGCTTCGACGCCCTGGCCATGGAACGCTCCACCGACAGCGCAACCCGGTTCAGCGGCGGCGACTTCGGCGGCTATTTCACCCTCGACGTGATGAGCCCGCCCTACCAGGCGGCGTTGAAGAACGCCCAGGCCGGCCAGCTGGTCGGACCGTTCGCGGTCGAGGGCGGCTGGGCGGTGGTGCGGGTCGACGAGAAGCGCCCCGAGGAACCGATCAGCCTGGAGGCGGCGCGGCCGCAGATCGTCCGTTTCCTGACCTATGGCCAGGTGCGGGACCTGCTCGAGAAGCTGCGCGGCGGGGCCAAGGTCGAGACCATGCTGCCCAAGGCCCAGAAGCTGCCGGGCGCCCCGAGCGAGCCGGCCAACGCCCCGCCGGCCCGGCCGGCGCCGCCCCCGGCCCCGGGCGCGACCGCCCTGCCGCCGGCTCCCCCCGCCGCCCAGCCCGAAACGCCCGCGCCGCAGAAGAAATGACCGACAAGCCGACCAAGTCCTCTTCCGCCAAGGACCTGCCCGCCAAGGCGCTGGAAGCCGCCGCCCGGCCCGTGGAGGCCGTCGGCCAGGCGGTGGAGCGGGCGCTCGACCCGCTGCGCGCGGCGCTCAAGCGGGGGCCGAAGGAAGCCGCCACGGCCGGGGCCGCGGCGCCCGGAAAGCCGGGGCTCAGCGTCTCGCCGCTGGCCGTGCCCTTCCCCGACATCGCCCCGGTGGCCGGCGTCGAGATCGCCACCGTGCGGGCCGGCTTCTACAAGCACGAGCGAGACGACGTGCTGGTGATGCGCTTCGCCGAGGGGACCAATGCGGCGGGGGTGTTCACCCGCCACGGGGTGGGGTCGGCGCCGGTCGACTGGTGCAAGCGCCAGCTGGCCGCCTCGAAGGGGGCCGACGTGCGGGTGCTGGTGGTCAACGCCGGCTGCGCCAACAGCTTCACCGGCAAGCCGGGGTCCGACGCGGTCCGCCGGGTGGCCACGGCGGCCGGCAAGCGGTTCGACTGCCGCCAGCGCGACGTGATGATGGCCTCGACCGGCGTCATCGGGGTGGTGCTCGACGACGGCAAGATCACCGCGCGGCTCGCCGAGGCCGAGGCCAAGCTGGCGCCGGATGGCTGGGCCGCGGCGGCCGGCGCCATCATGACCACCGACACCTTCGCCAAGGGGGCGCAGGCCGTGGCCGAGATCGACGGAACCCCGGTGCGGATCGCCGGCATCGCCAAGGGGTCGGGGATGATCGCCCCGGACATGGCCACCATGCTGGCCTTCGTGGCCACCGACGCCGACATCGCGCCGGGCGCCCTGCAGACCCTGGTCAGCCTCTACGTGCGCAACACCTTCAACGCCGTGACGGTGGACGGCGACCGCTCGACCAACGACACCCTGCTGCTGTTCGCCACCGGCCAGTCCGGCGCGCCCAAGATCCACCGGGCCGGCGACCGCCGCCTCGCCGACTTCCGCGAGAAGCTGGAAGGCGTGCTGCTGGACCTGGCCCTGCAGCTGGTGCGGGACGGCGAGGGGGCGAGCAAGTTCGTCAAGATCAACGTCACCGGCGCCGAGAGCCACGCCTCGGCTCGCAAGATCGCCCGCACCGTGGCCGAGAGCCCCCTGGTCAAGACCGCCTTCGCCGGCGAGGACGCCAACTGGGGCCGAATCGTCATGGCCGTCGGCCGGGCCGACGAGCCGGTCAACCGCGAGAAGATGAGCGTCCGCTTCGGCAAGCTGGTCGCCGCCCAGGACGGCATGGTCGCGCCCAACTACTCGGAGGCGAAGATGAGCGCCTACATGAAGAAGTCCGAACTGGAGGTCAGCGTCGACGTCGGAGTCGGGCGTGGGCACGCCACCATCTGGACCTGCGACCTGACCAAGCAGTACGTGGCGATCAACGGCGATTACCGCAGCTGATGACCGACAGGAAGGTGGTCCTGGTCGCCGCCGCGGCCCTGGTCGACGCCGACGGGCGTGTGCTGATCTGCCGACGGCCGGAGGGCAAGCAGCTGGCCGGGATGTGGGAGTTTCCGGGGGGCAAGGTGGAGGCCGGGGAGACGCCGGAGGCCTGCCTGATCCGGGAACTCAAGGAAGAGCTCGACATCGACGTCAAGGCCGCCTGCCTGGCGCCGTTCGTTTTCGCCTCCCACGGTTACGATTCATTTCACCTCCTGATGCCATTGTACCTGCTGAGGCGCTGGGATGGGGTCGTCACCGCGCGCGAGCATGAGGCCTTGGCGTGGGTAAAGCCCAACCGACTGTCGGACTACCCGATGCCGCCGGCCGACCTGCCGCTGGTCGCCTGGCTGTGCGATTTTCTCTGAAGCGCTTCTGGTCGGACGAGCGCGGGGCCACCGCCATCGAGTACGGCCTGATCGCCGCCCTGGTCTTCCTGGTGATCGTCACCGCCGTGACCACCTTCGGCAACAAGACCACCGGGGTGATGGAATCGGTGTCGGCCGCGATCGACGCCGCGATCTAGCGCGGCTTCTCGCCAGCGCTCCTTTCGGTGGTCTTCAACGCATCCGCCAGCCGCGCCTTGGCGCTGCCGGGCTTCAGCGGCTTCTGCTGGCTCTCGTGCGGCGCCCAGCCGGTGACCGTGATGATCTCGAAGCTGGCGGCGACCTTGCCGTCCGGGCCGGCGAACCGCTGCGCATACAGCTCCAGGGCCCGGAACAGCAGCCGGCGGGTCAGGGGCGTACGGGGGCGGTCCAGCAGGACGTTGGTCTCGCCCATGGCCCGCAGGTCGCGCAGCAGCGCCAGGGGATGGCGGTAGCGCACGGTGACCCGGTCGACGTCGCTGACCGGCAGGGCGAACCCGGCCCGCTGGAGCAGGCCTGCGCCGTCGAACCCATCGGCGAAGGGGGAGATGCGCAGGGCCGCCCCGCCGGCCAGCTCCGATTCAGCCTCCAGCAGGCACTGGCGAAGCTCGGTCAGGCTCGCCCCGCCCAGGAAGGCGCCGATGAACAGGCCGTCGGGTTTCAGGGCGCGGCGGATCTGGATCAGGGCCCCGACCAGGTCGTTGGTCCAGTGCAGCGCCAGGCTGGAGACCGCCAGGTCGAGGCTTTCCGGCCTGAACGGCAGGCGCTCCTCGTCGGCGACCAGGCGCGGACCAGGCCGCCCGGCCAGCATGCGGGCAGAG
Source organism: Caulobacter sp. (assembly GCA_035627755.1). Lineage (GTDB taxonomy): Bacteria > Pseudomonadota > Alphaproteobacteria > Caulobacterales > Caulobacteraceae > Caulobacter. Next base: position 35,829 of record DASPLD010000342.1, on the reverse strand, counting down.
AGGTCGGTCTCGATCAGCAGGTCGATCTTGCCGGCGGCGGCGTCGCTGGCGGCAAGGGCCTGGCGAAAGGCGCCGGTGCGGGCGCCCAGGTCGACGGCCAGCGGAAACCGCCGCATGATGGCCTCCAGCCGCTGGACGATGTCGCCGGCGGCGCGGGCTTTCAGGAAGCCGGCCTCGTCATAGCCGGCCGCGGCGCGGTCCAGCCGGCGGCGGTGCAGGGCGCGGTCGAACAGCAGGGGCGGGGCGGTCATGGCGGAGGTCCAGGAACGAGGGCTGGCGGCCAGGCCGGGCTTTAGCGCATTCGGCCGCCGGCTGCTCGACCTCATTCTGCCGCCCACAGCGCTTGACGGCGCGCCGGCCCTCTCGCAGGGGCTGTCGGCGGAGGCCTGGAGCCGGATCGCGTTCGTCGAGGAGCCGGTCTGCGATGGCTGCGGCCTGCCGGCAGAGTACGCCATGATCGGCCGCTGCCCAGCCTGCGAGGCCAAGCCCCACGTCTTCAGCCGGGCGCGGGCGGCCTGCCTCTACGACGAGCACAGCCGCGAACCCATCCTGCAGCTCAAGTATGCCGACCGCACGGACCTGGCGCCGCTGTTCGCCCGCTGGCTGTCCCGGGCCGGCGCCGAACTGATCGCGCAGGCCGACGCCGTGGTTCCGGTGCCGCTGCACCGCTGGCGGCTGCTGTCGCGGCGCTACAACCAGGCGGCCGAGGTGGGGCGGCGGCTCAGCGCCGCCAGCGGCCTTGCCTACCTTCCCGACGCCCTGACCCGGCCGCGGGCCACGGCCACCCAGGGCGGCCGCTCGGCGTCCGGGCGGCGGCGCAACGTCGCCGGGGCCTTCGCCGTGCCCGCTTCCCGCCGGACGCAGGTCGAGGGGAAGCGGATTCTGCTGGTCGACGACGTGCTGACCACCGGGGCCACGGCCGACGCCTGTGCGCGCGTCCTGAAGGCGGCGGGGGCGGCCGACGTCACCCTGGCGGTGATCGCGCGGGTGAAACAGATGGCGAGCGGCGCACGTTAGCCTCGGGACCCCTACATAACCCTCCGAAACTCCCCTATCTGGAGGGCGCAACCGGAGATCCCATGGCCAAGGTCGTCATCTACACCCGTCCGTTCTGCGGCTACTGCAGCCGCGCGCTCGGTCTGCTCGCCCAGAAGGGCGCCGACTTCGAGGAGATCGAGGCCGGCATGGATCCCGCCCTGCGCCAGGAGATGATGCAGCGGTCGGGCCGCAGCACCTTTCCGCAGATCTTCGTCGACGGGAAACACATCGGCGGCTGCGACGACATGCTGGCCCTCGACCGCGCCGGCAAGCTGGATGATATGCTGGGCGCATGAGCTTTCGCGCCGCCCTGGTCCAGACCCGCACCCCCGCCAGCCATGAGGCCGCCCTGGCCCATGTCGCGCCCCTCGTGCGGCAGGCGGCGGCCGGCGGGGCGCAGCTGATCGTCACCCCCGAGGGGACCAACATCCTGCAGCGCAGCCGCGAGGCCCTGCTGCCGCTGCTGAAGGTCGCGGACGAGGATCCGGTGGTGCTCGGGCTGAAGGACCTGGCGCGGGACCTGGGGGTCTGGCTGGCGATCGGCTCGGCCCTGGTGCGGCGCGAGGACGGCCAGGCGGCCAACCGGCAGTTCCTCGTCTCGCCCGAGGGGGCGGTGGTGGCCACCTACGACAAGCTGCACATGTTCGACGTCGACCTGCCGACCGGCGAGACGGCGCGGGAGTCGGAGGTCTACGCCCCCGGCGACCGGGCCATCGCGGCGCGGACGCCCTTCGGGCCGCTCGGCCTGACCATCTGCTACGACATGCGGTTCCCGGCCCTCTACCGGGCCCTGGCGCGGGCGGACGTGAAGGTGATCACCGTCCCGGCCGCCTTCACCCGCCCGACCGGGGAGGCCCACTGGGAAATCCTGCTGCGGGCCCGGGCCATCGAGACCGGCAGCTTCATCCTGGCGCCCGCCCAGGGCGGTTTCCACGAGGACGGCCGCGGCACCTGGGGCCATTCCATCGCGGTCGGCCCCTGGGGCGAGGTGCTGGGAAGCCTCGACCACGACGAGCCCGGCGTGCTGCTCGTCGACATCGATCCGGCCCTGGCCGACAAGGCCCGCAACGCCATCCCGGCCCTGAAGAACGCCCGCGACTTCGTCGGACCCCAGATACAGGCCGGGGCGACATGATCAGGTACGCCCTCGCCTGCGGGGCCGGCCATGATTTCGAGGGCTGGTTCGGCAACTCGTCCGACTACGACGACCAGGCCGCCCGGGGTCTGCTGGAATGCCCGGTCTGCGGCTCGCCGGAGGTGAAGAAGCAGATCATGGCTCCGGCGGTGGCCGGAACCAAGGCGCAGAAGACCCCCGACCTCGCTCCGCAGATGCGCGAGATGATGATGCAGGCCCAGGCGGCGATCCGCACCCACGTCGAGGAAAACTTCGACTACGTCGGCGACGCCTTCGCCAGGGAGGCGCGCGCCATCCACGAGGGCAAGAGCGAGGAAAGGGGCATCTACGGCGAGGCCAGCGCCAAGGAGGTCAAGGCCCTGATCGAGGACGGGGTGCGAGTGGCTCCCCTGCCGCCCCCGCCCCCGAAGAAGGACGCGTTGAACTAGGGCTCGGGGACCCCGGTCCGGTTTCGCCTTGTTCGGTCTTCGCGAGGGCCAGTCTGCCGGGACCGCCGCTCCCCGCCGTGACGAGGCTCACGGTTCATTCCTCCCCCGTCGCTACGCGTCGGAGGACGAATTGCCGGCCCGGGTCACCGTCATCATGTAGTTGACGTCGCTGTCGGCCGAGCGGTCCCAGCGGCCGGTGAGGGGATTGTAGGCGACGCCGAACGGCCCCTCGATCTGGAAGGGATGGCCCTCCAGGAAGCCGCGCAGCTCCTCCGGCTTGAGGAACTGGGTCCAGTCGTGGGTGCCGGGCGGGATCCAGCGCAGGATGTACTCGGCGCCGACCTTGGCAAGGGCCAGGGCCTTGAGCGTGCGGTTGAGGGTGGCGACGATCATCACCCCCCGCGGCGACAGCATCCGGGCGCAGGTTCGCAGGAATTCGCCCGGATCGGCCACATGCTCGATCACCTCCATGTTGAGGATCACGTCGAACGGCCCGGCGCCCTCGGACTCCAGCTGTTCGGCGGTGCCGGTGCGGAAGTCGATGGCCAGGCCCTGCTCGGCGGCATGGGTGGCGGCGGTGGCGATATTGCGCTCGGAGGCGTCGACGGCGGTCACGGCGAAACCCAGCCGGCTCATCGGCTCGCTCAGCAGGCCGCCGCCGCAGCCGATGTCGAGCAGCTTCAGCCCCTCGAAGGGCCGGCGGCTGCAGGGGTCGCGGCCGAATCGGCCGAGCGCCTGGTCGCGGATGAAGGCCAGGCGGACCGGATTGAACCTGTGAAGCGGGGCGAACTTGCCCTTGGGGTCCCACCATTCGGCGGCGATGCGCGAGAAGCGTTCGACGTCCGCGGGGTCGATGCTGCGGGTCAGGCTGGCGGTGTCCATCCGCCACTATCTAGTCCTCCGGCCCCGGCTTGTCCCGCCTGCGCCGCGAATTCACCCGCCGCGCATTGCGGCGCCGCGTTCGCGCCGTTAGAAGGCGGCTCCTTGCCCGGCGATGGGGAAACCGGCGCGCGGCGAGGCAGGATTTGCTTTTCGGGGGAGCCTTCGCGCCCGTGTCTCGGCTGGTCATGAAGTTCGGCGGCACCTCGGTGGCCGACCTGGAGCGCATCCGCCGGGTGGGCCGCCTCGTGGCGGCCGAGGCCGAGGGCGGCCGGCCGGTGGCGGTGGTGGTCTCGGCCATGGCCGGCAAGACCAACGAACTGGTCGCCTGGACCGATGGGGCCGGGGCGGCGGCGCAGGGCATCGCCCCCTCCGACGACGAATACGACGTGGTGGTGGCCAGCGGCGAACAGGTGACCGCCGGCCTGCTGGCCATGACCCTGCGCAACATGGGCCTGCGGGCCCGGTCGTGGATGGGATGGCAGATCCCGATCATCGCCGACGACGCCCATGGCAAGTCGCGGATCGAGGACATTCCGCCGGACGCCCTCGGCGCGGCGATGGACGACGGCGAGATCGCGGTGATCGCCGGCTTCCAGGGCGTCACCCGGGACGGCCGCATCGCCACCCTAGGCCGCGGCGGGTCCGACACCAGCGCGGTGGCGATCGCCGCCGCCCTGAACGCGGCCTGCGACATCTACACCGACGTCGACGGGGTCTACACAACCGACCCCCGCATCGAGAGCAAGGCCCGGCGCCTGGCCCGCATCTCCTATGAGGAGATGCTGGAGATGGCCTCGCTGGGGGCCAAGGTGCTGCAGACGCGGTCGGTCGAGATGGCCATGGCCCACCGGGTGCCGGTGCGGGTGCTGTCGAGTTTTGTCGAGCCGGGGGAGGCGCCCGGCCAGGGCACGATCCTGTGCGACGAGGAGGATATCGTGGAAAAGCGGATCGTGAGCGGCGTGGCCTACAGCCGCGACGAGGCCAAGGTCACCCTGTTCGGCCTGCCGGACACCCCGGGCGTCTCCTCGCGCATCTTCGGCGCGCTGGCCGATGCCAACGTCAACGTCGACATGATCGTCCAGGCGCACGCGCGGACGGCGGACACCGCCAACATGGAGTTCACCGTCGGCAAGCGGGACGCCCAGCGTGCGATCGCCGTGGTCGAGGGCCTGAAGGCGGAGCTCGGCTTCGAGGGTTCGGCGCTGGACGAGGACGTGGCCAAGGTGTCGGTGATCGGGGTCGGCATGCGCAGCCACGCCGGCGTCGCCAAGACCATGTTCAAGGCCCTGGCCGACAAGGGGGTCAACATCCAGGTGATCTCGACCTCCGAGATCAAGATCAGCGTGCTGATCGAGAGCGCCTACACCGAACTGGCCGTACGGGCGCTCCACGCGGCGTACGGGCTGGACCAGCTGTAGGAAACCAAACCCCCCTCCCCATTCGGGGAGGGATGTTTTCGCGCCACACTGTCAAAACAGCGTTCCCTCACGGGTTGACCTTCCCGGCGACCCGGCTTACCCCTCCCGTCCATCCGGCCCACCTGGGGCCACAACTGCGAGCTCCGTAACCGTGAACAGCGGCTTCCTCACCATCTGCACGTCCGTGCCGTCCGCCAAGTGCGGTCGCATGGCCGCCTGCGCTCGCGAGGAGTTCGCCTAGAGGATTCAGCCACCCTGAAGCTTCAACCGCCCCCTCCCGAGCCTGACGCTCCGGAGGGGTTTTTTGTATCCCCCTGATGCGTCGGGCCCGGGCCACAAGACCCGAGAGACCGACATGACGATCCTGACCTCACAGACCTTCTCCAGCCGCCTCAGTCCCGGCGGCGGCCTTCGCCCCTGGCTCGCCGAGGCGCGCGCCCTCTTGTGGCTGTCCGGCCCCCTGATCGTGACTCAGCTGGCCCAGATGGCGATCCTGGCCACCGACGTGGTGCTGCTGGGCCGTCTCAGCTCCCATGCCCTGGCGGCCGCGGCGATCGGCAACACCGTCTACTACTTCTGCTGGCTGATGGGCGGCGGCCCAACCGCCGCCGTGGCCCCGATGATCGCCCAGATGCTGGGCCGCAATCCGGACGACCTCGACGGTCCCCGGGCGGTGACGCGCATGGGCCTCTGGGTGGCCATCGTCCTGCCGCTGCCGTTGATTCCGGTCCTGCTGTCGGCCGGCTGGATTCTTGGCAACCTCGGCCAGGAGCCGGCGCTGGCCAGGGACGCGGGCAAGTTCACGGCCATGCTGTGCTTCGGCCTGCCGTTCACCTTCGGCTTCCAGGTGCTGCGCAACTTCGCGACGGCGCTGGAGCGGCCCCGGGCCTCGCTGTACGTGATGCTGGCTTCGATCGGGTTCAACGGCCTCCTGGCCTGGGGCCTGATCTTCGGCCACTTCGGCCTGCCGCGATTGGGCATCGTCGGGGCCGGGATCGCGACCTCGGCCTCGGCCGTGTTCGCCTTCCTGGCCATGGTAGTGGTCATCCGGCTGGACCCGGCGCTTCGCCGGGTGCGGATCTTCTCGAACTTCGTCCGGCCCGACTGGCCGCAGTTCAAGGAGCTGTTCCGCCTGGGCGTGCCGATCGGGCTGACCATGCTGTTCGAGGCCATGCTGTTCAACGCCATGACCCTTGTGGTCGGCACCTTCGGGGCCGTCGCCCTGGCGGCGCACCAGGTGGCCCTGAACTTCGCCTCGGTGACCTTCATGGTGCCCTTGGGGATCGCCATGGCGGCCACCGTGCGCGTCGGCCTCTTCGCCGGCGCGGGCGACAGCGAGGGGACCCGCCGCGCCGGCTTCGTGGCCATGGTCGCGGGCGGCGGGGTGGTGCTGCTGTTCGGCGTGGCGATGGCGCTGGCGGGCGACTGGATCGCCGGCCTCTACATCGCCGGACGGACGGCCGAGGACCTCCAGGTGATCGCCCTGGCGGCGCTGTTCCTGAAGGTGGCGGCGGCCTTCCAGCTGTTCGACGCCCTGCAGGTGGTGGGGGCGCTCAGCCTCCGCGGCCTGAAGGACGCCCGTTGGCCGATGATCCTGGCCGGCGGCAGCTACTGGCTGGCCGGGGCGCCGGTCTGCATCCTGCTGGGGGTCGGGCTCGGCATGGGCGGGCTCGGCGTCTGGATCGGACTGGCCTTCGGGCTGGCGGTGGCGGCGGCGGCGATGTGCGGCCGCTTCCACCTGCTGACGCGGGCGAAGGCCTAACCCTCCCGGTTCGCGTAGACCGGGCGGCGCTTTTCCAGGAAGGCTCGTACGCCTTCCTGGAAGTCGCCGTCCGAGCTGGCCAGGATCTGGTTGCGGTCCTCCATGGCGATGGCCGCCTCCAGCCCCTGGGCGTCGATGGCGTGGTTGAGGCACTCCTTGGTCAGCCGCAGGCCCAGCGGGGTGGCGTGCAGCATGTCGTCGACGAAGCCCTGCGCGACGCTGTCCAGCTGGTCCGCCTCGACGATCTGGCTGATCAGGCCCAGCTCCCTCGCCCGCTCGGCGGTGAAGAACCGGCCGGTCAGCATGTATTCGGCGGCCACCGAGCTGCCGACCATGCGCGGCAGGAAGTAGCTGACCCCGATGTCGCAGGCGGTCAGGCCGATGCGGATGAAGGCGGCGTTGGCCTTCAGCCGGGGGGTGGCGATGCGCACGTCGCTGGCCAGCATCAGGGCGAACCCGCCGCCGGCCGCCGCCCCGTCGACGCAGGCGATGATCGGCTGGGGGCAGCGGCGCATGGCGATGACGATCTCGCTGATCCGGCGCTGGGCGGTCAGGCCGGCGCCGACCGAACGGCCGCCCTCGCTGTTGCTGCGCTCCTTGAGGTCCAGCCCGGCGCAGAAGGCGTTTCCCGCCCCACGCAGCACCACCACCCGCACATCGCGCCGCCAGTAGAGGCCGACGAAGAAGTCGCGCAACTCCTCGACCAGCCTGCGGTTGAGGGCGTTGAGGCTGTCCGGGCGGTTCATCGTCACCCAGGCGGTCTCGTTCTCCAGCCGCACCTCGAGATGTTCGTAGGCCGTCTCTGCGGTCATCGTCCGCACTCCTATTTCGTCTGGCCGCCGTCGACGGGGATCACCGCCCCGTGGACGAAGCTGGCCTTGTCGCTGAGCAGGAAGGCGGCCATGGCGCCGATCTCCTCGGGCCTGCCGAACCGCTGCAGAGGCACCTCGCGGCGAATCCAGCGATTCCAGTTCTCGGCCCGCTCGCCCGTGGATCGCGCCTCCCAGTCGCCGCCCGGGAAGATGATGTTGCCGGGCGCGATGGCGTTGACCCGCACCCGCCTGCGGCCAGCGATCTGGGCCAGCTCCTTGGTCAGGTGGTTCACCGCCGCCTTGGCGGTGCCGTAGGTCAGGGGCGTGCCCAGCGCCCCCAGGCCCGCGATCGAGCTGATGAACAGGATGGAGCCTTCGCCCCGCGGCTCCATGCGGGCATAGGCGCCCCGGGCCAGCCGCCAGGCCGAGCCGAGGTTCTGGGAAAAGCCGGCGTCCCAGGTCTCGTCGTCGATGGCGGCGCCGGGCGGGCAGGGGTGCAGGCCGACGTTGGCGACCGCGCCGTGGATGGGGCCCAGCGCCTCCTCACAGCCCGCAAGCGCCGTCTCGATCACCGCCGTCTCGCGCAGATCGCCGGCCATGGCCCAGAGGCGGTCCTGGCCGAACCGGCCGGCCAGGTCGGCCCGGGTCGCCTCCAGCGCCTCGGCCCCGCGGGCGGTGATGGCCACCTTCGCCCCCTCGGCCAGGCAGGCTTCGACGATGCCGAGACCGATGCCGCGGCTTGCGCCGGCGACGAAGATCACCTTGTCCTTGAGGCCCAGATCCATGACGTGGCTCCTGTCGTTTCCGCGACAGTGGAGACCCGGCCCCTAGGTCAGGCAAGGCCCAGCATGGCCCGCAGGCCATAGGCGACCGCGGCGGTGGCGATCAGGCCGCCGAGCGCCAGCAGCACGAACCACTTCAAACGGCTCGGCCAGGGGGCCGGCGGCTCGTCCGGCTCCGGCGGGCCTTCAATGATATCCGGCATCGGCGGCGACCTTGCCCCGGAAGATCCAGTAGACCCAGGCCGTGTAGCCGAGGATCACCGGCAGCAGGATGGCGACGCCGACCAGCATGAAGCCGAGGGCCCCGTCCTGGTTGGCGGCCTGGCGGAAGGTGACGTCGTAGGGGACGATGCTGGGGAAGAAGCCGGCGGCGAGGCCGGCGTAGCCCGACAGGAAGACCAGCAGGGCGCCGAGGAAGGGGGCCTTGTGCGACCGCGCCCGCAGGCCCCAGGCGATAACGGCGAGCCCTGCCAGGCCGAGCAGCGGGATGGGGCTCAAGGGCAGGAAGGCGGCGAGGTCGAAGGCGCCGCCTTCATAGCCCCAGCGGACGGCGATCCGCGGGTGGATCAGGAGGGTGGCAAGGCTGACGGCGGCCAGCAGGGCGGCGACGGCGAGGCCGCTGGCCAGGGCCCACCGGCGGGCGTCGGCCTGCAGCTGGCCCTCCGAGCGCCAGATCACCCAGGTCGCGCCCAGCAGGGCGTAGCCGGCGATCAGCCCGGCGGCGACCAGCAGGCTGTAGGGGGTCAGCCAGTCGAAGGCTCCGCCGGCGAAGGCGCCGTCCTCGACCCGGATTCCCTGGATGAAGCCGCCGAGCACCAGCCCCTGGGCCAGGGTGGCGGCGAGGGAGCCGCCCGCGAAGGCCGCCGTCCACAGGGCCTTGCCGCGGCGCCGGCCATGCAGCCTGAACTCGAAGGCGACGCCGCGCAGGATCAGGGCCAGCAGCATCAGCATCAGCGGCAGGTAGAGGGCCGGCCCGAGGATCGCGTAGGCGAGGGGGAAGGCGGCGAACAGGCCGCCGCCGCCCAGCACCAGCCAGGTCTCGTTGCCGTCCCAGTAGGGGGCGATGGAGTTCATCATCGCGTCGCGCTCGGAGGGGCCGCGCGCGAACGGAAAAAGGATGCCGACCCCCAGGTCGAACCCGTCCAGCATCACATAGAGCAGGACGGAGACGGCGATCAGCGCGGCCCAGATCAGCGGCAGGTCCATCAGGGCGCCTCCTCGCCGGGGGCGGCGGCCAGGGCGGCGCCGGGTGCGCGGTTTTCCGAGGTCGGCGCTGCTTCGTGGGGGACGGGTCCGCGGTTCATCAGCCGCAGGATGTAGAGGGCGCCGGCGCTGAACACGACGGCGTAGACTGCCAGGAAGGCCAGCAGGGAGGCGCTGACCTGTCCCGCGCCCACGGGAGAAACCGCGTCGCGGGTCCGTAGCACGCCATAGATTACCCACGGCTGGCGGCCGGCCTCGGCGACGATCCAGCCGGCGATCACCGCCACGAAGCCCATCGGCGCCATCAGCACGCTGGCCCGCAGGAACAGGCGGTTGGCCTCGGGCCCCTTGCGCCAGCAGCAGAGGGCGCCCCAGACGCCGAGCCCGATCATCGCCAGCCCCAGGCCGACCATGATCCGGAACGCCCAGTAGACCAGCCCAACGACCGGCCAGTCCTCTCGGGGCCAGCTGTCCAGGCCCCTGATCACCTGGTCCCTCGGCACGCCCTGGATGGCGTTGCCGACGCCGGGGATGGCGATCTCGCCATGGGTCTTGCCGGCCTCGCGGTCGGGAAGTCCGACCAGGCTCTGAGGCTGGTCGGCGCGTGTCTCCCAGAACGCCTCGATGGCGGCGAGCTTCAGCGGCTGATGGTCTCGGACCAGCTCGCCGGAGGCATGTCCGACCACCAGCTGCAGCGGGGCGACGATGGCGAACATGCCGATCGCCATGCGCAGCGCCATGCGGCTCTCGGGCTGGTCGGGGTCGCGCAGCAGCACGAAGGCGCTGGCCCCGCCGACCGCCAGGGCGGTGGTCAGGAAGGCGGCCAGGGCCATGTGGGCCAGCCGCACCGGGAAGGTCGGGTTGAACACCACCGCCCACCAGTCGGTGGCGGTCAGGCTGCCGTCGGCCAGGACCGCGAACCCGGCCGGATGCTGCATCCAGCTGTTGGCGCTGATGATCCAGAAGGCCGAGATCAAGGTGCCGATCGCCACAAGCGCCGTGGCGGCGAAGTGAAGGCCCGGACCGACCTTCTTCCAGCCGAACAGCATGATCCCCAGGAAGCTGGCCTCCAGGAAGAAGGCGGTCAGCACCTCGAAGGCGAACAGCGGGCCGATGACCGGGGCGGCGACCTGGGAGAAGACGCTCCAGTTGGTCCCCAGCTGGTAGCTCATCACCACTCCGGAGACGACGCCCATGCCGAAGCTGATGGCGAAGATCTTGACCCAGAAGAGGTAGAGGTTCCGGAACACCTGCCGCCGGGTCGACAGCCAGAGGCCTTCAAGCACCGCCAGGAAACTGGCCAGCCCGATCGAGAAACTCGGGAAGATGATGTGGAAGGCGATGGTGAAGGCGAACTGCAGTCTCGCCAGCACCAGCGCGTCGAGGTTTTCCACGTTTCGCGCCCCATGTTCGCGGAACGGCCGTCAGCGGGCCGCGCGCACCCAACGCTTCTAACGTTGCCTCCGCAAGGAACGGTGTGGCGACATTGCGTCGCAGCGCTCGGACGCCCCCTGATCCCTAGGCGGCGTTGGCGGCGAACTGCAGGCCGGCGAGCTTGGCATAGAGGCCGCCCCTGGCGACCAGGGCCTCATGGGTCCCCTCCTCGACGACCCGGCCCTCGTCCATGACCAGGATCCGGTCGGCGCGGAGGACGGTGGCCAGGCGGTGGGCGATGACCAGGGTGGTCCTTCCGTCCATGGCCTCGTCGAGCGCCTTCTGGACCAGGCGCTCGTTCTCCGCGTCCAGGGCGCTGGTCGCCTCGTCGAGCAACAGGATGGGGGACTCCCGAACCAGCGCCCGGGCAATGGCCAGGCGCTGCTTCTGGCCGCCAGACAGGGTCTTGGCCCGCTCGCCGACCGGCGCGTCGTAGCCGCCGGGCAGGGCGGCGATGAAGCCCTCGGCCTCGGCGGCCCGGGCGGCGGCGGCGATCTCCTCGTCGCTGGCGGTTTCACGGCCGAACCGGATGTTGTCGCGGGCCGAGCCGCTGAACAGGGCCGCGTCCTGGGCGACCAGGGCCATGCGGCTGCGCACGGCGCCCGGGTCGGCCTGGCGCAGGTCGACGCCGTCGAGGCGGATCGAGCCCCCTTGCGGGTCATAGAAGCGCAACAGCAGGCGGAAGACGGTCGACTTGCCGGCTCCGGAGGGGCCGACCAGGGCGACCGTCTCGCCCGGCTTCACCGCAAAGCTCAGGCCCTTGAGCGCCGGCAGGTCGGGGCGGCCCGGGTAGGCAAAGGTGACATCCTCGAAGGCGACCTCGCCGCGCGGCGCGGGCAGCACCACGGGCAGGGCAGGGGCGGCGATGTTGGGCCGGGCGGCCAGCAGTTCGGTGATCCGCTGGGTGGCCCCGGCGGCCTTCTGCACATCGCCCCAGACCTCGCCCAGCATGCCGACGCTGCTGGCGGCCATCACCGACAGGATGACGAACTGCAGCAGGGTGCCGGCGGTCATGTCGCCGGCCACGACCTGGCGGGCGCCGACCCAAAGGACCACCGTCACCCCGCCGAAGATCAGCGCCATGACCAGCAGGGTCATGGTGGCGCGGGCCTGGATGCGCGCCATGGAGCGGCTGAAGGCCAGTTCAACGGCCCTGCCGAACCGGGTGGTGGCATAGGTCTCGCGGCCGAAGGCCTGCACCGTCTCCAGGGCGTCGAGACTCTCCCCGGCGTAGGCGACGGCGTCGGCGAACCGGTCCTGAGCCTCGGTGGACAGCTTGCGCACCCGGCGGCCGAACACGAACATCGGCACGATGACCACCGGCCCAAGCAGCATCACGAACAGGGTCAGCTGCCAGGAGACGTGGGCCAGCAGGATGGTGGCGCCGATCAGGCTGAACAGGTTGCGAAGCGCGATGGAGACCGAGGAGCCGACCAGGGTCTCGATCAGGGTGACATCGGTGGTCATCCGCGACAGCACCTCGCCGGTGCGGGTCTTCAGGAAGAAGGCCGGGTCGAGGGTCAGGATGTGGCTGTAGAGGGCCTTGCGCACGTCCGCGACGACCCGCTCGCCGAGCCGGCTGATGAAGTAGAAGCGGAAGGCGGTGCTGACCGCCAGGGTCAGGGCGACGGCGCCGAGGCCCAGGAAGGCGGCGTTGAGCTGGCTCTCGCCGCCCGACAGGAAGCCCTGGTCGACGACGATGCGGGCGGCGGCGGTGATTCCCAGGGTGGCCGAGACCGAGACCAGCAGGAAGGCGAAGGCCGCCGCCGCATAGCCCCAGTGGGCGCGCATGAAGGGCCAGAGGGTGGCCAGGTTGCGCACGTCGCGGGACTTGGGCCGCCGGGCCGCGTCCTCGTGCAGGCTGGTCACCAGGGCGGCGCCGGCGCCGGGGCGGCCGTCGGCGACGGCCTGGTCGATCTCGGTGGTGCTCATGATTCCTGACTTAGCACGGGGGCAGGCTTGCGACGCTTGCCTTGTCGTCGCGCCTTCTGTATAGCCGCGCGTCTCCGCGGGCGACCCCGCGACCCACACTCATTGCCGCCTCTCAAGTCGGTTGGACCGCCCGATGAAACAAGACACCCACCCCGACTATCACTTCATCAACGTGGTGATGGTGGATGGCACCACCTACCGGACCCGTTCGACGATGGGCAAGGAAGGCGCGACGCTGAACCTCGACATCGACCCGAACACCCACCCGGCCTGGACCGGCGGCAACCAGACGCTGCTCGACCGCGGCGGCCGCGTCAGCCGCTTCAACGCCAAGTTCGGCGCCTTCACCAAGAAGTAGGCTGCTCCACCTGATGGACGACAGAGGCCGGCCCGTTTGGGCCGGCCTCTTGCGTTTCGGCGCTTATCGAAGACCGGTGGGGAATGTCGGTCGGAATGAGGGCGGCGCGGGCTACGACGCGCGAAGGGCTTCGAAGGAGCCGTCCATGACGGCCTGCGGGCTCCAGGCGGTTCCGCCCTTGCCGTGGGTCCTCCGGCCCGCCCTGCAGGCGGCCGAAGGATGACAGCTCTTTTTGGGAAAAGGGGAGAGGCGGCTAACCCACCGCGCCGAACGCGTCCCGCAGCCGGTCGAACTGGCTGAGCACGGCGTTGGGGATCTCGTCCTCCTGGGCCTCGACGTACATGCGGCGGTCCAGGTGGCGGACGCGGTCGTAGAGGCGGGCCGAGCGCTCGAGCAGGACGATGAGGCCGACAGGCAGCGACTCGGTGGTCCCCTCCGCGTCGTGGACGGACTCGGCGCCGAGGCGGTAGCGGTCCTCACAGGCGGCGTCGGGGGCCATGTCGCCTTCGCGCACGGCGCGCTGGACCAGCAGCCAGCTGGCCACCTGCATCAGCCGGGTGGTCAGCCGCATGCTTTCGGCGGCGTAGGCCAGGGCGGCGTTGCGGCTCAGCAGCTTGCTGTCCTGGCGGCCGGCGCCGTCGAGATAGGCGGCGGTCTCCTCCACGAGGTCCATGCCCTCCTGAAAGGTCCGCTCGAACAGCTCCGACCGGGCGAAATCGGCGATCACGCCGGCCCGCCACGGCGCCGTCGCCAGCGCGCTGAGATCGTTCATCAAGACTTTCCGCCCCTTACCATCTACGCGATGACGACCCACTTGGCCGTCCGCCATCGGACTGCAACCGGCGTGCCAACCCCACGCCCCGAATGGTCCGACCTCAGCCGTTCTTGAAGTTGAACAGCGCGTCGGCGGCCGACTTGCCGGCCTGTTTCTTGTCGATCTGGGCCCGGCAGCGGGCGATTTCCGCCTGCAGCGCCTCGACCCGCTCCTCCAGTTCCGAAACCGCGTAGATGTCCAGGTCCTCGCGGCCCAGCGCCACGATGGTGTCGCCGCGGCCGGGCCTGGGCCCCAGGGGTTCGTCGATCATTCGCCGTCTCTCCTATCGCGAAGGTCCGGGTTTGGTCCTATCTGACGCCGCAACCGCGTCGCGCGCAAGCTTTTGGGGAGCCCCAGGATGTCCGAACAGACCATGACCGCCGTCGGCATCGAGGGCGGCAAGGGCCCCGCCGAGGCCCTGCGGCCCGAAACGGCGCCCGTTCCCGTCCCGGGCGAGGGCGATGTGCTGATCCGGGTCAGGGCGGCGGGGGTCAACCGGCCGGACATCGTCCAGCGGCTCGGCGCCTATCCGCCGCCGCCCGGCGCCTCGCCCGTGCTGGGACTGGAGGTGGCCGGGGAGGTAGTCAAGGGCGCGGGGCGGTGGAAGGCGGGCGATCGGGTCTGCGCGCTGCTGGGCGGCGGGGGCTACGCGGAATATGCGGTGGTGGATGCCCGGCACGCCTTGCCGATCCCGGCGGGGCTGTCCCTGGAGGAGGCGGCCGGTCTGCCCGAGACGGTGTTCACCGTCTACGCCAACGTCTTCGAGCATGGGACGCTGAAGGCCGGCGAGACGTTGATGATCCATGGGGCGACCAGCGGCATCGGGGTGACGGCCGTCCAGATGGCCAAGGCGGCCGGCGCCAAGGTGATCGCCACCGGGCGCGGCGCCGACAAGAAGGCCCAGGCCCTGGCGCTCGGCGCCGACGTGGCGGTGGACGTCACCACGGAAGACTTCGAAGCCGTCGCCAAGGCCCAGGGCGGCGTCGACGTGGTGCTCGACATGGTCGGGGCCAGCTATTTTTCGAAGAACCTGTCGGCGCTGAACACCGGCGGCCGCATCGTCTACATCGCCGCCCTGGCGGGTCCGGTGCTGGAGGTGCCGGTTTTCGGGCTGATGATGAAGCGGGCGACCCTGACCGGCTCAACCCTGCGTCCCCGCTCGGCGGACGAGAAGGCGCGGCTGGCGGCCGAGGTCGAACGGGTGGTCTGGCCCTGGGTCGCGGCCGGCAAGGTCAAGGCCGTGGTGGATCGCACCTTCCCGCTGGCCGAGGCGGCGGCGGCGCACGCCTACCTGGAGGCCGGGGCGCATGTGGGGAAGGTGGTGCTGACCACCTGACGGAAGAGGCGGAAGAGGGGACACATTGAATTTTCAAAGAAAATTCAATGTGTCCCCGTGAACCCGTGAGGTTTACGCCGCCGCCTGCAGCTTTTCCAGGATCAGCGGGTGCAGGTCGAGGTTGGCGGCCAGGATGCTGCCGCCCTCGATGGGGTTCTCGCCATCCTCCAGGTCGGTGACTTTGCCGCCGGCTTCGGTGACCAGCAGCAGGCCGGCCGCCACGTCCCAGCTGTTCAGGTTCCGCTCCCAATAGCCGTCGTATCGGCCGGCGGCCACCCAGGCGAGGTCCAGCGCCGCTGAGCCAAAGCGGCGCACCCCGGCGACCCGCTGGCTGATCTGGTGCAGCTCCTTGAGGAACTGGGCGTGGCCGGGCTTGCCCAGGAACGGGATGCCGGTCGCCAGCAGGGCGTCGTCGAGGCGGTTGCGGGCGGCCACCCGCAGGCGGCGCTCGGCGCCCAGCCAGGCGCCCTTGCC
Source organism: Caulobacter sp. (assembly GCA_035627755.1). Taxonomy (GTDB): domain Bacteria; phylum Pseudomonadota; class Alphaproteobacteria; order Caulobacterales; family Caulobacteraceae; genus Caulobacter. Next base: position 20,021 of record DASPLD010000342.1, on the reverse strand, counting down.
CTTTTCGGCCCAGAACAGGTCGGCGGTGATCGGGTTGTAGGTCACGGCCGCCACCACCTGGCCCTCCCGCTGCAGGGCGATGTTGATGGCGAAGTGGGGGATGGCGTGGATGAAGTTGGTGGTCCCGTCGAGCGGGTCGACGATCCAGGTGTGGGTCTTGTCGGTGCCCTCGATGAGGCCGCGCTCCTCGCCAATGAAGCCGTAGCCCGGACGGGCCTTGGTCAGGGCCTCGAACAGGAACTGCTCGGCCTTCAGGTCGGCGGCGGTGACGAAGTCGGACGCCGAGCCCTTGCGCGACACCTGCAGCTCGGAGACCTCGCCGAAGTCGCGGGCCATGCCCTTGCCGGCCTTGCGGGCGGCTTCGGTCATGACGTTGATCAGGGGGGAGGTGGCGGGCATGGCGGGGGGTCTCGAAAAAGGTCGCGGAACCTAGCGATGGCGACCCTCTATAGCAAGGTCAGCGGCTCTGGGCAGAAAGCCCCACCCATCGAGGGTAGAGCGATCGCATCTGAAACTCACCGTCATCCCGGAAAGCGCGCAGCGCTTATCCGGGACCCAGGGGTTGCAGCCCACCAGCCGGAAAGCTGCATTTGAGGCAGATCACGCACCCCCTGGGTCCCGGACGGCCCGCTTCGCGGCCTTCCGGGATGACGGCAAAGGGGGAGGGCGTGCGCGATAGACCGGGTGGGGGAGGAGCTATGCGCGAGCGATCGCGGCGTTGATGGCCTTGACCGCGGCGGCCGGCCCGTCCGGATGGCGCCACACCCCGGCGCTGACCGCCACGAAGTCCGCTCCGGCGGCCGCCAGCTGGCCGGCGTTGTCGGCGGTGACGCCGCCGATGGCGACGCAGGGGATTTCCATGGACTCCTGCCAGATGGTCAGGATCTCCGGGTCCGGGCGGTAGGTCGTCTCCTTGGTGGCGGTCGGGAAGAAGGCGCCGAAGGCCACGTAGTCGGCGCCGGCCTCGGCGGCCTCCATCCCGAGGTGCCGGCTGTCGTGGCAGGTGACGCCGATCATCGCCTGCTTGCCCATCACCTTGCGGGCCTCGGCCATCGGCATGTCCGACTGGCCGATGTGGACGCCGTCGCACCCGAGCCTCGCCGCCAGCCGGGGATCGTCGTTGAGGATCAGGGCGACGTCGCGGGCCAGGCAGATGGGGGCGATCACGTCGTGGGCGGCGGCGATCACCGCCTCGGGCTGGTCCTTCAGCCGCAGTTGCAGGGCGGCGACGTCGCCGGCGTCCAGCGCCTCGGCCAGGGTGCGGCCGAAGGCGGCCAGGTCGTCGATGACGGGCGGGGTGATCAGGTAGAGTCGGCAGTCGGTCATGGCGGCGGTTTAGCGCATAGGCCGGGCTTTGACTGCCCCAGCGTGAGCCGGTTCACGTTTGCGGAAACCAGAGATTCCGGGAGACTCAGGTGAACTTCGACTTCTCCGACGAGCAGAAGCAACTTCGCGAGGAAGCGCGCCGCTTCCTGGCCGACCGCTGTCCGCCGGCCGCGGTGCGGGCCGTGCTGGAGGGGGCGCAATCCTACGACAAGGGTCTGTGGCAGGGCCTGGCGGAGATGGGCTTCCTCGGCGCCGCCATCCCCGAGGCATACGGCGGCGTGGGCCTCGGCCACCTGGAGCTCTGCGTCATTGCCGAGGAACTGGGCCGGGTGCTCGCGCCCGTGCCGATGGCCAGCTCCATCTACCTGGCGGCGGAAGCCCTGATGGCCGCCGGATCGGAGGACCAGAAGGCCAGCTGGCTGCCCAGGCTGGCGTCGGGCGAGGCGATCGGTTGCTTCGCCCTGCCCGAAGGCGTCGGCAAGGTCACCGAGGCCGGGGTCAAGGCCAGCGTCTCCGGCGGCAGGCTCACCGGGACCAAGGTCCCGGTGACCGACGGCGACATCGCCGACCTGGCGGTGGTCGCGGCCCGCGCCGGAGGACAGGTCGGCCTGTTCCTGGTCGACCTGAACGGGCCGGGAGTCCGCCGCGAGACCGTGGACGGCATCGACCCCAGCCGCAGCCGGGCGCGACTGGTCTTCGACGGCGCCCCAGCCGAGCCGCTGGGCGCTCCGGGCGAGGGCTGGCGGATCGCCGCCGATGTCATGGACCGGGCCGCCGTGCTGGTCGCCTTCGAGCAGGTCGGGGGGGCCGACCGGGCCCTGGAGATGGGCCGCGATTACGCTCTGGAGCGCATGGCGTTCGGGCGCCAGATCGGCAGCTTCCAGGCGGTCAAGCACATGCTCGCCGACATGTACGTCGCCGCCACCCTGGCCCGGTCCAACGCCTACTACGGCGCCTGGGCCCTCTCGACCGGCTCGCCGGAACTCCCGGTCGCGGCCGCCACGGCGCGGGTCAGCGCCACCGACGCCTTCCAGCACTGCGCCAAGAACAACATCCAGGTGCACGGCGGCATGGGCTTCACCTGGGCCTTCGACTGCCACCTCTACTACCGGCGGTCCAACGCCCTGGCGCTGGGACTCGGGTCGAAGTCGACCTGGGAGGACCTGCTGATCGACCGCCTGCGCAACCGCAATGAAGCCCCGGCCGCGGCCTGATCGGGAGAGATGAGATGAACTTCGACGACACCCCCCAGGAAGCCGCCTTCCGCGCCGAGGCCCGCGCCTGGCTCGACGCCAACGCGCCCAAGGAGCTGGAGGCCGACCTCAAGAAGAGCGGCTTTGCCGGCGTCAACGTGGGCAATCGCGACCCGCTGCAGCTGTCCAAGGCCTGGCAGAAGAAGAAGGCCGAGGCCGGCTGGGCCTGCCTGCACTGGCCGAAGGAATACGGCGGCCGCGGCGCCAGCCCGATCGAACGGGTGATCTGGGGCCAGGAGGAGGGAGTTTTCGGCGCCCTGTCGGGGACCTTCATCATCGGCCATGGCATGTGCGGCCCGACCCTGATGGCCTGGGCCAGTGAGGAGCACAAAAGGCGGCTGCTTCCGCCGATGGCCAGCGGCGAACACATCTGGTGCCAGCTGTTCAGCGAACCGGCCGGCGGCTCCGACCTCGCCGGCCTGCGGACCCGGGCCGAGAAGGCGAGCGACGGCTCGGACGACTGGATCATCAACGGCCAGAAGATCTGGACCAGCGGCGCCCAGCACAGCGACTACGGCATCCTGATCACCCGCACCGACCCCAACGTGCCCAAGCACAAGGGGCTGACCATGTTCTGGCTGGACATGAAGTCGCCGGGCGTCGAGGTGCGGCCGATCAAGCAGGCCAACGGCCAGTCGGGTTTCAACGAGGTCTATTTCACCGACGTCCGCATTCCCGACAGCCAGCGGCTCGGCGCCGTCGGCCAGGGCTGGACGGTGTCGCTGACCACCCTGATGAACGAGCGGCTGTCGATCGGCTCGGGCATGCCGACCGGCTTCCCCGAGCTGTTCGACTACTGCATGACCCTGCAGACCCAGGACGGCCCCGCCATCGACGACCCGGCCGTGCGTTCGCGCCTGGCGCAGTATGCGGTGAAGGCCTCGGGCCTGAAGTACACCGGCATGCGGGCGATCAGCGCCCTGTCCAAGGGCGAGACCCCGGGACCGGAGAACAGCATCGGCAAGCTGGTGGCCGGGGCGACCATGCAGGAGCTGGCGATGTTCGCCCTCGACCTGCAGGGCCAGGCCGGGGTGATCAGCGGACCGGACCAGACCGAGGCGTCCAGCCGGTTCCAGGCCATGCTGCTGCGCTCGCCGGCCACCCGGGTCGAGGGCGGCACCGACGAGATCCTGCGGAACATTATCGCCGAACGGGTGCTTGGGCTGCCAGGAGACATCCGCGTCGACAAGGACGTGGCCTTCAAGGACATCCCCACGAGCGGACGCGGCTAAGGCCGCATCCGGGGCTGACGAGCGGGCGCGGTTGACAAGCGGCTGGCGGCGGGGGCCGTCGGAGGCTAAGGGAAGACGGTGAACGAGTATATCGAACTGCAGGGAGCCTCCGGCCCCGCGCTCCGCTTTCGTCTGCGCTCCGACGCGGCGCCCCTGCCGGCCATGGCCGGCAACTTCGTCTGCGTCCGGATGGGCGAGGAGGGACCGCAGGTGGTCGCCTGCGGCGCCACCAACAGCCTGATGACGGCCAGCAGTGTCTGGGAGGCGGCGGTGCGCGAGCACGGCGCCGAAGCCCTCTACGTGCGCCTCAACGTCGCCGGCGCCACCCGCGCCCTGGAGCTGGAAAGCCTGGTCGAGCGCCACCGTCCCCCGCTGGTGGTGACCGAAGGGCCGACGGGCTGAACTGCCGTCAGGCTGGCGTCCGCGGCGGCAGCAGGATGGCGGCGATCATCCCGGCCACCGAGACGGCGAAGGCCAGGCCGACCAGGAAGGCCAACAGGCCGACGGAGAAGTTTCCGGCGTCCGAGCTGGCCGGCTCGACGAGCTTGCCGAAGAAGCTGCCGTACAGCATCCCGGCGTTGGCGCCCCAGCCAGCGGCGAACAGGGCGCGGTTGCGCAAGCTGTCCATCCGCATCGCCCAGGCGCCGAGCAGAAGCAGGCCGGCGATCCAGTAGTCGTCGACGACGAACAGCCAGTGGCGCCCGGCGCCCCAACTGCGGAAGGTCTCGCCGACGATCAGCGACAACGCGTGGATGATGGCGATCAGTCTCAGGAACAGCACGTCGAACCCCTCCGGTGAGATCTCGGAGGCTACGACAATCCGGCGGATCCGTCCTGTGGCGCCCATTGTTGCGAACGCGTTGCAAACGCGATCGGGATGGGCTAGAGAACGACAATCGTTCTCAACTGGGTTCGGGCTTCACGTGTACGTCTGCAACTGTAACGGCATTCGCGAACGGGACGTGCGTCAGGCCATCGCGGCCGGCGCCAACCGCCCGGCCGAGATTTTCCGTAGCCAGCAGTGTCAGCCCCAGTGCGCCAAGTGCGTTTGTGACATGCGGCAGATGATCGACGAGAGTCGTGAGGCGTTGCGCTACGCCGCCGAATAGCAGCGTTTGAGGCGCATTCTCAGCTTCTTACTGTAGTCGCGAGGCATTCGCGCAAATAATCGTGCAAGCGCGAAACGTTCGCACAGATTTCGGTTGCGGCGGAACCCCGAGCGGGTTCATCAGCTCTTGGTATTGACCTTGAGGAGTTGACGGCCATGAAAGGCGACCCCGCGATCATCCGCATCCTGAACGCGGTGCTCACCAACGAGCTGACCGCGGTCAACCAGTACTTCCTGCACGCGCGGATGTACCAGCACTGGGGCCTCGCCAGGCTCGGCCAGGTGACCTACGAGGAATCGATCGGCGAGATGAAGCACGCCGACAAGCTGATCAAGCGCATCCTGTTCCTCGACGGCCTGCCCAACCTGCAGGACCTGCACAAGCTGAAGATCGGCGAGACCGTGCCCGAGGGCCTGGCCGCCGACCTGTCGGTCGAGGTCGGCGGGCGCGAGACCCTGATCCCGGGGATCAAGGCCTGCGAGGAAGCCCAGGACTACGTTTCACGCGAGCTGCTGGTGGAGATCCTGAGCGACACCGAGGACCACATCGACTTCCTCGAAACCCAGCTCGACCTGGTCAAGACGCTCGGCGAGCAGAACTACCTGCAGAGCGCCATGGGCGAACTGGCGGCCGGTGAGGGGCGTTAGAGGATCCAGCCGCCGGTGTCGCCGGTCACGTCGCCGTTGATCTTCAGCCGGTAGTCGGCCGAGCTGTCGCCGTCGATGTCGAGCTCCAGAGTGGTGGTCCCGGCGGCGAACTTCAGCACCATCTGGCCGGCCTGGCTGCTGAAGGCGCCGACCAGGATAAAGGCGTTGTCCGCTCCGCCGGTCACCGCGTCGATGGCCGAGAGGTCGATGATGTCCTGGCCGATCGCATAGTCGCTGACCGTGTCGGTCTCGATGGTGCGGCCAAGCGGATTGGCGCTGGAGAAGACGGACTCCTGGAGGACGACGAAGCTGTCCGCGCCTCCGCCGCCGGCGAGTATGTCGCCGCCGGTTCCGCCGATCAGGATATCGGCGCCGAGGCCGCCACTGATCATGTCGTTCCCACCGGACCCGTCGAGGAGGTTGGCTCCGCCGTTTCCGGTCAGAACGTTGGCCAGGTCGTTGCCGGTCCCGTCGAGGTCTGCCGAGCCCTCGAGGATCAGCCGCTCGATATGCGCCGCCAGCGTCCAGTCGAGCGAGGCGCGGACGGTGTCGGTCCCCTGGCCCGGGGCCTCGATCGTGGTGTCCCCGATGTCATCGACGAAGAAGACGTCATCGCCGGTTCCGCCGGTCATGGCGTCGGCGCCCAGGCCGCCGTTGAGGACGTCGTTCTCCGTTCCGCCGTCCAGGATATCGAGGCCGGAGCCGCCGAGCAGCTGGTCGGCGCCCGCGCCGCCGGCCAGGTCGTCATCGTCCGCGCCGCCGTCGAGCAGGTCGGCGCCGGTTCCGCCGAGGAGGGTGTCGGCCCCGTCCCCCCCTTCGAGCCGGTCGCTTTCGTCGCCCCCATCGAGTTCGTCCGCGCCCTGGTCGCCCAGCAACTGGTCGGCGCCGGTTCCGCCGATCAGCGAGTCGTCACCGCCGCCGCCCTTGATCAGGTCGTTGCCGCCGGCCCCGTCCAGGGTGTTGGCCCCCAGGTTGCCGTCCAGCCTGTTGGACAGGGTGTTGCCGGTCCCGTCGAGGTCGTCGGCGCCCTCCAGGGTCAGGTATTCGAAGTTGGCCGCCAGGGTGAAGCTGATGCCGGCCCGCACCCGGTCGGCCCCCTGACCGGCGGCCTCGACGGTGGTGTCCCCGGCGTTGTCGACGAAGAAGGTGTCGTCGCCCTGTCCCCCGTTCATGGCGTCCGACCCCGCGCCGCCATCGAGGACGTCGTGAGACCCGCCGCCGACCAGGATGTCGTTCCCGGCCATGCCGTGCAGGATGTCCTTGCCGATCCAGCCGGTGATCTCGTCGCCTAGCGCCCCGCCGGAGACGGTCGCGTGGATGGTGGTGACCGTGTGCATCATCCGGCCGTAGACGACGAAGGCTGCGCCCGTGTCGCTGGCGTCGGTGTTGGCGAGCTCGGCCCCGACGATGAGGTCGCTCAAGCCATCGCCGTTGAGGTCGGCCGCGGCCAGGCCCCACCCGGCGCGGGCGCCGTTCTCGCCGCTGTTCAGCGTGAATCCGTTCGACCCGAACAACGACGTGCCGGTCATCAGGGCCGAGAAGCCCGAGGCCTTGCCGAAAACGATGTAGGCGGCGCCCCCCGCGCCCGACTGCGGCGAGCCGATGAGGACGTCGTCGTATCCGTCGCCGTTGAAGTCGCCGGCGGCGGAGACGTTCAGGCCAAGGAGCTCGAAGTCCGTCGCGCCGGCAAGCTTGAAGCCGTTGGCGCCGTTCAGGCCGGAGAGATTGAAGCTGGTTCCGAACCCCGAAGCCTTGCCGAATACGACGTAGGCCGCACCGTTGTCGTTGCGGAAGGTGTTGTTGTAGTGGGCGGCGATGAGCAGGTCGGCGAAGCCGTCGCCATTGACGTCTCCAGCCGCCGACACGGTATAGCCGGCCTTGTCGCCGGGGCCCTCGCCGACGATCCTGAAGCCGTCGGCGGCGGTGAGGGCGGCCGGATCCAGGCTGGCGGCGAAGCCGGACGCCTTGCCGAACACCACATAGGCGACGCCCGTCTGGAGGCCGCTAGCGTAGGCTCCGGGAGCGCCGACGACCAGGTCGTCGAAGCCGTCGCCGTTGATGTCGCCGGCCCCGGCCACCCCCATGCCGAGAAGGTCGAGCAGGTTCTCGCCCTCGATCCGGAAGCCGTTCGTCCCGTCCAGGTCGGCGAGGTCGAAGTCGGCGGGGAAGCCCGCGGCTGTGCCGAACACCAGGTAGGCGGCGCCCGAGGATGGCCCGTCGGCCGCGGCGAAGGGGGCGCCGATGAGGATGTCGTCGATCCCGTCGCCATTGACGTCGCCCGCGCGGCCCAGGGCCTGGCCGATCCGGCCCCCCACGGCGCTGGTCAGCTGGAAGCCGTCGCTGCCGTCCAGGCTGGCCAGGTCGACGCTGGCGGTGAAGCCGGACGCCTTGCCGAACACCACCCAGGCCGCTCCGGAGTTGGAGCTGGCGGCGTCGGAACTGGGGGCCCCGACCAGGATGTCGCCATAGCCGTCCCCGTTGATGTCGCCGAGACCGCTGACCGCCTGGCCGAGCCGGTCGCCGGCCGCCTCGGCGAGCAGCCGAAAGCCGTTGGTCCCGTCAAGAGTCGCAATATCCAGGCTGGCCGGAAAGCCATCGCGGGTCCCGAATACCACGTAGGCGGCCCCGGAATACGAACCGGCGTCGTCGGCCCAATAGGCCCCGACGACTAGGTCCTCGATGCCATCGCCGTTGACGTCGCCCGCCGAGGCCACGGCGCGGCCGAGCCGGTCGCCGGTCAGGGCGCCGTCGATGCGGAAGCCGAGGGCGCCGTCGAGGGCGGAGAGGGTGATGCTGGACGCAAAGGGCATGGTCTTGATCCCACTGCGCGGCCTGCCGCCGCGTGAGGCGGACGACACTGCCGCGGGGGGCGCCGATCAAATTCCAAATCGCCCCGTTGGATTTCATCCCGGTTATGGATAACGCTGCCCGGGTTGGGGGCGGTGGTGGTGGATAGTCTCGATCCCAGATCACTGGAGGTCTTCCTGGCAGTGATGGAGACCGGCTCGGCGGCCCTGGCCGCCGAGCGGCTCTCGCTGACCCAGCCGACCGTGGCGCGGGACATCGCGGCGGTGGAGGCGAGCACCGGCCTGACCCTGTTCGAGCGCAGCCGCCACGGCATGCGGCCCACCGCCGAGGGGATGCTGCTGGCCGAGGAGGTGCGCGGCAGCTTCGCCGGCCTCGACCGCATCGAACTGGCCGCCGAGGCCATCCGGCAGGGAATGAAGGGCTCGCTGGTGATCGGCGCCTCGCCGCTCTACACCGACGGCATCATCGCCCGGGCGGCGGGGGCGCTGTCGCTCGAAGCCCCCGAGCTGTCGATGACCGTCCTGACCCTCGACCCGGAGGAGATCTACCGGCGGATGGGCCGGGACACGATCGACATGGCGCTGGTGATGGGGCCTTTGGAGCCCGACGCCCAGCTGGCCGTCCATCCGCTCGGCCGCCGCCGGATGATGGCGCTGATGCGGACGGACCATCCGCTGGCGGGACGCGGCGTGATCGACGTTCCGGACCTGGTCGGGACCGACCTGGTCATGCTGCTGCCGCCCAGCCCCTGGCGGACGCTCACCCTGCAGGCCTTCGCCCGGCAGGCCGCCGCGCCCCGCAGCCGGCTGGAATGCCTGACCCAGCGGAGCGCCGCCGTGGCCGCCCTGACGGCCGGCATGGTGGCGCTGATCGACCAGGAACTGGCCGAGGAGCTGGCCTTCGACGACAGCGGTGTCCGCATCGCCCCGTTCACCGCCGTGCCGCCCTGGGACCTCGTCGCCGTCCACCGCCACGACCGGCCGCTGAGCCGGGCGGCGGCGGCGGTCCTCCACCGGCTGAGGCTGGCGGCCGGCGACTTCAGCCCGTCCGGGGAGGCCTGATGGAGCCGCGGGACCTCAAGTCGATCCAGGTGTTCCAGGCGGTGCTGGAGGATGGCTCGGCCACCGTGGCCGCCGAGCGGCTGGGGATGACTCAGCCGGCGGTGACCAAGTCTATCGCCGCCCTGGAGGCGCGCACCGGTCTGACCCTGTTCGAGCGCGGCCGGTTCGGCATGCGGCCGACCGCCGAGGGCGCCCTGCTGGCCGAGCAGGTGCGGCGCAGCTTCGCCGGGCTGGACCGTATCAAGCAGGCGGCGGAGGCGATCCGGCTGGGCCTGAAGGGCCAGTTCCGGATCGGCGGCCTGCTGTTCTACGCCGAGGGCCTGCTGCCCCGCGCGCTGGGGGCCCTGGCCGCGGAGGCCCCGGGACTGCAGGTGCAGATCGAGGCGGTCTCCCGCGAGGGCATCTACCGGCGGCTGCTGGAGGGCAGCCTCGACATGGGCGTGGTGATGGGGCCGTTTCCGCCGCACGCCCAGTTCGCCATCGAGCCTCTGGCGCGGCGGCGGCTGGCGGTGGTGATGGGAATCGACCACCCGCTGGCCAACCGTCCGAGCCTCGACGTCCCCGACCTCGACGGCGTCGAGATCGTGATGCTGGACGCCGACAATCCCTACCGCGCCGCGGTCCGGGAGCTGTTCGCGGCCCAGGGCGTGCCGATCCGGTCGCGGCTGGACATCGTCAGCCAGCGGGGGGCCATCGCCATGGCCCTGGCCGGACGGCTGGTGACCATCGTCGACCAGGAGATCGCCGAGGAGACCGCGTTCCGCAACCCTCAGGCCCGCGCCGTGCCCTTCGCCCCCGCGCCGCCGCGCGAGATGGCCGCCGTCCACCGTCGCGATCGGCCGCTCAGCTTGGTCGGCCAGGCGGTTCTGCACCGGCTGAGGCTGGCGGCGCGGGACTTCGCCGTCGAAACCTGAGGCCGGCGGGCTGGTGGAACCGGCCGGCGCGGCTCACGTTAGCCAGACGGCCCGGGCGCCGGGGATCCAGGGAGATGACGCATGCGCTATGAGATGGGACCCGAGGGCATGGAAGAGGTCCACTCCAAGCCGGTGTCCACCGCGGGCCATGTGCTGCTGGGGCTGCTGCTCGCCGCCGGCGCCGTGGCGGCGGCCGAGCTGATCGCCACGCGCAGGAAGGACGACGACCAGCCCCAGCTACTCAGCGACTATGCCGAAGCCCAGGGGCCGGTCTCGAGCCCGCCCAAGGCCGCCTTCGCGGTGATCTGGCCCTCGATGTTCACCGCCCTGACCATTTCCGGCCTGCGGGTCTGGAACTCGCCGCAAGGCGCGACCCGGACCCGGGCGCTGACGCTCTGGGGCCTGGTGCAGGCCTTCTCGGCGACCTGGATGGCGCTGGGCCCCAAGCGGGTCGGCGGGCGGGTGGCGGCGGCGGTGGCCTCGGTGGGCGCCGGCGCGGTCTACGCCTACCACGCCAGCAAGGTGCAGCCCCCGCCCGGCGCGGTGGCGGCCCCGACCGCCGGCTGGATGGGCATCGCCAATCTGCTGAAGGACCAGTGGGACCGGCGCGGCCACCAGGGCGAAGCGCGACCGACGGTGCATTAGAGGGCGGCCCCGGCTCCAAAAATAACTGTCATCCTCCGGCCGCGAAGCGGACCGGAGGACCCACGCGTCGGCTTGGCGCTAACGATTGAGGGCGTGCGCGGGCTTCGATGACGGCCTGCGCACTCCAGGCGGTTCCTCCCTCGCCGTGGGTCCTCCGGTCCGCGCTGCGCGCGGCCGAAGGACGACATGTGGGGAAGGTGTTAGGCCCGCTCCAACCTCAGGATTTCCACCCTCTCGCCTACGCCCACTGCGGGCGCGTCCGGCAACCGGCGCAACAGCGCATCCGCGGCCGCGAACACCGTGACCAGGGAGCTGTCCTGGTCGGGCAGGGCGCGGACGCCGTCCGGCGTGAGAACAGCCCGCATCCAGTGTTCGCGAGGCCCGTTGGCCGGCAACGGCTCAACCAGAACCGACGGCTCCAGTGCGGGGCCGGCCGGGGCGCCTTGCAGGGCTAGGATCAGCGGCTTCAGGAACAGTTCGGCGCAGACGAAGGCCGAGGCCGGGTTGCCGGGCAGGCCGAGGACCCGGCGGCCGTCCGCGAGGGTCCCGAACCAAGTCGGCTTGCCGGGGCGGACGTTGACCGTTTCCACCGCCAGCGTCAGGCCGAGCGCCTTCAGGGCCGGCTTGACCAGGTCGTAGTCGCCGACCGAGGCGCCGCCAACGGTGACGATCAGGTCGGCGTCGGCGCCCTTCGCCGCGGCCTGGATGGCGGCGAGGTCGTCGCCGGTCGGAGTCAGCCGGACGGGAATCGCGCCCCAGCGGGTGATCATGGGGGCCAGCCCCGCACTGCCCGACTCGTAGATCTGGTACGGCCCGGGGGTCCCGCCGGGCGGGACCAGTTCCTCGCCGGTGGCCAGGATGGCGACCCTCGGCCGGTCGGCGACGGGGACCATCGCGTAGCCGGCGGCCGCGGCCAGCGACAGCCGCCAGGGATCGAGCCGGGTCCCGGCCGCGAGCAGGGTCTGACCGGTGCGAAAGTCGCCGCCGGCGGGGCGGATGTTGTGGCCCTTTGGCGGGGGACGGATCAGGCGGACGGTGTCGCCGTCCCGTTCGGCCTCTTCCTGGATGACGACGAGGTCGGCGCCGGAGGGGACCGGGGCGCCGGTGAAGATGCGCACCGCCTGACCCGGTTGCAGCGGCGTCTCGTAGGCCCGACCGGCGGCGCTTTCGCCGACGATGGACAGGACGGCGTTCTCACCAGCATCGGCGCGGCGGACCGCCCAGCCATCCATGGCCGAGGCGTCGAACGGCGGCTGGTCCCGGCGAGCGAGGATGTCCTGCGCCAGCACGGCGCCGTCGGCGACGGTCAGGGGGATGGAGGAGAGCCGCAGGCGCCGGGCGCCCGCCAGCATGCGCAGGCGGGCCTCATCGACCGGCGGGTTCCTGAGGGACGGCTCGGCGCTCACGGGCCGTGGTTTCCCATGAGTTGTCGGCGCGCGCCACCCTCAACGTCATCCTGGCCGCCGGGCGGAGCCCGGAGAGCCGGGACCCTGGTGCCCTGATGGCGGCGGCGATGACCGCGCCCTGTCCCTCCTGGGTCCCGGATCAGCCTGCGGCCGTCCGGGATGACGGAGATTGGTGGATGGATTAACCCACGAACGCCCGCTCGAGCACGTAGTCGCCGGGTTCGGCGTTGGAGCCCTCGACCAGGCCATGGGTCTCGATCAGGGCGGCCATGTCCTTGATGAAGTCCATCGAACCGCACAGCATGATGCGGTCTTCGTCGCGGTTGAACGCCGTCTGGTCTAGCCCGAGGTCCTTGAACAGCTGGCCCGAGGCGATCAGGTCGGTGAACCGGCCCTGGCGCTCGAACGGCTCGCGGGTGACGGTGGGGTAGTAGACGAGCTGCTTCTGCGCCTCCTCGCCGACCAGGGGGTCTTCGAAGATCTCGGCGGCGAACAGGTCGCGATAGGCCAGCTCGGCGACCTCGCGCACCCCGTGGGCGACGATGACCTGCTCGAAGTTGGCATAGGCGTCCGGGTCGCGGGCGACCGACAGGAAGGGCGCCAGGCCGGTGCCGGTGCCGAACAGGAACAGCCGCTTGCCGGGGCGCACCGCGTCGAGCACCAGGGTGCCGGTCGGCTTCTTGCCAAGCAGGACCGCATCGCCCGGCTCGATGTGCTGCAGGCGGGAGGTCAGCGGGCCGTCCTGAACCTTGATCGACAGGAACTCCAGCTCCTCGGCGAAGCTGGGCGAGGCGATCGAATAGGCGCGCAGGATCGGCTTGGCCTCGCCCGGCGCCGGCGGCAGGCCGATCATCACGAACTCGCCCGAGCGGAAGCGGAACGCATCCGGGCGGGTGATCGCGAAGCTGAACAGGCGGTCGGTCCAATGTCTGACCCAAAGCACCCGCTCCAGGTGCTGGGCGGCGGAGGGGGTCCAGGCGGGGGCCGGCGCGTCGGTGACGTCGGTCATGGGAGGTCCGTGAGACGCGCGGGGAGGCGCGGAGTGTGGCCTGTCATGTGGCGTCGGGGGGCAGGGGTGTCAACGCAGGGATACTGCGGGGGCCGATAGCGATGCTTGCAAACCTTTTCCGTCATCCCGGACGGCCCAGGGCCGATCCGGGACCCAGGGCGGTCGCATGGGCGGTTGAAACATCGCGGTTCCGGACCCCTGGGTCCCGGCTCTCGCGCTGCGCGCTGCGGCCGGGATGACGGCGAGGGCGGTTCCGCCACGTCATACTTGGCGCCGTCCCCGGGCCTGCCTAGCGTGGCCGAAACATGCCGAGGAACGCCCCATGACCGCCTACGCCATCTTCGTCCGCGATCGCATCAACGATGCTCAGGAGATGGCGACGTACGGCCAGAAGGCGGCCGGAGCCGCCGCCGGGCACAACCTCACGCCGCTGGCCTTCTACGGCGCGACCGAGACCCTCGAGGGCGAGCCTGTCGACGGGGCGGTGCTGATCGCCTTCCCGACCATGGAAGAGGCCAAGGCCTGGTACGACAGCCCCGCCTACCAGGCGGCCCTGCCGCACCGGCTGAGGGGCGCCGACTACCGGGTCTTCCTTGTCCAGGGCCTGTGAGTCTCGCTTTCGTCACAGGCCGGCGCTAGGAGCGGCGGCATGACTCGCAAGCTGCCCTTCACCACCATCGAGAACCTGCGCGACTTCGGCGACTACGCCGCCGGCCATCGCCATATGAGGAAGGGCGTGCTGTTCCGCTCCGCCCACCAGGCCGAGGCCTCGGACGAGGAGCTGGAGGCGCTCAGCCGCCTCGGCCTGTCGCTGATCGTCGACCTGCGCCGGCCCGGCGAGCGGGAGCGGAACCCCTCGCGCCGGTGGAAGGACTTCGCCGCCGAGGTGATCGCCAACGACCATCCCGAGGAGGACGACGACCCCTGGCGCCGGTTCATGGCCTCCGGCGCGGTCACCTCGGAGACCATGCGGGCCTACATGCTGACCTACTACGACAACGCCCCGCACGATCCGCGCCACCTGGACACCTACAGCCGCTGGTTCGCGCGGCTCGGGGAGACGGAAGGGGCGACCCTGGTCCACTGCGCGGCCGGCAAGGACCGCACCGGCATCCTCTGCGCCCTGACCCACCATATCGCCGGGGTGCACCCGGACGACATCATGGCCGACTACCTGCTGACCAACGACGAGGAGCGGTTCGCCCGGCGCATCCCGCAGTTCGCCGCCCACGTCGAGGAGCTGACCGGCCATCGGCCCGACGACGAGGCGCTGCGCACCGCCATGGGCGTGGAGGCCGCCTATCTGGAGCGGGCCTGGACGGCGATGAAGGAGCGGCACGGCTCCATCGACGGCTACCTGCGCGAGGCGCTCGGGGTCGACGATGCGCGGCGTGCGGCAGTGGAGCGCCGCATCCTGGTCTGAAAGACCGAACGGGCGTTTAAATAGCCCCTTCCCAGCGGCGGAAATCCGGCTCAACCTGACGCCAAGGCCGCGCTCACGACGGCTCCTTTGCATCGGGATTGGGAGACGTCCATGGCTCAACAGCCTCCGTCCGGCGCGCTCGGCGACGGCCTGCCCGGCAGCCTGGCGCCGGAGGCGACGGCCGGGGCGGACCCGGCGGGCTATGCGAAGGCCGGCTTCCGCGACATGCCGCTAGGGGCCTGGGCCTGGGCCATCTTCCAGGGGGGGCGCGACCCCTACGTCATCCTGATCACCATCTACATCTTCGCCTCCTACTTCACCCTGCTGGTGGTCGGGGACGGGGTGAAGGGGCAGACGATGATCGCCACCGTCAGCACCCTCAACAGCCTGTTCATCGCCGCCACGGCGCCATTCCTGGGCGCGTCGCTGGAACGGTTCGGGGCGCGCAAGCCGGTGATGCTGCTGATCGTCACCCTGATGGTCCCGCTGATCGCCATGCTCTGGTTCGCCAAGCCGGGCGGGGCGGGGCTGCCCATCCTCGGCTCCCTGTGGATCATCGGCATCGTCGGGGTGCTGTTCGCCTACTGCGAGGTGGTCCACAACAGCCTCTTGATGACCGCGGCCGGGCATCGGCACGCCGCCCATGCCTCCGGGTTGGCCCTGTCGGCGGGCAACTTCTTTTCGGTCATAACCCTGACTTTCTGCCTGTTCGCCTTCGCCCTGCCGGGCTCGCCCGGAACCGAGAGCTGGACCTTCCTGCCCAAGGCGCCGCTGTTCGGGCTGGACGCAGCCTCGGCCGAGCCGTTGCGCATCTCGGCCCTGATCGCCGCCGGCCTGCTGGCGCTGGGCTCTATCCCGCTGTTCCTCTTCACCCCCGATGCGCCCTCGACCGGGGTCCGGCTGATGCGGGGAATCCGGGAGGGGGCGGTCAATCTCTGGGAGACGGTCAAGCTGCTCCGCTCCGAGCGGGACATGACCTGGTTCCTCATCTCGCGGATGCTGTTCAACGACGGGATGACCGCCCTGCTGATCTACGGCGGCATCTACGCCGCGGGCGTGATGGGCTGGGGCATGGAGATGTACGCCTACGGCATCCTGCTCAGCGCTTTCGCCGTGGTCGGCGGGCTGATGGCGGCGCGGATCGACAACGCGCTCGGCCCTCGGATGGCGCTGATCGTCGAGATCGTCGGCTCGATCGTCTGCGTCACCGCCCAGATCGGCATGAAGCCCGACACCATCCTTTACTTCTGGCACTACGACGCGGCCGCCCATGCCCCGGTCTGGAACGGCCCGATGTTCCGCACCCTGCCGGAGGTGCTCTACCTGGTGATCGGGTTCGGGACGGCGATCTTCGTCACCGCCCAGTACGCCACCAGCCGGACCATGCTGACGCGGCTGTCGCCGCCTGAGAAATTGCCGGCCTTCTTCGGCCTGTTCGCCTTGTCGGGGACCGTGACCGTCTGGCTGGGCTCGCTGCTGGTCGGCGTCTTCACCGGCATCTTCAAGACCCAACAGGCTGGCTTCGTGCCGATCATCGGCCTGCTGATCCTGGGGCTGGCGGGCCTGTTCTTCGTCAGGGGCGGCGCCAAGGGGCAGTTCCGCACCGACTGACGCCCTTCCCCCTCGGTCCGGGCGGCGCTATGGCCCGCCCATGCGCTGCGTCGCCCTGCAGACGCGCCCCTGGCGGGCGCCGGCCGAGGTTCTTTCGGCGTTCGGAGAGGATGCGGGGACCTGCGCCTTCCTGTCGGGCGGCGGCGGCGAGCGGGCGCGGTGGTCCTATGTGCTTCGCTGGCCGGACGAGACGGCGGCGGCCTACGGCGGCTGGGGGCGGGATCCCTTCGCGGCGCTGGCCGAACTTCTGGGCGAGCGGCTACCGAGGCATCCGGACGGCCCGCCGTTCCAGGGCGGGGTGGCGGGGCTGGCGGCCTATGAGCTGGGCGACCGGATCGAGGCGCTGGGACTGGCGCGGCATCCGGACCGCTGGCCTGACCTGACCCTGATGCGGTTTCCGGCCCTGCTGGCCTTCGACCACGCCGCACGGCGGGTGGTGGCGGTGGGGCGGGGCGAGACCGACCGCGAGGCGGCCGACCGGGCCGGCTGGGCGGCCGAAGGGATGGACGCGCCGGCGCGGTCGCTGTTCGAGGGCCGACTCACCGCCGGATTCGAGGCGCGCACGGCAGCCGAAGCCTACGAGGCGGCGGTGGCCCAGGTGGTCTCCCGCATCCACGCCGGAGAGATCTTCCAGGCCAATATCGCCCGGGTCTGGGGCGGCGAGCTGGCCTTCGGAGCGCGGCCCATCGACCTGCTCCTGCGGTTGGCGGGGGAAAGTCCGGCGCCGTTCGCGGGCTGGATGAACCTCGGCGACCTGGCGCTGGTGTCCAACTCGCCGGAGCGGTTCGTGACCGTGGATGGGAGCCGCGATTTCCGGATGGAGACGCGGCCGATCAAGGGGACGCGGCCGCGGGGCAGGGACCCGGTCGAGGACAGGGGCCTGGCTGAGGACCTTTTGGCCAGCGACAAGGACCGGGCCGAGAACCTGATGATCGTCGACCTGATGCGCAACGACCTGGCGCGGGTCAGTCCGGCCGGCTCGGTGCAGACGCCCGAGCTGTTCGCGGTGGAGAGTTTCGCCAACGTCCATCACCTGGTCTCCACGGTGACCGCGCGACTGGCGGAAGGGATGGGGGTGGTCGACCTCTTGAAGGCCGCCTTCCCGCCCGGGTCGGTGACCGGGGCGCCGAAGGTGCAGGCGATGCGGGTGATCTCCGAACTGGAGCCGCCGCGCGGGCCCTACTGCGGCTCCCTGTTCTGGGCCGGGTTCGACGGCAGCTTCGATTCCAGCGTGCTGATCCGCACCGCCGCCTTCGCGCGGCATGATCAGGGCTGGCGGGTGGAGGCGCGCGCCGGAGCGGGGATCGTGGCCGACAGCGATCCCCTGGCCGAGCGGCTGGAGACCGAGGCCAAGATCGCGGCCCTGGCGCGGGCGCTGGCATGAGCGCGCCGCTGGACGATCGAGGGCTGCTGCTGGGGGACGGGCTTTTCGAGACCCTGCTGGCCAGGGGCGGCGAGCTGGTGCTGTGGGACGAGCACCTGGCGCGGCTGACGGCCGGCTGCGCCGTGCTGGGCCTGCCGGCGCCCGACCCGGCGGAGGCCCGCCGCCTGTGCGAGGACGCCGCCGCCGGCCTGGCGCGGGCGGCGGTGCGGCTCACCCTCACGGCCGGATCGGGGGGCCGGGGCCTGGATCGGCCGCCCGCGCCGGCGCCCCGCCTGTTCGCCGCCGCAAGCCCGGCGGCCCGGCCGCAGGGACCGGTCCGGCTGGTGACCGTGTCGGTGCGCCGCAACGAGGGCTCGCCGGTCTCGCGGCTGAAGACGCTGAGCTACCTCGACAACGTCCTGGCGCGGCGGGAGGCGGGCGCGGCCGAGGCGCTGATGCTCAACGGCCGGGGAGAGATCGCCTGCGCGGCCGCGGCCAACCTGTTCTGGATCGTGGGGGGCCGGCTGGAGACGCCGGCCCTGGCGTGCGGGGTGCTGGACGGGATCGTGCGGGGCCAGGTGCTGGCGGCGGCGCAGGCGTTGGGCGTCCAGACCGCGCAGGCGCGGGCGCCGCGCGAGGCGCTGGATCGGGCGGAGGGGATGTTCCTGACCAACAGCCTGATCGGCGTGCGGAGGGTGGATCTTCTCGACGGCCGGGAGGTCCCCGACCATCCGCTGATCGCCGCCCTGGCAGGCGCGATCAGTTGGTCTTGGTGACCTTGTCCGACTTGCGGGGCCGCAGATAGAAGACCTTGGTGAAGGTCACGGCGTTCGGCACGAAATAGTCCACCGGCGAGTCGTAGCTGTACTGCACTTCCGACTTGATCACGCTGTCGCCCGCCGCGGTCAGCAGGCCGCTCGGCACGGTCATGGTGGCCCCTGCCCCGTCGGCGGTCAGGCCGCTGCCCTTGCTCCACTCGACCTTGGGCGAGACGTTGCCGTCGGCGACGATCGAGGTCACCCGCATCTTCAGGGAGGTGGCGGGGAACGGCGACATGATGGTCTCGCCGATGGTGAAGATGTCGGTCAGGGTGGCGTCGCTGACCTGGGTCGACTGGGCGATCAGGTCGCCGATCGAGGAGGCGGCGTGGCTGGCCCGGCGCTCGGCCATCATCGCCTGCGTCAGCTCGGCCAGGCCGAAATAGAAGGCGATCAGCGCGGGGGCGATCAGGGCGAACTCGACGGCGGAGACGCCGCGCTGGTCGCGCCTCAGGCGGCGGAACAGGCCCATCCTCAAGTCCCCCAGGGCTCGTTGCGGAAGGTGACGGTGGTGGAGATCAGCCGCTTGCCGTTCGACAGGGTCTGCAGGCCGGAGTTCAGCAGCGGGGTGAACAGGGTCCAGGTGTAGTAGGCGCGAACCAGGACAATGTCCTCGGCGTCGCCGGGCTGCCAGGTGACCTTGGTCGGGTCGATGGCGCCGTTTGTCACCGGATTGGCGGCGGCGATGTCGTCGAAGGTGGCGAAGGTGCGCACGTCGACGGTCAGGTTGCTGGCGCAGTCGGAGCCCAGCCAGGACATGTCGGCGCAGATGCTCTCCTTGAAGGAGGCGGCGTTGCCGCCGCTGGCCTGCAGCTCGCCGGTGCGGATCTTGCGGCCGGCCGCGTCGGCGGCGTTCTGCAGCGTGGTGGAGACCAGGAACACCATGCCCAGTTCCAGCACCGCGAACAGCAGGGTCAGGAAGGGCAGGGCGACGAAAGCGAACTCCACCGCCGCCGATCCGCGCTGCGCGGAACGGAAGCGGGAAAGGAAGCGCCGGGCGCGCAAAAGGGGGGTCCTGGTCGTCACGGCCCGCAGACTAGCGGCTCAGGCTTAAGGCAGGGTTTAGGACGGCCGCGCGGGCCTGCTCAATAGACTCGGCCTAACGGCGGCGCGGGTTCTCGCCCTCATCGGTCATCTCGCAACGGGGCGAGCAGACGAACTGCGAGGCCGTGGCGCCCTTGTAGACCGAGACCATGCCGATCTCGCTCGAGGAGACGATCACGGTGCGGTCCAGGATCAGCCGTCCGGCGCGGTCGAGGACCACGACGTTGGTGGCGCCGGGACCCTTGCCGACCACCAGGATGTTGCGCTCGTCCAGCACCACCACGTCGGCGATCGCCGGATTGCCGATGGCCACGTCCTTGGCGGGCGAGGGCAGGGAGATGCGCACCGCCTG
>DASPLD010000341.1:0-4660 GCA_035627755.1 Caulobacter sp. | reverse complement strand
CGCGGCCGGGGAGCCGACCCGCCTGCGCATCCTCGCCCTGCTGGCCGCCGAGGAACTGAGCGTCCTCGAACTCTGCCGTATTCTGGACCAGAGCCAGCCTCGCGTCTCGCGCCATCTGAAGCTGCTGGCGGAAGCGGGGCTGGTCCAGCGGTTCCCGGACGGCGCCTGGGTCTTCTACCGGCTGACGGCGGCGGGGCCGGCGCGGCTGCTGGTCGACACCCTGCTCGACCTGACCGACGATTCGGACCCGGTGCTGCGCCGCGACGGGGACCGGCTGGCCGCCGTGGAGGCCGAGCGGTCCAGCGAGGCGGCCGCCTACTTCGCCCGCAACGCAGCCCGCTGGGACGAGATCCGCTCCCTCTACGCCTCCGAGACCCAGGTCGAGGCCGCCATCGACCGGGCGGCGGGGCAGGGGGACCTCGGCCGGCTGGTGGACCTTGGAGCCGGCACCGGGCGGATGCTGACCCTGCTGGGGGGGCGGGCGAAGCGGGCCATCGGGCTCGACCTGTCGCAGCAGATGCTCAATATCGCCCGGGTCAACGTCAGCGAGGCGGGCCTGGGGGTCTGCGAGCTGCGCCACGGGGACATCTTCGCCACCGGCCTGCCGGGCGGCTGCGCCGACCTCGTCACCGTGCACCAAGTGCTCCACTACCTCAGCGATCCCGCGGCGGCCGTTTCGGAAGCGGCGCGGCTGGTGGCGCCGGGCGGGCGGCTGCTGATCATCGACTTCGCCCCGCACGGCCTGGAGTTCCTGCGCAGCCAGCACCAGCACCGGCGCCTCGGCTTCTCCGACGAGGAAATCCTGCGCTGGCTGGATACCGCCGGGCTGGAAGGCCAGGTGAGCGAGACCCTGCCCACGGCCGACGGCCAGGGCCTGACCATCAAGATCTGGACGGGCTCACGGCCCGCCAACGCCAACAGGAGCGCCGCATGAGCCCGCACCGCCGCGTCATCGGACCGGTCGCCCGCTCGGCCGAACGGCCAAACCGCAAACTCGGCATCAGCTTCGAGTTCTCGCCGCCCAAGACCCCGGAGGCGGAGGAGAATCTCTGGCAGGCCATCCGCCGCCTCGAGCCGCTGCAGCCCGAGTTCGTCTCGGTGACCTACGGCGCCGGCGGCTCGACCCGCGACCGCACCCACCGCACGGTCAAGCGCATCGTCGAGGAGACCTCCCTCAACCCCGCCGCCCACCTGACCTGCGTCGAGGCGTCCCGCGAGGACGTCGACCAGGTGATCCGCGACTACTGGGACGCCGGCGTGCGCCATCTGGTCGCCCTGCGCGGCGATCCGCCGGGCTCGATCGGCGGGGCCTACGTCCCGCGCGCCGACGGCTACGCCAACGCCACCGAACTGACCCGGGCGGCCCGGGCCATCCGGCCGTTCGAGGTGCTGGTCGGCGTCTACCCCGAGGGGCACCCCGAGAACCCCAGCCTCGACAAGGACATCGAGGTCCTGAAGGCCAAGGTCGACGCTGGCGCCACGCGCGGCATCACCCAGTTCTTCTTCGAGATCGACCCCTTCCTGCGGTTCATGGAGAAGGTGCGGGCCGCGGGGATCGCCATTCCCATCTCGCCGGGGATCATGCCGGTCAGCAACTTCAAGGGCCTGGTCAAGATGGCCGGGGCCTGCGGGGCCAGCATTCCCGGCTGGCTGGCCAACCTGTTCGACGGGCTGGACGGCGATCCGGACACCCGCCGGCTGATCGCCTGCAGCGTGGCGGCCGAGATGTGCGCCAAGCTGGAGGAGCAGGGCTTCTCAGACTTCCACTTCTATACTCTCAACCGCGCCGACCTGGTGTACGCCATCTGCCGGGTGCTGGGGGTGCGCGAGCCGGCGCCCGCGCCGGCGGAGGCCGCCGCATGACCCTGAAGAAGACCCTCATCGCCCTGGCCGCCGGCGCCGCCCTGGTCGCCACGGCCGCCGTGGCCCAGTTCCCCGGGATCTGGACCAAGCCGGCCGCCGGCTTCACGGTGATCGGCAACATCCACTATGTCGGGACCGAAGGCCTGTCGGCCTGGCTGATTACCAGCCCCAAGGGGCATATCCTGATCGACGGCGGCATGCCGCAGAACGCCGCCCTGGTTGAAGCCAACATCAAGGCCCTGGGCTTCAAGCTCTCGGACGTCGACCTGATCCTCAACAGCCACGCCCACTTCGACCACGCCGGCGCCCTGGCTCAGCTGAAGAAGAGCACCGGCGCCGTGGTCATCGCCAGCGCCGGCGACAGGTGGGCCCTCGAGAACGGCAAGTATCCGGGCTCGGAAGAGGTCGCCGCCTACGCCTTCCCGCCGGTGAAGGTCGACAAGACCGTCGCCGACGGCGAGGTGCTGACCCTCGGCGGCAACAGCCTGAAGGCCAACCTGACCCCGGGCCACACCAAGGGCTGCACCTCCTGGACCACGACGGTCAAGGAAGGCGCCAAGGCCTACAAGGTCATCTTCTGGTGCAGCACCTCGGTGGCCGCCAATCGGCTGGCGCCCAACCCGCAGTACCCCGGCATCGTCGACGACTACCGCAGGACCTTCGTCAAGCTCGGCAAGATGGAGGCCGACGTCTTCCTGGCGCCCCATCCGGAACAGATGGGGCTGTGGAGCAAGAAGGCCGCCATGGGCCCCGGCAAGCCCAATCCCTTCGTCGATCCCACCGAACTGCCCAAGGTCACCGCCAGGATGGAGGCCGACTTCAAGGCCCAGCTGGCCAAGCAGGAGGCCGCCAAATGACCCGCCAGGACCGCATCGCCCTGCTCAAGCAGGCCGCCCGGGAGCGCATCCTGGTGCTGGACGGCAGCTGGGGCGTGATGTTCCAGCGCGAGGGGCTGTCGGAGGCGGACTTCCGCGCCGAGCGCTTCAAGGACCACAACGTCCTGCTGAAGGGCAACAACGACATCCTCTGCCTGACCCGGCCTGACCTGGTGCAGAAGCTGCACGAGGCCTATTTCGCCGCCGGCGCCGACATCAGCGAGACCAACACCTTCAGCGCCACCTGGATCGCCCAGGAGGACTACGCCTGCGAGGCCGCCGTCTGGGATATCAACTTCGAGGGCGCGAAGCTGGCCCGCGCCGCGGCCGACAGGTTTACCGCCGCCGAGCCTGACAAGCCGCGCTTCGTCGCCGGCTCGATCGGGCCGCTGAACAAGATGCTGTCGATGAGCTCCGACGTGAACGATCCCGGCGCCCGCTCGGTCACCTTCGACCAGGTCTACGACGCCTACCGCGAGCAGGTGCGGGCGCTGCACGAGGGCGGGGTCGACCTGTTCCTCATCGAGACCATCACCGACACCCTCAACTGCAAGGCCGCCATCAAGGCCATCCTCGACCTTGAGGACGAGGGGCTGGAGCCGCTGCCGATCTGGATCAGCGGCACCATCACCGACCGCTCCGGCCGCACCCTGTCGGGACAGACGGCCGAGGCCTTCTGGAACAGCGTCAAGCACGCCAAGCCGTTCGCGGTAGGCTTCAACTGCGCCCTGGGCGCCGACCTGATGCGGCCGCACATCGCCGAGATGGCCCGCGTGGCCGATACCCTGGTCGCCGCCTATCCCAACGCCGGCCTGCCCAACGCCATGGGCCAGTACGACGAGCAACCGCACGAAACTGCCTGTCACCTGGAAGAATGGGCGGCCAGCGGCCTGGTCAACATCCTCGGCGGCTGCTGCGGCACCACCCCCGACCACATCCGGCATGTGGCCGAGGCGGTGAAGGGCAAGGCGCCGCGCGCCATCCCCGAACGGCCCAAGGCCATGCGGCTGGCCGGGCTGGAGCCATTCGAGCTGGCATGACCGGCAAGCTCGACAAGGCCCTGGCGCTCTCCGCGACGGAGACCGAACTGCTGCGCGACCTGCGCAGCCGGCTGGGCCGGCCGCACAACGACAAGGCCGCGGCGGTGCTGCTGAACGCCCTGTTCCAGGCGGCGGCGCGGGTCGACATCGCCCCGCCGCCGGGCCAGCCGCTGCTGGCGGCGGACGACTTCAAGGCCGCGGTGGCCGGGGCGGACATGGCGACTCTGAGGGCCGCCGTGGCGACGCTTCGAGATATTCATGGCAAGGGACCGGCGCATGCGCTGAAGGCCCTGGCCGACGGGCTGCCACAGGCGGTCATCAGCCGGAGGCTGGCCCTGGCCGGCCGCGAGCCGGCGCTGGACAACGGGATGCTGTAGTGAGACCTGTCTTCGTCAACGTCGGTGAGCGGACCAACGTCACCGGCTCGGCCAGATTCCGCAAGCTGATCGTCGACGGCGACTACATGGCGGCCCTGGCGGTCGCGCGCCAGCAGGTCGAGGCCGGCGCCCAGGTCATCGACGTCAACATGGACGAGGGCCTGCTGGATTCGAAGCAGGCCATGGTCACCTTCCTCAACCTGCTGGCCGCCGAGCCGGACATCGCCAAGGTTCCGGTGATGATCGACAGCTCCAAGTGGGAGGTGATCGAGGCGGGCCTCAAGTGCGTCCAGGGCAAGGCGATCGTCAACTCGATCAGCATGAAGGAGGGCGCGGACGAATTCCTGCGCCTCGCCCGCAAGGTGCGCGACTACGGCGCCGCGATGGTGGTGATGGCGTTCGACGAGGTCGGCCAGGCCGACACCAAGGAGCGCAAGGTCGATATTTGCGAGCGCGCCTACAGGCTGCTGGTCGAGGACGGCTTCCCGCCCGAGGACATCATCTT
>DASPLD010000340.1:0-19528 GCA_035627755.1 Caulobacter sp. | reverse complement strand
ATGACGACAGGATCGGCTGACATGACGATTTCCCTTGAGTTCAGGCGAGGTTCAGGCGCGGGCTGTCATGTGATCCATCAAGCCGCTCCCGGCAAGACCCGTGGGGAGCTTCGGGCCGACCTGCCCGTTCAGGTTGGCCCCGTGCGAAGGAGTATTGCGATGTTCAAGCCCGTCCTGCTGGCCTCGGCCGCCGTCCTGGCTCTGTCCCTGGCCGCCTGCGACAAGCCCGCACCGCCGTCGGCGGCGGAGGTTCCGGCTTCCGAACAGCTGGCCATCGCGCTCACCGAGGACGTCGCGCCCCTGGCCGAGAACCTGCCCGAAGCCCGGGCCGTGCCCGTGCTGGCCTCCAATGCCCCCGCCGCCCGCCGCGACTACTGGCAGGACGTGGTCGAGGCCGACGACTACTATGGCGATGAGTCCCCGGACTATTATTACGACTATGGCGACGTCGAGCCGGTCTACTGGGAAGACGACCGCGGCTGGCGGGTGATGGAGCCGCTGCCCTACGGCGGCGAGCGGTACTACTATTACCGCGAAGGCGAGGACGAGCCCTGGTTCGTGCGCGACCCGGACTTCGGCTATGCCTTCGCCGGCGGGGCGCTGGCGGTGGTCTATGACAGCTATGGCCGCCCCCTGCCCTACGACTACCGGCGCAGCCGGGCCGACTACGCCAGCCGCTACTACGCCCGGGCCGGCGACCTGCGCCGGGCCGCGCGCCGGGCCGAGCGGAGGCGGGTCGAGGAGTCGACCTGGCGTCGGCGCGAGACCCTGGCCCAGCAGGAGCGCGAAGAGTGGCGCGACGTCTACGGCCGCGACGACTGGCGCCGGGCCCGCAGGGACAGCCGCGACGACCTGCCGCCGCCGCTGGTGGTGGCGCGCCGCGCCGAGGAACTGCAGCAGGTGCGCCAGCAGCGGCTGGCCGAGGCCAACGCCCAGCGGGAGCGCCGCATCGCCGAGGCGCGCCAGGAAGCACGGGAGCGGGCGGCCCGCCAGGCGAGCGTGCAGGACCGCCGCGAGGACCGTCGCGAGACCAAGGCCGTCCGGCGCGAGGAGCGGATCGAACAGAAGCAGGACCGCGTCGAGCAGAAGCAGGAGCAGCGCCTGGAGCGGCTGGAAGAGAAGCAGGAACGGCGACAGGAACGGCTCGAGCAGAAGCAGGAACGCCGCCAGGACCGCCTCGAGCAGCGGCAGGGAGGCCAGGGCGACCCGCAGGCCCGCCGCGCGGCGGCAGAGGCCCAAGCTCAGGCGCGTCAGGCTCAGGCGCAGCAGGCGGCCCAGGCCCAGCGCCAGCAGCAGGCCGAACGTCAGGCCGAACGTCAGGCCCAGCAGGCTCGCCAAGCCGAGGCGCGCGCCCAGGCCCAGGCCCGCCAACAGCAGGAGGCCCAGCAACGGGCGGCGCAGCAGCAGCAGGCCGCGCGCCGCGCCGAAGCCCAGGCCCAGGCCCAGGCCCGCCAGCAGGCGGCCCAGGCCGCCCAGGCGCAGCGCCAGGCCCAGAAGGCCCAGGCCCAGGAGCAGCGCCAGGAGCAGAAGGCAGCCGTCCAGCAGCAGAGGCAGCAGCAGAAGGCCGAGCGCCAGGAGGAGAAGGCCAAGCGCCGCGAGGAGAAGGCCGCGGCCAAGGCGGCGCGCCAAGGCGAGGACGAGCAGCAGTAGCCCATAACCCCCGTCATCCCGGGCAGCCGCGACGCGACTTCCGGGATGACGGCCGCAAGGGGACAGTACCGCCTCCCGGGACACCGGAGGGGTGGATCCCTCATCCGTCCTGAATCAAAACCCCCTTGCCTTCCGTACGGGGAAGGATCAGTTTGACGGTCATGGGCCGAACCGCCGATTATTCCCGTCAGAAATGCGCCATCGCCGCGACGCTGGAGGTGGTGGGCGATCCCTGGACCCTGCTGATCCTGCGCGACGCCTTCAACGGCGTGCGGCGGTTCGAGCAGTGGCAGGAGCGGCTGGGGGTGGCGCGCAACGTGCTGGCCTCGCGGCTGAAGGCCCTGGTCGTCCATGGGGTCCTGGAGCCCCGGCAGTATTCCGAGCGGCCGCCGCGCCAGGAATACATCCTGACGCCCAAGGGCCGCGACCTTCGCCCGGTGCTTCTGACCCTCTACGACTGGGGCGAGCGGCATGTGTACGGCGAGGGCAACGGGCCCTTCGTGATGGTCCACGACGGCCATCCGTTCCGGCCGAAGCTGGTCTGCGCCACCTGCGACCAGCCGCCCGGCGCCGGCGAACTGCGCCGCATCGACCAGGATGTCGCCGCCCCGACCGTGGGCGAGGCCCTGGCCAGGGCCGCCGGCTGAACGTCTTCCGACACGCTTGCATCGCCGCCCTGGCCGCGGCCGCCAGCCTGTTCGCCCTTCCCGCGATCGCCGCCGAGTGCTGGTTCGAAAACGGCGCCGTGGTGGTCCCCGCCGAGGTGGCCGGGATCGCCGGCGACTATCTGATCGATCCTTCGGCCCCGACCACCCTGATCCATGAGACCCGCGCCCAGGGCGAGGGGCACACCGCCGTCGACCTGGTGGCGGTCGTGCGCGTCGCTGGGCTTCGCCTGAAGGCCCTGCCCGTCAAGGTCGCCGACCTCGACGGCCGCGCCCCGGGGTTCGACACCCCGATCGCCGGGGTGATCGGGGCGGACGCCCTGGCGGGGCAGGTGATCGACCTGGATTTTCGGCCCTGCAAGGTCAGCATCCGGCCCTCGGCGGGGAGCCGGCCGGGCGGCCGGATCCTGCCGCTGGTCATGGTCGGCGGCGTGCCGGCCGTGCGCGCGGCGGCGGCCGACGACCGCAGCGCCCGGGCCGGGCTGTTCGCCCTCGACTGGAGTTCGGCCGGCCTGGTGCGGCTCAGCGACAGGATCGCCGCCTTCCGCCCGGCCCGTGAAGGCGTCGACCCTGCCGCCCGCCATCGCGCCGACGGTCGGCTGCGGGCGCTGTCGATCCGGGGCGAACTCTACGAGGAGGCCGACGCCGGGCTGATCGCCGGGCTGGATCCCGCCCTGATGGGGTCGCTCGGCGTCGACTTCTGGTCGCGCTGGCGGCTGCGGCTGGACATGAAGCGGCGGGTGGTGGTCCTGTTTCCCAGGACCTGAGCGGTTCAACAGACGCCCAGCGCGCCCCGACTTGGCAGCGGCCAGTTGGCCCGCGAGGACCAGCCCCGGCCAACCTCAGGCAGTATTGCGGCCCCGGCGAAGCCGGTCCGGCAACCGGCGCGGCATATCGGCGTTTGTTAAGCCATCGGGCCCCGGGACGGGGAGGCCCGCCGATGGCGGCTCGCCAAAGGGGGGCCGCTCTAACGCTTGGGAGCTCAATCCGATGAAATCCACCTTGACCGTAACCCTGGTCAGCGTCCTGGCGCTGAGCACGGGGTTCACCGCGATGGCGCAGCCGCGCTCACGCGCGCCCAGCCCTGCCCAGACCTATGAACAGTACCTGGAACAGCAGGAAGACTATCAACGCGAGCAGCGCGAGTACGAGGAAGCCCGCGCGGCCTGGGAGCGCCGGCAGGCCGAGTACCAGCGCCGCCAGGCCATGTATCAAGAGCGGCGCCGCGACTACGAGATGCGCCGGGCCCAGTGGGAACGAGACCGGGCCGCCTATGACCGCCGCTACGGCTACGGCGCCTACGTTCGGCGCTATGGCGAATGGCGGTACGACCCCGATGTTCGTGTCGACTACGGCGACCGCCGCGACGGGCGCTATGGCCGCGACGGGGGCCGCGACTACTACGCCGACTGGCGTCATGAGGACTGCGAGACGCGCGAGGACCGCAACCAGGTGATCGGCGGGCTGATCGGGGCCCTGGCCGGCGCCGCCATCGGCTCCAACGTGGCCGGCAACGAGGCCCAGACCGAAGGCACCGTGCTGGGCGCCGTCGTCGGGGGCGCGATCGGCGCCAACATCGGCGAGAAGGCGGCCGCCTGCGACGAGGACGGCTACTACTACACCTACAACCAGACCTACGAGTACCGCGAGCCGCGCTACCGGACCGGCTACCGCAGCGGCCGCTACGACCGCGACTGGTACATCCGCAACCGCTGCCGGCTGGCCGTGGCGCCGACCGAGTACGGCGGCCGCACCGACTACCGCTACGTCCGGGTCTGCCCGGACCGCCGGGGCCGGTATCGCATCACCAGCTAGGCGCTGGCTGATCGTGTGAGGGAAGGGCCGCCCGCCTGGGCGGCCCTTTTCTCATGCCGGTTCGGCCGCGTAGGCGTCGATCGCCTGCAGGTGCAGGGCGACCTGTTCCTCGTCGAGGAAGCTGCCGGTGAAGCTGTTGCGGGCCAGGGTGACCAGGTCTTCGCGAGTCAGGCCGACGGCCCCGGCCACCTGGCGCCAGTTGTCACCGAGGTAGCCGCCGAAATAGGCCGGATCGTCGCTGTTGATGGTGGCCTTCAGGCCGAGGTCGAGCATCCGCTTCAGGGGGTGGCGGGTCAGGTCGTCGACCACGCAGAGCTTGAGGTTGGACAGCGGGCAGACCGTCAGGGTCATCTCCATCGCCGCCAGCCGGGCGGTAAGGGCCTCGTCCTCGAGGCTGCGGTTGCCGTGGTCGATGCGGTCGACGCGCAGCAGGTCGAGGGCTTCCCAGACATAGGCGGGCGGTCCCTCCTCGCCGGCGTGGGCGACCTTGAGCAGGCCGCGCTCGGCGGCGGCCTTGAAGACCCGGGCGAACTTGGCCGGCGGATGGCCGACCTCCGAGGAGTCGAGGCCGACCCCGGCGATGCGGTCGAGGTAGGGCTCCGCCACCCTGAGGGTGGCGAAGGCGGCGTCCTCGTCGAGGTGGCGCAGGAAGCAGAGGATCAGCTTGCTGGAGATGCCGTGTTTCACCTGGGCCGCCTTCATCCCAGACAGCAGTCCGTCGGCGGCGACGCTGAACGGCAGGCCGCGATCGGTATGGGTCTGGGGATCGAAGAAGATCTCGGCGTGGACCCCGCCGTCGGCCGCCAGCCGGTCGAAATAGGCCAGGGCCAGGTCGTGGAAGTCCTGCTCGGTCAGCAGCACCCCGGCGCCCTGGTAGTAGATGTCCAGGAAGTCCTGGAGGTTGGAGAAGGCGTAGGCGGCGCGGACCTCCTCCACCGTCGCGAACGGCAGGGCGACGCGGTTGCGCCGGGCGAATTCGAACATCTGCTCCGGCTCCAGGCTGCCCTCGATGTGCAGGTGCAGCTCGGCCTTGGGCAGGCCGGCGATGAAGGTGTCGAGCTCGGACATTCAGGGCTCCAGGAATAGACCCGGGATTTCACGCGGGCAGCACTCGCGGGTCAAGAGCGCGACTGTCAGGTAGACGACATTAACAACGTTGCCGAATATGTGAGTATTTACCACTAGGTGAAAGACGCCGCATGTATTAACTTGTCTTCACAATCGCTCTGGGACGGTGCGATCGGTTTCCGCGAGACTTTCGGCGTGCACGTTCGCCGTGGCTCCGGGGGAGTTACCCATGCGTACCTTTTCTTTTTACATCCATGACAGGCGCTACAGCGTGCCGACGCTTCAGATTGTCGACGCGCCGGACGAGGACCATGCCCGCGAGCTGGCCCAGAAGCGGCTGGACGAGACCATGGCCCACCTGGCGATCGAGGTGGTGGAAGACGACCAGCGGCTGTTCGAACTGACCCGGGCCTGACGCCGGGTATTCGCACCCCTCTTGTCAAGCAAACGGATCGGGACCACTATCCCGTTTCAAAGGCCCCCAGCCGGCGAGAACCGGCGGGGGCCTTTCCGTTTCTGGAGAGCCCACGGGCCAAGCTAAGCATGTCACTCAATCGTCAAGGCCATATCCGGCTGACGTCCCACCCGGGCGTCGGCGGCGCCAGCCGCTTCCCCCTCAACTGGGGAGCTTCCACCGCAGCCGAGCGAGGGCCGGTGGTCGCCACCGTCAACGCCGGGACCGACCGCAACGCGATCGGCGCCCACGGCGGCGCCTACAGCGTCTACCGCGCCCTGGCCATCTCGGCCGGCGCCATGAACCCCCTGGCCCGTCCGGACTTGACCGACACCTCGCCGGTGGTCGACATCGGTCCCCACGACCAGTGGATGAACCCCGAAAAGATCGTCAGCCTCGATCCCTGGGGCCATCGGGTGGCCCTCGACTTCGCCAGGGAGATCGCCGAGGGCGTCGACATCCGGCCGACCATCGCCATCACCAAGGCCCGTCTGACCCTGCCCGAGATCGCCGAAGCCATCGCCTCCGGCCGGCTGAAGGTGGACGGGGATATCGTCCATGAGGGCGGCGACGTCGCGGTGACCAAGGCCGCGGTCGACCCGGTCTGGTACCTGCCCGGCGTGGCCGAGCGGTTCGGAGTCGAGGAGACCCAGCTGCGCCGCACCCTGTTCGAGCAGACCGGCGGCATGTACCCCGAGCTGGTCACCCGGCCCGACATGAAGGTGTTCCTGCCGCCGATCGGCGGGATCACCCTCTACATCTTCGGCGACCCGGCCTTCATCGGTCGCGAGGACAAGCGCCTGACCTGCCGCGTCCACGACGAATGCAACGGTTCCGACGTGTTCGGCTCCGACATCTGCACCTGCCGGCCCTACCTGACCCACGGGATCGAGGAGTGCGTGCGCGAGGCGCAGAACGGCGGCTCGGGGCTGATCGTCTACAATCGCAAGGAAGGCCGGGCGCTCGGGGAGGTGACCAAGTTCCTGGTCTACAACGCCCGCAAGCGCCAGCCGGGCGGCGACCAGGCGGCGACCTACTTCGAGCGCACCGAATGCGTCGCCGGGGTGCAGGACGCCCGCTTCCAGCAGCTGATGCCCGACATCCTGCACTGGCTGGGCATCCGGCGGATCGACCGGTTCGTGTCGATGTCGAACATGAAGTACGACGCCCTGGCCGAGGGGGGCATCGAGATCCGCGAGCGGGTGCCGATCCCCGCCGAGCTGATCCCGGACGACGCCAGCGTCGAGATGGAGGCCAAGAAGGCGGCCGGCTACTACACGCCCGAGCCGCCGCCGTCCCCCGAGGACCTGACCAAGGTGGTCGGGCGGGGGCTGGACAAGTTCTAGACCGCCCCATGACCGAAGAAGAAGCCGCCCGCTCGCTGCTGTCCGCCGCCGCGGTCCGCGAGCGCGCCCATGCAATGCTCGGCCTCGCCCTCGACGGCGAGCTTGCCGACTGGCGGGTGGACCTGATGCAGCTGGAGCCGGTCGCCGACCGGGTGACGGCGGTGATCCGCAGCCAGTATCCCTCGCTGCAGGTGCCGTTCCACGCCCGCTGGCGCCACTTCGTGGTCGGGGGGCGGGACCTGTGGGCCGAGCTCTCCCAGCGCCATGATTGGGTCGACGCCGCCCACCGGGGCCGGGCCGCCTTCGACCTGGCGATCACCTCCGTGCTGCTGGACGCGGGCGCCGGCCCGGCCTGGCGCTACAGCGACGCGGCCACGGGCTCGGTCACCAGCCGGTCGGAGGGTCTGGCGGTGGCCAGCCTGCGGCTGTTCGAGTCCGGCGCCTTTTCGGCCGGTCCCGACGCCTTCCGGGCGGACGCTCTTTCGGGGCTGACCACCCGGGCGCTGGCGAAGGGGTTCCAGGTCTCGGAGGCCAATCCGCTGCTCGGGCTGGACGGCCGGGCCGACCTGCTGCGGCGGCTGGGCGACCAGGCGACCGCGCGACCCGACCTGTTCGGACTCAAGGACCGGCCCCGTCCCGGCGGCCTGTTCGACGCCCTGGCGGCGCGGGCGGTGGACGGGCGCCTGCCCGCCCCGGTGATCCTGGACGTCCTGCTGGAGGCGCTCGGTCCCATCTGGCGCAACCGCCTGACCCTCGGCGGCGTCGACCTGGGCGACACCTGGCGGCATCCGGCGATGCGCCGCAATGACCCCACCGACAATCTCGTGCCGATCCACAAGCTCAGCCAGTGGCTGGCCTACAGCCTGATCGAGCCGCTGCAGGACGCGGGTATCGAAGTCTTCGACATCGACGGCCTGACCGGCCTGGCCGAATACCGCAATGGCGGGCTGTTCATGGATGGCGGGGTGCTGGTGCTGAGGGATCCGAGCCAGCAACCGCTCAGCCAGGACGTCTCGCGCCCGCTGATCGTCGGCTGGCGCAGCCTGACCGTCGCCCTCCTCGACCGCATCGCCCCCATGGTCCGCGAACGACTGGGCGCAGCGGAAGCCGACTTCCCCCTGGCCCGCGTCCTTGAGGGCGGCACCTGGGCGACCGGGCGGGTCCTGGCCCGCGAACGGCGCGAGGACGGCGGCCCGCCGCTCCACATCATCAGCGACGGGACGGTGTTCTGATGTACTCGCCGAAGGGAGTCACCGTCGTCGACCACCCGCTGGTGCAGCACAAGCTGACCCGGCTGCGCGACCGCCAGACCTCGACCAAGACCTTCCGCGAGCTGATGCGGGAGCTGTCGACCCTGCTCTGCTACGAGGTCACCCGCGACCTGGGGCTCGAGCAGCACGCCATCGAGACTCCTCTGGAGCGGATGGAGGCGCCGCAGATCGCCGGCAAGAAGCTGGTCTTCGCCCCCATCCTGAGGGCCGGCGAGGGCATGCTGGAGGGGATGCTGAACCTCGTCCCCAGCGCCCGGGTCGCCCACATCGGCCTCTACCGCGACCCGACCACCATGGTGGCGGTGGAATACTACCTGAAGGTCCCCGAGACCCTGGCCGAGCGGCAGGTGATCGTGATCAACCCCCTGCTGGCCACCGGCGGCACGGCCTGCGCGGCGGTCGAGCGGCTGAAGGAGCAGGGGGCGCGGGACCTGCGCTTTGTCTGCATCCTCGCCTGTCCCGAGGGGATCGCCCGGCTGCAGGGCGAGCATCCGGACGTCCATAT
This sequence comes from Caulobacter sp., assembly GCA_035627755.1. Classification (GTDB taxonomy): domain Bacteria; phylum Pseudomonadota; class Alphaproteobacteria; order Caulobacterales; family Caulobacteraceae; genus Caulobacter. The sequence goes on along the minus strand of DASPLD010000340.1, from coordinate 10,754 downwards.
CTGGGCGGCGGCGATCGACCGGGGGCTGGACCCTAGGGGGTTCATCGTTCCGGGCATCGGCGACGCGGGCGACCGGCTCTACGGGACGCGGTAGAGGCCGGCCCCGCCATCCTCCGGTTCGCGAGGATGACAGCGGGCAGAGCCTACAGCCGCCAGACGTTGACGCAGCCGTCGGCGATGGCCGCCAGGTGCAGCTTCCCGTCGATGACGGCGGCCAGCAAGGCAGGCTTGCCGTCGGCCTTGCGACCGTCGCAGCTCGGGGCCGGAAGGTCGACGTCCGCCGGCTCGCCCCCGGGAGCGACCCGCATCGCCCGTCCGGCCTGGACCAGCAGCAGGTCGGTCCCGTCGTAGGCCACCGAGACGATCTCCCCGGCCGGCAGTTCGCCGAGCGCCTTGGCCCTGAGGGTCTCGCCGCTCGCCTCGATGCGGCCGATGCGATGGGCGCCGGCCTGTTTGCCGCTGACGAACCAGACGGGCCCGCGCGGCGTCAGCGCGGCGGCGATGATTTCGGTGGTGAAGGGGGTGAAGGCCTCCGGCAGGCAGACGGACGGGCCGGGCGAGACCTTCAGCGCGGCGTCGATGCGGGTCAGGGAGAAGCCCGCGCGGCGACCACATTCGCCATCCTCGTCCAGCCGGCTGAGCAGGCTCCAGCCGCCTTGGCCGTCGGCCATCATCTGGGAAGGGCCGACCACCTTCGGCCCGCCCGGCCAGTCGGCGACCTGGGCGTCGCGCAGGTAGGTCCCGGGTCTGTAGCGCACCAGGCGATAGCCGGGCTCGGTCACGAACGGCGGCGCCTTGGCCCAGACCAGCATGGTCAGCGACCCATCGGGATTCTCGGTCACCGCCACCGGCCAGGCGGCGTTGTGCATCACCTTGCTCTGGGCCGAGATCGGCGCGGCCGCGTCGAGGTCGCCCAGCACCATTCGGCCGCGCCGCTGCGGCTCGGCGAAGCCGCCGGTGCGCGGCTTCTCCACCGCCAGGAACCAGCGGCCCGCGGGCGGGGCGGGAGTCACCCAGCCCTGTTCGCCCCAGGCCGACGGGGCCCGCTCGCCTTCCAGCGGCGTGAGGCCGCCCTCGCCGAGCAGCGCCAGCCCCTGGGCGGTGCGCACCAGGCGGCCCTCGGCCTTGCCGGAAACCCGCTTGCTGAGCACCAGCTCGGGCTCGGCCGCGACGGCTGACGCGGCGAGGCCGGCGGCGGCCAGGATTCCCAGGATCGACTTGAGCATGGTTTTCGGCATCGGCGCCTCCCTGGCCCCACTATGGCGCCGACGGGCCCCGCGCCGCTACAGTCGCAGGACGTCGACGTCTCCGTCGCGTCGGCCACGCCCGGGCGGGCCGCGCGAAGATCGTCCGACGTCGGATCAACCCACGAAATCCGGCTACTCACATGGAGAAGCCGGGGCCCGGCAGACTCCGCCGACTGAAGGTGTGTGTCTGCGAGGGCGCAATGCGCGCAAGAATGCCCTGCGGCGCCCAGCTGGTCGACTTTTCCCGGTGGCGGCAAGCCCGACTCGCCGTGAAGCTGGCAAGACAGTTCAGCGTCGGTCTTGATACAAGCAGAAGCACGCGAGGGGCTCATGTTCAAATCCAACTCCAACCGCCGGGCGCTCGGCCGCGCCTCCGTTCTCGCCCTGGCCATGGCCGCCGCCGCGGGCGCGGCCGCCGCCCAGGAGGAGAGCGGCGAGGTCGACACCGTCTTCGTCACCGCCCAGCGGGTGGCCGAAGACCTGCAGGACGTGCCCCTGTCGGTGACGGCCGTGGGCGGCGAGAAGCTGGACGTCATCCGCTCCAGCGGCGGCGACATCCGGGTGCTGTCCTCGCGCATCCCCAGCGTGACCCTGGAATCGAGCTTCGGCCGCACCTTCCCCCGCCCCTACATCCGGGGCCTGGGCAACACCGACTTCGACCTCAACGCCAGCCAGCCGGTCAGCTTCGTCTATGACGAGGTGGTGCTGGAGAACCCGGTGCTGAAGGGCTTCCCGATGTTCGACATCGAGCGGGTCGAGGCCCTGCGCGGGCCGCAGGGCACCCTGTTCGGGCGCAACACCCCGGCGGGGGTGCTGAAGTTCGATTCGGTGAAGCCCTCCGACACCCCCAGCGGCTTCGGCCGGCTGTCCTACGCTACCTACGGAACCATCAACGCCGAGGGGGCGATCGGCGGACCGATCGTCGACGGCATGCTGTCGGGGCGCATCTCGGGGCTGGTGCAGCACCGCGACGACTGGGTCGACAACACCTTCACCGGCCAGGAGGACGTCGCCGAAGGGTATGACCAGGTGGCCTTGCGGGGCCAGTTGCTGCTGACTCCCAACGACAGCTTCAGCGCGCTGTTCAACCTGCACTACAGCGACCTGGAGGGGACCCCGCGCCTGTTCCGGGCCAACATCATCCGGCCGGGGACGAACGACTTCGTGGCCGGCTTCGACCCGGAGAAGATCGCCCAGGACGCCGAGGTCCGTTCGACCCAGGAGGTCGAGTACTTCGGCGGCAACATGCGGCTGACCTTCACCCTGGGCGACCTGGAGCTGACCTCGATCACGGCCTACGAAAGTGTCGAGGCGTTCTCGCGTGGCGACATCGACGGCGGCTTCGGCGCCGTGTTCGCCCCGCCGTCCGGTCCGGGGTTCATCCCCTTCCCGGCCGAGAGCGCCGACGGCATGCCCGACCACAGCCAGTTCACCCAGGAGTTCCGGCTGGTCGGCGCGGCCGGGCCAGTGAAATACCAGGTCGGCCTGTTCTATTTCGACGAAGACGTCACCATCGAGAGCTTCAACTACAACACCCTGGCCGGCGGAACGCTCAACGGCTACGCCGTGCAGCAGCAGCAGACCAAGGCCTATGCCCTGTTCGGCAACCTCGACTGGCAGGTGACCGACGCCCTGAAGCTCAGCGGCGGCCTGAGGTATTCGAAGGACGAGAAGGACTTCGTCGCCGAGCAGACCATCTCCCCGATCGGCGCCCCGCCGACCGGACCGCTCCGCGCCAATCCGGAAAGCGACAACCTCTCCTGGACGCTCAGCGCCACCTATGCGGTGACGGAGGACGTCAACCTCTACGGCCGGGTCGCCACCGGCTACCGCGCCCCCAGCATCCAGGGCCGGTTGCTGTTCGGCTCCAGCCTGTCGGTGGCCGACGAGGAAACGGTTCTGTCCTGGGAAGGCGGGGTGAAGGCCTACCTGTTCGACCGCCGGGCGCGGGTGAACTTCGGGGTCTTCGCCTACCAGGTCGAGGACATCCAGCTGACCGCGGTGGGCGGCGGCGCCAACTTCAACCGGCTGCTCAACGCCGACCAGGCCAACGGCTACGGGTTCGAGCTCGATGTCGAGGCCAAGCCGGTCGAGAACCTGCTGATCACCGCGGGCCTCAGCTACAACCACACCGAACTGGACGATCCCGACCTGGCCACCGCCCCCTGCGGCGCCCCCTGCACGGTCAAGGACCCGCCCGGCGCCCTCCCCGGGACGGTCAACATCGACGGCAACAGCCTTCCCAACGCCCCGCGCTGGGTCGGCAACCTGACGGCCCGCTACAGCTGGCCGGTCGGAGACGGCGAGATCTATGTGTTCACCGACTGGGCCTACCGCTCGAAGATCAACTTCTTCCTCTATGAATCGGTCGAGTTCACCGACGACCGGCTGGTCGAGGGCGGCCTGCGGGTCGGCTACGTGGCGCCTGGCGGACGGTGGGAAGTGGCCGCCTTCGGCCGCAACATCACCGACGACACCTCGCTGGAAGGCGGCATCGACTTCAACAACCTGACCGGCTTCATCAACGACCCGCGCACCATCGGGGTCGAGGTGAAGGTGACGCTGTTCTGAGAAGGGCCCCCGCACCGGCCGGATTCACCGTTGCCGGAACGCCGCGGTCCGCCGAACATTCTTCCTGGGGGTTCGCCTGACAGGAGTCAGGATAGCGCCTGGTTCGAGAACGTGCGTTAACCTCCGCGCGATGGCTTTAATGGGATTTGGGTCGGTGTCGACGGGGCGTAAGGTCGGAGCGGTCGCGGTTGCGTTGATGGGTTTTCTTGGGCTGGCGGCCCTCGGGCCGGCCTCCGCCCAGCCGACGCCCTATCGGCCAGCCACCTCGGCGGCGGCGGCGATCAACCCTACCCCCGAACAGGCCGCCCTGCTGCGCCGCGCGCTCGACAACGCCCATGTCCATGGCTTCCCGGCCGGCGCCTTCGCCCCGCGCGGCGGCGACAATGGCGCCCTGGTCGCGGCGACCCTGCGCTATGCGAAGGCCGTGCGGACCGGCCGGCTGCCGGAATCGGGATTCCGCCAGGACTGGGGCCTTAGGCCGGCCGCCTACGACCCCGCGCCGGGCCTTGCCCAGGCGGTGGCCAACAACAGGGTGCAGGCCTGGCTGAACAGCCTGCCGCCGCCCTATACGGGCTACCAGACCCTGCAGAAGGGCCTGGCCCAGTATCGTGAAATCCGTGACGCCGGCGGCTGGACCCCTCTGGCGAATGTCGACCTCAAGCCGGGGGCCACGGGCCCGCTCGTGGAGGCGCTGCGCGAGCGGCTGGCCGTCGAGGACCCGGCGGTTCCCGAGGTGACCCGCGTGGCGCCGGCCGGCTCCCCGCCCGGGACCGCCCCGACCGTCGCCGTCTATGACGGGGCCTTGGCGGATGCCGTCCGCCGGGCCCAGCGGCGGTTCGGATACCAGCCGACCGGCGTGCTGACCGCGGGGGTCCGGGCCCAGCTGAACGTGCCGGTGCAGCAGCGGATCGAACAGATCCTGGCCAACATGGAGCGCTGGCGCTGGCTGCCCCAGTCGCTCCCGGAGCACCGGGTGCAGGTGAACATCGCCGACGCCAAGCTGACCGTGTTCGAGGGCGACCAGCCGACCATGTCGATGCGGGCGGTGACCGGCAAGCCGGGATCGGAGACCCCGATGCTGCGCTCGACCATCCACAGCATCGTCCTGAACCCGCCGTGGAACGTGCCGGCCGGGATTGCCCGCAACGAGCTGCTGCCCAAGGGCCGCGGGTATCTCGCGGCCAACGGCTTCCGCATCCTGCCGGGCGGCATGCTGCAGCAGGCGCCGGGGCCGGGGAGCGCGCTGGGCCTGATCAAGTTCGACTTCCAGAACCCCTACGCGGTCTACCTCCACGACACCCCCAGCAAGGGGCGGTTCGCCAGCTACAGCCGGCTGGCCAGCCACGGTTGCGTGCGGCTGGAGAAGCCCCTGGCCCTGGCGCGCCACATCCTGGCCGGCGACCCCTACTGGACCCCCGAGCAGATCGACGCGACCATCGCCAGCGGCAAGACCACCCGCGCCGACGTGCAGCGGCCGGTCGATGTCTTCCTGCTCTACTGGACCGCCTATGTGACCCCGGACGGGCAGGTGAACTTCCGCGCCGATCCCTACGGCTGGGATGGCCAGCTGATGCAGCGGATCGCCGCCGCCGGCGGAGCGGTCGCGTGACCGACCGGCGGACCCTTCTTCGGGCCGGCGGCGGCCTGGTCGCCGCCTCGTTCGGCCTATCGGCCCTGGCGCAGGAAGAGCCGCCGGGCGAGCCGGTCAGCGCCGAGGACCTCAACCTCGCCCCGACTCCGGTCCGGCCTCCGCCCGAGGGGCCGCGGCGGCTGACCTTCCGCCATCTGCACACCCTCGAGGAACTGGACGTCACCTATTGGGCGGACGGGCGCTACGTCTGGGACGGGCTGATGAGCGTCAAGAAGCTGCTGCGCGACTTCCGCTCCGGCGAGGAACACCCGATCGACGTCCGCCTGCTCGACATCCTGTTCACGCTGAAGAGCCAATTCGGCTCCACCGAGCCTTACCGAATCATCTCCGCCTTCCGCTCGCCGGTGACCAACGCCGCCCTGCAGGACCGCAGCGCAGCCGCCAACGGCAAGAGCGAGGTCGCCACCCGGTCCATGCACATGGAGGGCAAGGCCATGGACGTGCGGCTCAACGACGTGGCCCTGACGGCCTTTCGCGACGCGGCCCTGGCGCTGAAGGGCGGCGGGGTGGGCTGGTATCCGGACAGCGGGTTCGTACATGTGGATATCGGCCGGGTGCGCACCTGGCAGGGGACGTGAGGGCGAGAGACGATGGCTGAGAAGCGTGGCGGCGGCGGGTTCTTCTGGGGCGTTGTGGGCTTCCTGGTCGGGGTGGCCGCGACGCTGGCCCTGCTTGCCTTCATGAGCCGCGAGACGGCGGCGGACCTCGATCCGCGCACCGCCGCCGACGAGGCGGCCGAGAGCGCCCGCGAGCTGCCGGCGCCGCCGCCCGAGGTCGAGACACCCAAGGCCGAGACCAAGGCGCCTGCGCCCCGGGCGCCGGAGCGAGGGATCGACCCCTCCACGGACGATCAGCTCGATGACGACGCCGCCTCGGCCGGCATGACCTCGCGGGCGCCGCCGCCGGAGGAATGAGGGGGGCAGTGCGTCCCTTTACCCCTTGTCCCCTACCGACTCGCGGGTCTAACGTCCGTTTAACAAGGCATTCTGTGCGGGCGTAGGGCGTGGTCGCCCGGTTGCGGCTTCGTCACTCCTTCCAGACACGGGAGCGGGGGAAGAGGAGCGTTCCGCAGTTGGAACCGACGAATACCGAGTCGCCTGATTACTTTCACAAGGTGGTCGATTGCCAGTGGGCCTGTCCGGCCCATACGCCGGTGCCCGAATACATCCGGATGATCGCCCAGGGTCGGTTCGCCGACGCCTACATGGTCAACTGGAAGTCCAACGTCTTCCCGGGAATCCTGGGGCGGACCTGCGACCGGCCCTGCGAGCCGGCCTGCCGGCGCGGGCGGGTCGAGGAGGAACCGGTCGCCATCTGCCGCCTCAAGCGCGTGGCCGCCGACAACAAGGGCGAGCTGAACGGCCGGATGCCGAAGCCCGCCGAGACCTGGAACGGCAAGACCGTCGCCTGCGTCGGGGCCGGCCCGGCCAGCCTGACCGTGGCCCGCGACCTCGCCCCGCTCGGCTACAGGGTCGTCATCTTCGATCGCGACGCCAAGGGCGGCGGCATGATCCGCAGCCAGATCCCGCGCTTCCGCCTGCCCGAGGAGGTGATCGACGAGGAGGTCGGCTACATCACCGCCATGGGGCCGGAGCTGGTCCTTGGCCAGGAGATCACCAGCCTGAAGGGCATGCTGGCCGAACCCTTCGACGCCATCTTCGTGGGCACCGGCGCCCCGCGCGGCCGCGACCTCGACGTGCCCGGTCGCAGGGAAGCGGCGGCCAACATCCACATCGGCATCGACTGGCTGTCATCCGTCTCCTTCGGCCATATCGAGAAGATCGGCCGCCGGGTGATCGTGCTGGGCGGCGGCAACACCGCCATGGACTGCTGCCGCACCTCGCGCCGGCTCGGCGGCGAGGACGTCAAGGTCATCGTCCGCTCCGGCTTCGACGAGATGAAGGCCTCCCCCTGGGAGAAGGAGGACGCGATGCACGAGGGCATCCCGATCCTCAACTTCCTGGTCCCCAAGAGCTTCACCCACGACAATGGAAAGCTCACCGGCGTCTGGTTCGAGAAGGTCGGCTGGCAGACCGGCGAGGACGGCCGGCGCGCCCTGCGCCCCACCGGCGACCCCGACCAGCATTTCGAGTGCGACGACGTGCTGGTGGCCATCGGCCAGGAGAACAGCTTTCCCTGGATCGAGCGCGACGTCCTGGAGTTCGACAAGTGGGGCATGCCGGTGGTCGGCGAGACCACCTTCCAATCGACCAATCCAAAGGTCTTCTTCGGCGGCGACGCGGCGTTCGGCCCCAAGAACATCATCTGGGCCGTAGCCCACGGCCATGAGGCGGCCGTCTCCATCGACCTCTACTGCCGGGGCCAGGACACCGCTCTGCGCCCGCCGCCCGGGGTGACCCTGGCGTCCCAGAAGATGGGCATCCACGAGTGGAGCTACGACAACGACATCTCGCTCGAGGAGCGCAAGAAGGTCCCCCTGCTTGAGACGACGCTGGCCCTGTCCTCGGTCAAGGCCGAGGTCGAGCTCGGCTTCGACATGGCGCTGGCCTACGCCGAGACCCAACGCTGCCTCAACTGCGACGTCCAGACGGTGTTCAGCGCCCCGGCCTGCATCGAGTGCGACGCCTGCGTCGACATCTGCCCCACCGACTGCATCACCTTCACAGCCAATGGCGACGAGCCGGAATTGCGCACGCGGCTGAAGGCGCCGGCCCTGAACCTGACCCAGGACCTCTACGTGTCCGGCACGCTGCCGACCGGCCGGGTGATGGTCAAGGACGAGGACGTCTGCCTTCATTGCGGCCTCTGCGCCGAGCGCTGCCCGACCGGGGCCTGGGACATGCAGAAGTTCCTGCTGACCACCACCCAGGCGGGGGGGTGCCGCTGATGCCCATCACCGCCGTCAACGACTTCGTCGTCAAGTTCGCCAACGTCAACGGATCGGGCTCGGCCAGCGCCAACGGCCTGTTCGTCAAGTCGATCCTGCGGATGGGGGTGGCTGTCGCCGCCCGCAACATCTTCCCATCCAACATTCAGGGCCTGCCGACCTGGTATGAGGTGCGCATCAGCGGCGAGGGGTGGCTGGGACGCCGGGGCGGGGTCGACCTGATGGTCGCCATGAACCCCCAGACCTGGGACCGCGACCTGGCCGAAATCGAGCCCGGCGGTTACCTGTTCTACGACTCCACGCGGCCGATGCCGCCCTCGAGGTTCCGGGACGACATCACCGTGATCGGGGCGCCGCTGCAGCAGATCTGCAACGCCGCCTACAGCGACCCGCGCCAGCGCCAGCTGTTCAAGAACATCATCTACGTCGGGGTGCTGGGCTATCTGCTGGGCATCGAGGACGCGGTGATCGAGGCCCTGCTGGCCGAGCAGTTCGCCAGCAAGCCCAAGCTGATCCCGGCCAACATCGAGGCCTTCCATATGGGCGTCACCTACGCCCGCGAGAACCTCAAGCCGCTGGGCCTGCAGGTGAAGCGGGCGGACGGGGTCGGCGACCGCATCTTCGTCGAGGGCAACGCCGCGGCGGCCCTGGGCGCGGTGTACGGCGGAGCCACCGTCTGCGCCTGGTATCCGATCACCCCCTCGACCAGCCTGGCCGAGGCCTTCACCGACTGGTGCCAGCAGCTGCGCCTGGATCCGGTGACCGGGGAGGCCCGGTACGCCATCGTCCAGGCCGAGGACGAGATCGCCTCGATCGGCATGGTGGTCGGCGCGGGCTGGAACGGGGCGCGGGCCTTCACCTGCACCTCGGGGCCGGGGATCAGCCTGATGCAGGAGTTCATCGGGCTCTCCTACTTCGCCGAGATCCCGGCGGTGATCTTCGACGTGCAGCGCGGCGGGCCCTCGACCGGCATGCCGACCCGCACCCAGCAGTCGGACATCCTCTCGGCCGCCTACGCCAGCCATGGCGACACCAAGCACGTGCTGCTGCTGCCGCGCGATCCGGGCGAATGCTTCGAATTCGGGGCCCTTGCCTTCGACCTCGCCGACCGGCTGCAGACGACGGTCTTCGTCATGCTCGACCTCGACATGGGCATGAACGAGTGGCTGACCGAACCCTTCCAGTGGGACGACGCCAGGCAGCTCGACCGCGGCAAGGTGATGACCGCCGAGATGCTCGAGGCCGGCCGGGACTTCGGCCGCTACCTCGACGTGGACGGGGATGGCGTGCCGTTCCGCACCTATCCGGGGACCCACGCCTCCAAGGGCGCCTACTTCACCCGCGGCACCAGCCGCGACCGCTACGCCCGCTACAGCGAGGAGGGGCCGGTCTATGTCGACAACATGGAGCGGCTGCTGAAGAAGTTCGAGACGGCCAAGTCGCTGGTGCCGCCGCCCATGGAGGCGAGGGCCAGCCGGCCGACCCGCTTTGGCGTCATCCACTACGGCTCGACGGGTCCGGCCATGGACGAGGCGATGGCGACCCTGGAGGCCAAGGGCCTCTACGTCGACGCCCTTCGCGTCCGCGCCTTCCCATTCCCCGGGGAGGTGTTCGACTTCATCGACCGCCACGACCTGGTGTTCGTCATCGAGCAGAACCGGGACGCCCAGCTGCGGACCCTGTTGATGACCGAGGGCGGGGTCGACCCGGCCCGGCTGGTCAAGATCCTCCACTACGAGGGGGCGCCGATCACCGCCCGGTTCATCACCCGCGAAATCTCGGCCCTGATGGGCGCGCCCGTTCAGAGCGAGATGGCCCGATGACCTATATCGCCAAGCCCAGGTTCGCCCACCCCTCCCTGACCCCCAACGCCGTCGGCTACACGCGCCGCGACTACGAGGGCCGGGTCTCGACCCTCTGCGCCGGCTGCGGCCACGACAGCATCAGCGCCGCCATCGTCCAGGCCTGTTTCGAGCTCGACCTGGAGCCGCATCGCCTGGCCAAGCTTTCCGGCATCGGCTGCTCGTCCAAGACCCCCGACTACTTCCTGGGAGCCAGCCACGGGTTCAACACCGTCCACGGGCGCATGCCCTCGGTGCTGACCGGCGCCAACCTGGCCAACCGCTCCCTGGTCTACCTGGGCGTCAGCGGCGACGGGGATTCCGCCTCCATCGGCCTTGGCCAGTTCGCCCATTCGATCCGGCGGGGGGTCAACATGACCTACATCGTCGAGAACAACGGGGTGTACGGCCTGACCAAGGGCCAGTTCAGCGCCACTTCCGACAAGGGGTCGAAGTCCAAGAAGGGCGTGGTCAACCACGACAGCGCCATCGACATGGTCAGCCTCGCCCTGCAGCTGGGCGCCACCTTCGTCGCCCGCAGCTTCTCCGGCGACAAGGCCCAGCTGGTGCCCCTGATCAAGGCCGCCCTGCGCCAC
>DASPLD010000339.1:0-8021 GCA_035627755.1 Caulobacter sp. | reverse complement strand
CGCATGCGAGCGGCAGGACCGAAATGATCCGTTGGACGTTCATGGTCGCCCTCCTTCACGGGAGGGCAGTCTAGCAGAGGGGCGCACCCCTCTGCCTTATCGATTGTGTGAAACCTGTCCGAAGGTTTCCTGGCGCCTAGTTGGCGAGGCGGCGCAGGAAGGACGGGATCTCGAGGTCCTCGTTCGCGTCCGCCTCCTCGACCGGCGTCGCCGCCGGCTGGGCCGCAGCGGTGGCCGCGCCGCCAGCCGAAGCTGCGGGGCGAGACGCAGGGGCCGGGGCCGGCGCGGGCTGGGCTTCATAGCGCGGCCGGCCGCCGAACAGGCTCAGGAAGCCGCCGCGCGGCTTGCGCGGCTCCTGGTAGGAGGACGGGAACAGCGGCTCCTCCTCCAGCTCCTCGACCGAGGGATCGACGATCTTGGCGATCGGCTCGGCGATCTGGGGCTGCTCGGCCAATTCCGCGGCTGCCGCCGCGAAGATGTCGGCCTGCTCCTCCTCCTGCGGCGCGAGCGAAAGAGCCGGCTCCAGTTCCGGCTCGGCCACCGGCTCCCCCGCTGGCTCGGCGGCGGGCGTGATGGTCGCGCGCAGCGGCTCGGCCTGCAGCGGCCGGCGCTCAATCTTCGGCTCGATGGCGGCGATGGAGGCGCCGTCCATGCCGGTCGCGACGACCGACACCCGGATCATCCCGTCCAGCGTCGGGTCGAAGGCTGCGCCGAAGATGATGTTGGCTTCCGGGTCCACCTGCTCGGAGATCGCGTTGGCCGCCTCGTCGACCTCCAACAGCGTCATGTCGAGGCCGCCGGTGACGTTCACCAGCACCGCCTTGGCGCCCTTCAGCGACACCTCGTCCAGCAAAGGGTTCTGGATCGCGTTCTGTGCGGCCATCAGCGCGCGGTCCTCGCCGTTCGCCTCGCCGGTGCCCATCATCGCCTTGCCCATCTCGGTCATCACCGTGCGCACGTCGGCGAAGTCGAGGTTGATCAGGCCCGGCAGCACCATCAGGTCGGTGATCGAGCGCACGCCCGAGTGCAGGACCTGGTCGGCCATGCCGAACGCCTCGGCGAAGGTGGTCCGCTCGTTGGCCACCCGGAACAGGTTCTGGTTGGGGATGACAATCAGGGTGTCGACGTAGCGCTGCAGCTCGTTGATGCCGGCGTCGGCCAGGCGCATGCGGTGGCGGCCTTCGAAGTGGAAGGGCTTGGTGACCACGCCGACGGTGAGGATGCCGCGCTCGCGGGCGCACTTGGCGATGATCGGCGCGGCCCCGGTGCCGGTGCCGCCGCCCATGCCGGCGGTGATGAAGACCATGTGGGCGCCATCGAGGTGCTCGCCGATCTCGACGGTGCTCTCCTCCGCCGCGCTCATGCCGACTTCGGGGTGGGCGCCGGCGCCGAGGCCCTGCGTCACCTGCACGCCCAGCTGGATGCGCAGCGGCGTCTTGGAGAAGGCCAGCTGTTGGGCGTCCGTGTTCGCGACGACGAACTCAACGCCCTCGAGGCCGGCTTCGATCATGTTGTTGACGGCATTGCCGCCGGCGCCGCCGACCCCAAACACCACGATGCGCGGCTTCAGTTCGGTGGTTTGGGGAGCGTAAAGCTTCATCGGTTGGACCCCGCGTCCTTTCAAGTCGTCGCCTACGCCTACCGCCGACCCACCCGCCGGTATGGCTTACGACCCGTTAACTAGACAGCTGACAGCGTTAATTGGCGGTTAAGATGCTTAACCTGAGTCGGCTGCCGAGCGAGCCGTTGGCTGAGGATTTTTGTTGCGACATAAGGGCTTGTGCGAATCGCGACGGCTGGTCGCAGCGATCCACAGCTGTGGGTGACGCACCGTTTTCGGGGATCGTTGAGTCCGAAGTGAGTCCTCCGGACAGCAAATCACCTCATGTCCACCAGCCGAGGATGGAGGCCCGCTGTATCCCCTGCGGGCTGATCAGGCTGATCAGCGGCGCGGCCGGGGCGGGAAACAGCGTCAGGGCCCCGGGAACGGGCCGGTAGCCATGCACCCGTCCCCCGGGGTCCTGGAACAACAGCAGGCCGCCCCACTCAGAGCGCCAGGCGGGCGGGTCGAGGTCGAGCAGGAAGCCCCCTTTGGCGCCGCCGGGCAGGATGGGGGCGAGCGAGTCACCGGGCCGGAGCAGGAGGGTCCGCGAGCCGGCGCCCTGCAGGGACCCATAGAGGTCGCTTGCGATCTCAAACACCGGGGTGGGATCGAAGCTGTCGGGATCGCGCAGAAGCGCCGCCGCCGCCTCGGAGTCGAGGAAGGCCTCGCGCCGCACCGGCCCGGTCTGGTTCACGCCTGGAGCCCCGCTCGAACATTACCGGAATGTAACATCAGGCTTCGGGCTATGGCTAGGCCGGGGCCTCCGAGCGGATCCAGCCGGTGATCGAGAGCCGCGGCTCGCCGGCATAGGGGGCGACCAGCGAGACCGCATGGCGCTGGGGCACGCGGAAGATGTTGAGGGCGTTGAACGCGGGAGTGTAGCCCTCGGCCACGTGGTCCTCCTCGTCGAGGAACATCAGGATGCCGCCCCAGTCGGCCCGCCAGCGGGCGGTGAGGTTCAGCACATAGGCATAGAGCCTGTGCTTGCCCGGCGCCGCATCGTCATGGGCGGTCAGGAAGTGGCCCGGCAGGTAGCGGGTGGCCATGGCGTCGCAATAGACGATGCGGCCGTCGCCGGTCAGGGTGCGCAGGAAGCCCAGGAACCCGTCGCTGTTGACGAAGGCCTGGACCGCGGCCAGCGCCGGTTCGACTGGCCGGCCGGCCTCCAGATCCTGGCCGATACGGACGGTGTCGAACATGTAGCGGAAGGCGTCGCGGGCGCTCTCGTGGGCCTGGCGCTCGAGCTCCGCGCGCCTGGCCGGGTCGAGGGCCAGGAATTCGCCGAGGGGAACATCGAGGTCCGTACCGTCGTCCGCCAGGCGGATGCTGCGTCGCCAGGCCTGGGAGCCGGCCACGGCCTTGGCCAGCTCGGCGGCGTCCTGGGAAACGAGGAGGCCCGGGATGTGCAGCCGCCCGAACTGCTTGAACACCGGCGCGTAGGCCGCCGGCCGCAGTCCTGGATCCAGCCTCAGCTTGGCCCCGTCCATCCCCGTCCCGCCTCGTCCGCCCCCGCGAACTCCTGCGCAACGGATGAGCGCAGCGCCCCGAGGTGGCAAGTTAAGGATCGGACAGGTTGGCCTACAGGTTGTCGCGCAGCCAGCTCAGCGTCTTGACCAGGCCGTTGGCGTTGGGATCGACCGGGGCTCTGGGCTTCTTGATGGTGGCCAGGAGCTTGGACGACACCGCCTCGCGGGGGCCGAAGGCGGCGCGGTGGAGGATGCCGGCGGCGGCGCAGAAGGCGGGGCCGGTGACGGCGTCGGCCAGGTGCGGCACCCGGCGGGGGCGGCCGAGCCGCACCGGACGGTCGAAGACACGGACCGCCACTTCGCGGACCCCGGCGAGCTGGGAGGCGCCGCCGGTCAGGATGACGCTGGCGCCGGGATCGATCATGACGCCGGCGTTCTTGAGCCGGTCGCGGAGCAGTTCGAGGGTCTCCTCGACCCGGGGGGCGATGATGCCCTTCAGCAGGCTGCGAGGGGCGACGACCGGGCCGGCGCCGGGATCGTCGCCGCGCGGCGGGGCCTCGATCATCTCGCGGTCCTCGTTGGCCGAGGCGATGGCGGAGCCATGCAGGGTCTTGATGCGCTCGGCGCCGGCGCGCGAGGTGGAGAGGCCGCGGGCGATGTCCTGGGTGACGTGCTCGCCGCCGACCGGCAGGCTGTCGACGTGGATCAGGCTGCCGTTGACGAACACGGCCGCCGAGGTGGAGCCGCCGCCCATGTCGATGCAGATGCAGCCCAGCTCCATCTCGTCCTCTTCGAGGGCGGCCAGGGCCGAGACGAAAGGCGCCGCGACGACGCCCTCGAACTCCAGGTGGGCCCGCTCGACGCAGTGGCTCAAGGTCTGGAAGGTGTTCTCGGCGATGGAGACCACGAGGAGTTCGAGGCCGAGGGACTTGCCGAACATGGCGCGCGGGTCGCGCACCCCCTTCTGGCCGTCCACCGACCAGGCGACGGGCAGCAGGTGGATCGGCTTGCGGCCCGGCAGGCGGATTTCCGCCAGCGCCGCGGCAAGGGCGCGGGAGCAGTCGTTGTCGCTGATCGGCCGGGCGCCGAGCGAGACGCGGGCGGAGACGCGGCAGGAGGCGAGCTGACCCCCGGCGGTGGCGATGGTCACCCCCTGGACGGCGGCGCCGGCGACGCCCTCGGCCCGCTCGACCGCCAGGGCGATGACCTCGGCCGCGTCGTCCATGCTGGCGATGGCGGCCCCTTTGACGCCGCGCGACTGTACATAGCCGACGCCGGCGGCGGTCAGCGTGCGGTCGGCCTTGCGGACGCCTTCGGGCTTCATCACGAAGCAGGCGACCTTGGAGGCGCCCAGGTCGACGGCCGCGATCAGCGGCTGGCGCGAGAGGGCGGCCTTCAAGGTGTCCTTGGCCTGGCGGCCCTTGCCATCGGTGCGCGAGGCGGACTTCAGCACCTGGAAACTCCCATCAGACGCCGCCCTCAACTGGGGCGGTCGCGGCCACTTCCCGGCGGCGGAAGGCCGGGGCGCCGGGTTCACGCAGATCGATCCGCTCCAGGCCCGACTCCAGGATGCGGTCACGCCGGTCGAGCAGGTCCAGCTCGATCAGCGCGCTTTCCTCGTCGACGGCCGGCAGCAGGATGATCAGGCCGTCCTTGAGGTGGATGTCCCAGCGCCGCTCGTCGACCCGCACCAGCGCCTCCACGCGGGCCTTGAGGCGCGGGCGGCTGGCCACGGACCTGAGGATGTCGGCGGCGACGGTCTCGGCCCCCTGCCCGACCACCAGCGGAAGCTGGGGGAAGGCGGCCGGGTCGGCCTCGGGGATGGCGCGGCCGGCGCCGTCGATCACCTGCAGCCGGCCGTTCTTCTGCCAGACCGCGAGGGCGCCGCGCTCCTCGACCTCGATCATCAGGGTGTCCGGCAGCAGCCTGACGACCCGGGCCTTCTGGACCCAGCCGACGTTCTGGACGCTCTGCTGCACGGTCGCCAGGTCGAGGCCGAGGATGGCCGCGCCCTTGGCGGGGGCGAGCACGGCGCGGATGGCTTCCTCGCCGGCCGGCGTGGCGCCGGCGACGTGGATATTCTGGACGGTGAAGCCCCAGCCGGTGGTGCGGTCGGCCAGCGCCTGGGTGGCGGCGTCGGCCAGGTGTTCGGCGCGGTTGCCGGTCGCCAGGGCGACGACCAGGCCCAGGGCCAGCACGCCGCCGGCGGCGGCAAGGGCCAGCCGGGGCGAGAGGCCGACGCCGCGGGCCGCGCGCAGCTTCACGGCCGCCGCGCCGCGAGGGGCGGCAGCCGGCCGGGCCTTCGGACTAGGGCTTTTGCCCTGAGGACTGGCTTTTCGCCCGCCCCCCCGCACCGCCGCGGGCATACGCGTCCTCCACGATCCAGAACACCAGGTCATCGAACGACACACCCTGGTGAGCCGCCTGCTCCGGTGCGAGGGAGGTGGGCGTCATTCCGGGCTGTGTGTTGACCTCCAACAGAACCAAAAGACGCTTAACGGGGTCATAACGAAGGTCACTTCTGGTAACTCCGCGACAACCTAACGCAGCATGGGCCTTCTCGGCCAACCGGAGGGCGGCCTCATACTCAACCTGGGGGATGCGGGCCGGGATGATGTGCTGGCTGCCCCCCTGCCCGTACTTGGCCTCGAAGTCGTAGAAGCCGGTGGTGGGGACGATCTCGGTGACCGCCAGGGCGACGCCGTCCATCACCGCCACGGCCAGTTCGAGGCCGTCGATGAACGGCTCGATCATCACCTCCTCGCCGAAGGTCCAGCTGTCCTGGGCGAGTTCCTGCGGCGGACGGTTGGCGCCTTCGAAGACCAGGAAGACGCCGACCGAGGAGCCCTCGGCGTTCGGCTTGACCACATAGGGCGGCGGCATGACGTGGTCCCGCGCCGCCTCATGGCGGTTGAACAGGCCGCCGCCGGGGACCGTCACCCCGGCGGCGGCGAGGACCGCCTTGGCCTTGGCCTTGTCCATGGCCAGGGCGGAAGCCAGGACGCCGCTGTGGGTATAGGGCAGCTTCAGGGTCTCCAGGATGCCCTGGACGCAGCCGTCCTCGCCCCATTCGCCGTGCAGGGCGTTGAAGCAGACGTCGGGCTTCAGCTGGCTGAGCACCTGGGCGATGTCGCGGCCGGCGTCGATCCGGGTCACGGTCGCCCCGAGACGTTCGAGGGCGTCGGCGCAGGCGGCCCCGGAGACCAGGCTGACCTCGCGCTCGGAGGAGAGGCCGCCCATCAGGACGGCGACGTGGTGGCCGGCGAGACGGCTCACTGAGACAGCGCCCGGAAGTCGATGTCGCTGTCGGCGATGACCCACAGCAGGGCGACCCAGGCGGCGACGTTCTGCTGCAGCTGGGCAGGGTCGACCTTGTCGAGGGTGTCGTCCGGCGAGTGGTGCAGGTCGAAGTAGCGCAGGGCGCTCTGGCGCAGGCTGAACACCGGCACGCCGGCGGCCTGGAGGCCTTCGGTGTCGGAACCGCCGAACTGGGCCGGCTCGCGCGAGACGATGATCTTCAGCGGGGCCATCAGCGCCGGCAGGTCCTTGAGCTGCGGGGCGGCAAGCGCGCCCTTGGGCAGGTTGAGGGCGTAGATGCGGTCGGCGCCGAGGTCGCTCTCGCTGGCCACGACGAAGCTGCCGAGCCTGTCCTTGTGCAGGCCCGCGAAGGCGTCGCTGGATCCGCCGCGCTCCTCGCTGCCCCACATGACCACCCGGATGGTTCGGGCCGGATGGCGCGGCAGGTCGCCGATCAGCTTGGCCGCGGCGGTGGTGATGCCGATGCCCGAGGCGTCGTCGATGGCGCCGGTGCCGACGTCCCAGCTGTCGAGGTGGCCGCCGATGATGATCACCTCGTCGGGCCTGGAGGAGCCGACGATGTCGCCGGAGATGTTCCAGGCGACGGCCTTTTCATCGACGCTGGAGGCCATGTTGAGCTTGACGCGGACCGGGCCCTTGGCGGCGAGCTTTTCCAGGAGCTCGGCGTCGGGCACCCCGATGGCGGCGGCCGGAATCTTCGGGACGCCTTCGGCGTAAGCGGTGCCGCCGGTGTGGGGGCTGCGCAGGTCCGAGGTGGAGATGGAGCGGACCAGGTAGGCGACCGCGCCGCGTTTGGCCGCTTCCGACGGGCCGGCGCGGCGGGCGACGCCGGCGGCGCCGTAGCCCGAGCCGTCCTGGGTGCGGGTCATGGGGGCGGTCACCACGGCGATCTTGCCCTTCAGCGAGCCTTCCGGCGCCGCCAGCAGGTCGGCGTAGGCGGGAAAGACGACAATCTCGGCCTCGATGCCCTTGGCGGGGGTCGGCACGCTGCCGCCGAGGCCGATCATGGCCAGGGGCCAGCTGTAGGGGGCGACGATGGAGGCCGACTCCGCGCCGCGGGTCCAGCTCGGCTTGGGGAATTCCTCGACCTTGATGTTGGTGAAGCCGAGCTCCTCGAAGGTCTTCACCGCCCAGTCCTTGGCCCGGGCCATGCCGGGGGAGCCGACCAGGCGGGGGCCGATGTCGGTGGTCAGGGACTCGGTGATCCGCCAGGCGGTGTCGTCGTTCAGCGCCTTGTCGCGGAGGGCCGCGGCCGTCTCGTAGGTCGGCTGGCGGGGGGTCTGGGCGAGGGCTGGCTGACGGGCGGTGGCCGGCAGGCTGTTGGCGAAAAGGGCGAAACCGGCCGCGAGGGCGAGGAGCTGTCTGCGCATGCTGGCCGGGTGCGACAGGGCGGGGCTCAAGTCAAGTGAAGGTCGCGTGCATATGGTGACAGGGGGGTGGCAGCAGAGGGCGCCTAAGGTGGAGGCGCTCTTGGAAGGGACCCCGCCATGCCGCCGCACGCCCTCGACAACCTCCCTCGCCCGCCCTGCGCCGAGTTGCTTGGCTGGGAGATATTGGGCGCAGATCCGGCGCGCGGGTGGATCCGCATCGGTTTCGAGGGCCGGCGGGAGTTCCTCAACCCGGCCGGCTATGTG
>DASPLD010000338.1:0-12269 GCA_035627755.1 Caulobacter sp. | reverse complement strand
CTGGTCGTAGGCGTCGGTGAGCTCGTTGTAGACGCTGGCGGTGACGGCCAAGGTCTGGCGCGGTTCCCGCCAATGGGGCAGCGAGACGCGATAGTCGAGCCTCTGCTGCATCTGGGCCAGTCGCAGGGCGATGACCCGGGTGTCGGCGCGGCGCCACCCGTTGTACCGCGTGGTGGTGACATCGAGGCCGGCGCCTTCGCTGGTCGAATAGCCGGCGCCGACCTCCAGCGAGCGGCGGGGGCGGTCCTTCAGCGCCAGCATAACCGGGCGATAACCCTCCGGCGTCGCCTGATCGGCCGGCGCCAGGCTGACCGAGACCGTGTCGTAGGCGCCGGTCTCGCGAAGCCGCCGCTCCAGCTCGCCCAGCCGGTCGGGCGCGTAGACGACACCCGGCTTCCAGGGGGTCAGGTCGGTCAGCCAGTCGCGGTCGGTGCGGCCCTCGTAGTCGATCACCAGCCCGTCCAGCTTCACCAGCGGGCCGGCGTCGATGCGGAAGGTCGGGCGCACCGTCTGGTCGGCGTGGTCGACCACCACTTCGCGCGGCAGGGCCTGGGCGTCGGCATGCCCCTGCTGGACAATGGCCGAGAGGATGCGGCCCTCGGCGCCGAGCACGTCCTGTGCCCGGCCCGGCTGGCCGCGGCGCAACGCCATGGCCAGGGTCCCGGCGCCCTGCACCTCGGGCGAGGGGGCCGGCGCCTGCCAGTCGATGGCCGGGCGGGCGATGCGAAACTGGGGTCCCGGCGCGACGGTGATGACCGCACGCGGGGCGGCCTCGCTCTCCTCGTCGTCGCGGTCCCCGAGATCGGGGGTCGCCTCCCCGGCGTAGTAGCCCTCGGAGCGCAGCACGGCGATGGCGGACTCGGCGGCCTCGCGGCCGCGGCGGCGGGCTTCGAAGCGGGAGGCGGCGGGCTTCTCGGCGACGCCGACGGCCTGGATGATCAGGTCCCGCAGGTCCTCGTCCTCGACGCCCCGGACGGCGGCCTTCGGCTCCTCGGCCCACACGGCGAGCCCCGGGGCCAGAAGCCCCCCCGTCAAGACGGCCAGCAAGACAAGGCGATGGGTCGCCAATCCGCACATCCCTGCACTAGCGCCCCACGAAGCTCTAAGGCGCGTCGGGCGGGATGTCACCAGACCTTGGCGGGAAAGGGGCTAGCTGGTGATGGCGGCCTTGAGATCGGGAAAAACCTTGCCGACCTTGGCCAGCAGGTAATCGCCGTAGGTCCCCTGGAAGGCGGCCGGATCGGCCCCGTCCCAGCGCTCGCCCGGCGGAGCGTCCTCCCGGCCGGGGAGCGGCCGGATGACAGCGTCGAAGGCGGGGTCGAAGAACAGCGGGAACGACAGGCGGTCATGGCCCGACAGGTTTCGCACCCGATGCGGCGTCGAGCGGTACTCACCGCCGGTCAGCCGGTCGAGCATGTCCCCGATGTTGCAGACGAAGGCGCCGGGAACCGGCGGCGCCTCGATCCAGCCGGCCGGCGTCTTGACCTGAAGTCCGCCGAACTCGTCCTGCGCCAGCAGGGTGAGGAGTCCGTAGTCGGTATGCTCGCCCACGCCCCAGGCCTCGTCGTCGGCGGGGGCGGCCGGATAGTGGAAGATGCGGAACAGCACCGTCGGACCGGCGGTGTAGGTGCGGGAGAAGTAGTCGGCTGGCAGGCCGAGACTGAGGGCGATGCCCTCCATCACCGCGTGGGCGGCCCGGGTGGCGGCGGCCATGAAGGCTTCCACCGCGGGACGCAGTCCCGGGACCCCGGCCGGCCAGAGGTTGGCGCCGTGCAGCGGCAGGCCGGCCTGGACGCGGGGATCGTCCCGGCCCAGTTCCTCGCCGAGGTAGAGGCCCTCCTTGCGGTCCGGCCGGCCGGAGGTCAGTTCCCCGCCGACCGGGAAATAGCCCCGCCAGGCCCTGCCGCCGAGGGACATCGGAATGGCGAGCTTCTCGGCCTCCGACAAGGCGAAGAAGGCCCGGCTTTCGGCTTCCAGCCTGGCCAGCACCGCCGCCGGGACCCCATGACCGACGGCATAGAAGAAGCCGGCGGACCGGCAGGCCTCGCCGATCGCGGCGGCGACGGCGGCGCGACCGGGGCGCTCGCCCCCCAGCAGCGGCGCGATGTCGATCAGGGGCAGGCGGTCGGACACGGCGCCAGCATATCCCGAGCACAGGCCAAGGCAGCCCTTAATTTCCGCCGCCGCCCTTGCTCCGCCACCCCTGCCCGGCCAAAGTCCGGTCATGGCCGGCGATTTCCTACCGCGCGAGACCCGCGAGCTGACGCGGGACATCCGCGACATCGGCGAGGTGAAGCTCTGGACCTTCGGCAAGTCGAACTTGACCGTGGGCGGCCTGGTCAGCGGCGTGCTGATCGTCGTGCTGTTCTGGCTGCTGTCGCGGCTGGTGCAGCGGCTGTTCCGGCGCTTCCGGGAGAGCTCGCCGCAGGCGGCCCCGCCGATCTACATCGTCGAGAAGGTGGCGACCTACGGCCTGAGCGCCATCGGCGTGTTCATGGGGATCTCGGCCTTCGGGCTGGACCTCTCAAGCCTGTCGCTGTTCGCCGGCGCCCTGGGCGTGGGCCTTGGCTTCGGGCTGCAGGGGGTGGTCAAGGAGTTCATCTCCGGCCTGGTGCTGATCTTCGACCGGCTGATCCGGATCGGCGACTACCTGGAACTGCAGACCGGCGAGCGGGGAGTGGTGGCCGAGATCGGCGCCCGCGCGACACGCCTGCGCAACAACGACGACCTCGATGTGCTGGTGCCCAACAGCCGGCTGATCGAGGCGCCGGTCACCAACTGGACCCACCAGAACAGCGCCCGGCGGATGCATGTGCCGTTCCGAGTCGCCTATGGGACCAGCAAGGAGGCCGTGCGCGACGCGGTGCTCAAGGCCGCCCATGAGGTGCCCTTCACCCTGGAGGACACCCCACGCCGCAAGACCCAGGTCTGGCTGGTCGGCTTCGGCGAAAGCGGGCTGATGTTCGAGCTGGTGGTCTGGCCGACCCTGGAGGCGGTCAAGCGCCCCAACGCCGCCCACGCCGCCTACACCTGGGCCATCGAGGACGCCCTTCGCAAGGGCGGCTTCGAGATCCCCTTCCCGCAGCAGGAGCTGCGCCTGCGCGGCCTGTTCGGTCAGGAGGGCGACGCCGCCCGCGACGCCCTGCGGCTGAAGCCTCCGACCCGACGGTCGACCAAGGCCGGCGAGGATGCCGACGGCGCGACCCACAACGACGCGGCCGAGGACCTGGTCCGCGGCGCCGAGGAGGACGCCATGAACCCGGTGCCGGGAACCGATCCGGTGGTCCCGCCACCCCCGAAGGCGCCGTAGAGCGCGCTCGATAGGTGGGCGCCGGCTACCGGAGCAGCGCGCGACCACGAAAACCCTGGAGCAGCGCGGTTTGATTCCACAAGATCGCGCCCAGCTCTACAGCAGCCAGCCGCCGCTTTCGGCGCGCACGTCGCCGTTGATCTTCATCAGATAGTCGGCGGCGCCGTCGCCATCGGTGTCGAGCGCCAGGGTGGTGGTTCCGGCGGCGAAGGTCAGGGTCATCTGGCCGGCCTGATGGCTGAACGCACTGACCAGTGTGAAGGCCTCGTCACCGCCGGTGGAAGCGATGGCGTCGATCCCCGACAGGTCGATCCAGTCGCCCTGGGCGGTCGCGAAGTCGCTCACCGTATCGACCTCCAGCACCCGCCCAGCCGGAACCAGGCTGGAGTAGACGGAGGCCTGGTCGACCACGAAGCGGTCGGCCCCCGTCCCGCCGAGCAGGAGGTCGCCGCCCGTCCCGCCGATCAGGCTGTCGGCCCCGGCCCCGCCCTTGATGAGGTCGGCCCCGCCGGCGCCGTCCAGGACGTTGGCGCCGCCATTGCCGTCGAGCACGTTGGCCAGGCCGTTGCCGGTTCCGGCGAGGTCGGCCGAGCCGTCGAGGATGAGCCGCTCGATGTTGGCGTCCAGCGTCCAGCTGATGCCCGCGCGGACCCCGTCGGTCCCTTCGCCAGCGGCCTCGAAGGTCAGGTCGCCGGCGTCGTCGACATAGAAGGTGTCGTCGCCCAGACCGCCGGTCATGGCGTCGCCGCCGACTCCGCCGTTGAGGAGGTCGTTCTCGGCTCCGCCATCGAGGGTGTCGGTCCCGGCCCCGCCGAACAGCTGGTCGACCCCGGTCCCGCCGGCCAGGGTGTCGTTCCCCGCCCCGCCGTCGAGGATGTCGAGGCCCGCGCCGCCGAGGATGACGTCGTCCCCGTCGCCGCCCTCGAGCCGGTCGTTGTCGTCCGCGCCATCGAGGCTGTCGTCGCCATCCCCGCCCAGCAGCTGGTCGCCGCCGGTCCCGCCGCCTAGAATATCGACGCCGGCGCCGCCCTTGACCAGGTCCGCGCCGCCGCCGCCCTCCAGGGTGTTGTCGCCGGCGTTGCCGTTGAGGACGTTTGCCAGGCCGTTGCCGGTCCCACCGAGGTTGCCAACGCCCTCCAGGACCAGGGTCTCGACATGGTCCGCCAGGGTGACCGAGACGGTGGCGCGAACCACGTCGGCGCCTTCGCCATCGGCCTCGGAAACCGCGTCGCCCGCGTCGTCCACATGGTAGATGTCGTCGCCCGTCCCGCCGGCCATGGCGTCGGCGCCAGCCCCGCCGTTCAGCAAGTCGTGGCCCAGGCCGCCGACCAGGTCGTCGACGCCCCCGCCGCCGAGCAGCTGGTCGTTGCCGTCGCCGCCATCCAGCGCGTTGGCGCCGGCGTTGCCGGTCAGTAGATTCGCCAGGCCGTTGCCGGTCCCGTCGATGTCGTCCGCCCCTTCCAGGATCAGCCGTTCGAGATTGGCCCCCAGGGTGGCGCTGATCGTGGCGCGGACGGTGTCGGTCCCTTCGCCGGAGGCCTCCACGGCGGTGTCGCCCACGTCGTCCAGAAGGAAGGTGTCGTTGCCGAGCCCGCCGGTCATCGCGTCGCCGCCGGTCCCGCCGTCCAGCAGGTCGTCGCCCTCGCCGCCGTCGAGCGTGTCGGCGCCGTCCAGGCCACTGATCGTGTCGGCGCCGGCCATGCCCGAGAGGGTGTCGGCGCCGGCGTCGCCATCGATGATCTCGTCGGTCCCGTCGCCGGTGAAGAGGATCGGGACCGGCGGCCCATCGCCCCAGATGATGTAGACCTGTCCCGTGTTGCCGTTCGCCCCCTGAGCCGAGATGATGATCTCGTCCGCGCCGTCGTTGTTGAGGTCGCCCGCGAAGCCGATCCTGCCGCCGAAGTCGATGCCGCTCGCCGGCCCGTCGATGCGCAGGCCGCGGCTGCCGACGAAATCGTTCTGGCCCCAGAAGCCGCCGGTGATGCGCGGCCCGCCATAGACCAGGTAGACCGCTCCGGCATGGCCATTGGCGCCCGGCACGCTGAACAGCAGGTCGTCATAGCCATCGGCATTGAAATCCCCACCGCCGCCGACGCTTTGGCCCAGCGTCGACTCGCCGCTGATCTGGAAGGCCTGGAAGCCGGCCTGGAAGGGGTTCAAGGTCAGGGTCGCCGGCATCGCGGCCGCGCCGTAGACCACCTGGATCGCGTTCGCGGCCGGCTTGCTCACGATCAGGTCGCTATGGCCGTCGCCGTCGAAATCGCAGATCGACAGGTCCTTCCCGGCCTGCTCGCTGCCATAGCCGTCCAGCCGGAAGCCGTTGGCGCCGTTCAAGCCGCCCAGGTCGAAGTTCGCCGGAAAGCCGGCGCCCGACCCGTAGACGACATAGACGAATCCCTTGTCGATGAGGCCGTCGTCGGCGGAGGGAGCGCTGACCATGATGTCGTCATAGCCGTCCTTGTTGACGTCGCCCGCTCCGGCCACGGCCCAGCCCAACTGGCCCTCCGCCGGCTGGCCGGTCAGTTCGAAGCCGTCGGATCCGTTGAGGGTCCCCAGGTCGAGGTTGACGAAGCCGCCCGGCTTGCCGAACACCACATAGGCGGTCCCGGTGAAGAAGGCGCCGCGCTCGGCCGGAGCGGCGCCGATGACCAGATCCTCATAGCCGTCGCCGTTCATGTCGCCCGCCGAGGCGACATCCCAGCCGGCAAAGTCGAGGGCCTCGCCGACGATCCGGAAGCCGCCGTTGGATCCGTTCAGGGTCGCCAGACTGATGCTGGCGGCGAAGGCGCCGGCGTGGCCGAGCACCACATAGAGGACTCCGGTCGAGACGCCCGCGGCGAACGGGCCGCTCACCACCACGTCCGAGTAGCCATCGCCGTTGACGTCGGCCGCGGCGACCGCGGCGCCCAGCTGATGGCTGGCCGGTCCGTCGAGGCGAAAACCGTTGGTTCCGTTCAGGGCCGACAGGCTGAATGACGGCGGAAACCCGGAAGCGGTCCCGAACACCACATAGGCGCCGCCGCTGTTTTCGCCGCCGGAGTCCGCGCTCGGCGCGCTGACGATGAAGTCGCCGTAGCCGTCGCCGTTGACGTCCCCCGCCGCGGAAACGTCGCGGCCGGCGAAGTCGCCCGCCGCCACGCCGGTGACGACGAAGCCGGTGTCGGCGTCCAGGGCGCCGGTTTCGATGATATCGGCCATGGCCTTACTCCGGGAAGACGCCCCTGCTCGATCGGGGGCGCTGGTTGACAGCAGAGAACTGCGTTCAACCAAGTCGGTCCGGGGGCCGGCTTCAACGGAACAAACTGGTAAGATCGGCGGGGTACGCCTCAGGCCATGGCGCTGAGCGCCGATGCCAGATCGGTGGACGACAGGGAATCGGCCGCCCAGCCGGCGAAATCGGCCCGTAGATGCTGGGTCGGGCGGACCCGTGCGTCGTCGGAAATCTCGACGTAGCCGGCCCGCGCCGCGGCGCGCAGCATGTTGCGCACATGAACGCGGGTCGCTGCATTGCGCTCGGCCGCAAGGGTGAAGAAGCCGGGTGGAGACCAGCCGCCCGCCGCCCCGCGGGTGGCCTGCATCAGGGTGGTGAGCACCCGGGCGCCGCTCGCCTGGTGCAGGAAGGAATCGACAGCCGGATGCTGGCTGACGGTCCGCCGCGCGACCTCCAGGGTCGACAGCGCCACCCGCCGATAGTCGCGGTGATAGGCCGGATCGCGCGCCACGGCCGCCCGGTAACGCGGCTCGCCAGGCGCCAGCAGCGCCAGGGGTTCGTGAAACACCGCCACCCATTCCCGATCGATCGCCAGCATGCGCTCCGACGGACGCAGCCGGTGGCGGCGACGGTCGCCGGCCGCGCCGGCGTCCAGCAGATACCCGTCCGCCCGCATGTCCTCGACCAGGCGGCGCACGCGGCGCGGCGTGCCGATGTCCAGCTGCGCCGCCCCGTCGTCGAGGCTGGCCACGGTGAGCCAGGTCGCCGGGTCGTCCTCGCGCTCGTTCATGGCGATGCAGATGGCGAGCATGAAGGTCACGGCGCGGTCGTATTCGAACAGGCCGCGGACCAGACGGCGGTCGTCGCCGTGGAGCCTGGCCAGGCCGTCGATCAGCAGGGAGACGGCGTCGTCGAACAGCGGATGCCGCAGGATGGTTTCCGCCGACAGGAATGTCGGCTCGGGTCCAGATGGTCCGATCCGATCGACCAATGTCCAGCACCTCCGGCTCGAACCTCGGACGCCGTCTGCACCATGGCCGCTTCCCGGCCGCCCGTAAACCTGCACGGGCGGACCGGACTGGACGGACAACCTATCGGCGGCTCACATCTAGAGCAGCCAGCCGCCGCTTTCGGCGCGGACGTCGCCGTTGATCCTCATCAGGTAGTCGGCGCGCTGGTCGCCGTCGATGTCGAGCGCCAGGGTGGTGGTTCCGGCGGCGAAGGTCAGGGTCATCTGGCCTGCCGCGCCGCTGAAGGCGCCCACCAGCGCGAAGGCGTCGTCCGGCCCGCCGGCGATGGCGTCGATGGCGGACAGGTCGACGCCGTCCGACTGGCCGGCCGAGAAGTCGCTGACCGTATCGGCCTCCAGCGTCTGTCCCGCCGGGACCAGGCTGGAGTAGACCGACTCCTGGCGCACCACGAAGGTGTCCGCCCCGCCGCCGCCGGAGAGGATGTCGGCGCCGGTCCCGCCGATCACCGTGTCGGCGCCCAAGCCCCCGTTGATGATGTCCGCGCCGCCGCCGCCATCGAGGCGGTTGGCCCCGCCGTTGCCGGTCAGGACATTGGCCAGGCCGTTGCCGGCGCCATCGATATCGGCCGAGCCATCGAGGACCAGCCGCTCCAGGTTGGCGCCGAGGGTCCAGGTCAAGCCGGCGCGGACCACGTCGGTCCCCTCGCCCAGCGCCTCGACGGTCGAGTCGCCGGCGTCATCGACATGGAAGGTGTCGTCGCCGGTCCCGCCGGTCATCGCGTCGGCCCCGGTCCCGCCGTGCAGGACATCGTTTTCCGAGCCGCCGTCGAGGGTGTCGGTTCCGGCCCCGCCGAGCAGCTGGTCGGCGCCCGCCCCGCCGGTCAGGGCGTCATTGTCGGCGCCGCCGTCCAGGATGTCGGCCCCGGTCCCGCCGAGGATGGTGTCGTCCCCGTCCCCGCCCTCCAGCCGGTCGTTGTCGCCGGCCCCGTCGAGGACGTCGGTCCCGATGCCGCCGAGGAGCTGGTCGCCGCCGGTTCCGCCGTCGAGGACATCGTCCCCGGCCCCGCCCTTGATCAGGTCCGCGCCGCCGCCGCCGCTCAGGATATTGGCGCCGCTGTTGCCGTCGAGGACGTTGGCCAGGGCGTTGCCGGTCCCGTCGATGTCGGCGGTCCCTTCCAGGACCAGGTTCTCCAGGTCGGCGCCGAGGGTGAAGCTGACACTGGCCCGCACCCGGTCGGCGCCGCCGCCGCCGGCCTCTGTGGCGGTGTCGGAGAGGTCGTCGACGATGTAGGTGTCGTCCCCGGCCCCGCCGTCCATGGCGTCCGCCCCGGTCCCGCCGTCCAGCAGGTCATGACCGAGGCCGCCGTCCAGCGCATCGTCGGCGCCGCCGCCGCTCAGCCGGTCATCCCCGTCCATGCCGCTGAGCACGTCCTCGCCGAGATGACCGGAGAGACGGTCCGCGCCGGATCCGCCGACGTCGGCCTGATCCCGGATCCGGCCGTAGATGACATAGACCACGCCCGCCCCGTTCTCGCGGGGGGAGCCCACGATCAGGTCGTCAAACCCATCGCCGTTGATGTCGCCCGCCCCGGCCACCGCGGCGCCGGTCAAGGTGTCCCTTTGCGGGGCGATGATCCGGAAGCCGTTGTGCCCGTTGAACAGGTCCGGATAGATGACGCCGCTGTCGAAGGACGCCTTGCCGTAGAGCACATAGGCCTCGCCGGTGATCTGGCCATAGCCGAGGCCGGTGGACTGTGGCGCGCCGATGATCAGGTCCCCATAACCGTCCCCATCGATATCGCCCGCGGCTGCGACCGAAGCCCCGGCGCTGGCATAGAGCTGGGCCGCGGTGATCAGGAAGCCGTCGGAGCCATCCAGGGTCGCGAGATCGAGGCTGGCCCCAATGCCGCCCGGCCTGCCGAACACCACGTAGGCGCCGCCCAGATGGGCGCCCGACGGGCTGCGGGGCGCGCCGATGATCATGTCTTCGATGCCGTCGCCGTTCACGTCTCCGGCCGAGGTCACGGGCCGGCCGACGAAGTCGTTCTCGAGGGCGCCGGCGACATGGTTCACGCTGGCCGGGTGCAGGAAGATGAGCTCCGGGTGGCCGCTGGCCATGCCGTTCACCACGAAGACCGCACCCTGCCAGTCCTGGTCCGTGCTGCTGCCTGGGGCGCCGACGAGGATGTCGCCGATCCCGTCGCCGTTGAGATCGGCCGTTCCGAGCCCGAAGCCGGCGTCGCTGTCGTAGCTCGCGCCAACGAGCGAGAAGCCTCGCGTGACGCCTAGCCCAGGGGTGACGACCGCAGCGCGGGGGGCGGCGTGGCCGAAGGTGATGTGGACCGCGCCGTAGTCATCCTGGTCCGGCGCGCCGACAAGCAGATCAGCCAGGCCGTCCCCGTTGACGTCGCCCAGGCTGACCGCCGCCCCGGCGCCGCCCGGCGCGAATGTCACGAACTTGAAACCGTCGGTTCCATCCAGCGCGGAGAGCTCCAGGGTGGCTGTGAACCCGCCGGCCTTGCCGTAGACCAGATAGGCGGCGCCCTCGCCGTTGTGGCCCGGCGCGCCGATGGCCAGATCGTCGTAACCGTCCCCGTTGAAGTCGCCGGTCGCCAGGCTGTAGCCGGAGAGGTCCCCGGCGGCCGCACCGTTGATCACGAAGCCATCGGCGCCGTTCAGGTTCGACAGATCCAGCGCGGGCAGGCCCGCGGCCGAGCCGAACAGGACATAGGTGGCCCCGGAAGCGGCGCCATTCGGCGCGGCGCCCAGACCGCTGACGATCACGTCCTGATAGCCGTCGCCATTGATGTCGCCGCCGGCGACCGCGCTTCCCAGGGCATGGCCGTTGAAGAGGCCTAAGGCGCCGCCTCCCCCTTGGGCGAAGATGGTCGTGATATCGAACAGGGCGGGAAAGTTCATGACGGGCCTCGTCGTTCGGCGACCGCTCCGGACGAGCGGCGGCTATGGCCCTTTCTGCGTATGTCGACTGTCCGACGTTCGGCAGTGTGCAAATTTGACAGGGTCGCCCCGCGACAACCCAGAATGCGTAGCCCGGTTGTCGAACATCGTGCACTCTCCGGCGGTGGCCCGGGGAGACGACCATAGCGATGCCGCGGACGCCGAGGCGGCGTTGGCCGCCTGGCGATACTGCGGCCCCGAAGGGTACGAGCCCTACCTGGCCCACCCCGCCTGCGGGTCCCAGGCGCGGCAGACGTTCAATGGCTGGAAGCTCGTCTCCGGGCGGGGGCATGCGGTCGAGGCGTCCCTGCAGGACCTCACCCGCTGGGTGGCGGCCGAAAAGGCGATAGTGCTGGCGGCCCAGCCGGAAGGGCTGACGGCGGCGACCCTGGCGCGCTTGATGCGCCGCTTGAAGCTGGCCAGCCGCGGGCGGGCGCGGGCGACGCTGGCCTACCTGCAGTTCCTGCGGCTGATCGAGCCGGTCCGGGGGTCGGAAGCCGGCAGCGAGCAACGCTATCAGCCGACGGCGGCGCTGGAGGCCTACATCAACCGCTGCTTCCGGCGCGACCTGGAAGCGCTGGCTCCGATCGAACCCCTTGCCGGCCAGGTGCTTGACCAATGGGACGCGCCGGGGGTGTTCGAGCGATTCATGGCGGCGGGCGAGGCCCTCACCCTGGCGGCGGTGTATTACAAGCCGGAGCAGGCCCTGTCGCTCGACGTCTTCACCCAACGCAATGCGGGCGTGGTCCTTGTCGGCCAGATCCTGCTGACCGACGATCCGGGCGATGTCTTTCCGCCGCGCGGGCCGATCCGGCTGAACGTGCTGGACCTGGCCCGGCGCAGCGGGGCGCCGCGGCACCAGGTCAACCATTTGGTCAAGCTCGGCCGGCAGGCCGGGTTCCTCGTTCCGCAGCCGGACGGGACCACCGCCTTCGGCCTCGACTTCCCCGACCGGGTGGCGCGGATGGTGGCCATGTACTGGCGCTGCCTCGCCTGGCGGGCCGCCGCGGCGCTGACCCCGGGCAGCCACTGACGCGCCTTCGGACCTAGGAAGCCCGAGGCTGGATCAGACCCGCGACTACGACGGGCCTAGAGTATCCAGCGCCCGCTGTCGGCGCGCACATCGTCATTGATCCTCATCAGGTAGTCGGCGACGCCATCGCCGTCGATGTCGAGACGCAGGGTGGTGGTTCCGGCGGCGAAGCTCAGGGTCATCTGGCCGGCGGCGCCGCTGAACGCCCCCACCAGGACGAAGGCGTCATCCCCGGCGCCGGCTATGGCGTCGATCGCCGACAGGTCGATGATGTCGCCTTCGACCACGGAGAAGTCGCTGATCGTATCGGTCTCCAGGACCCGCCCGGCGGGGACCAGACTTGAATAGGCGGACTCCTGGCGAACGACGAAGCTGTCGACCCCGCCGCCGCCGACCAGGACGTCGTTGCCGGTTCCCCCGACCAGGCTGTTGGACCCGAGACCGCCCTTGAGGACGTCATTTCCCGCCGCGCCGTCCAGGGTGTTGGCGCCGTCGTTTCCGTTCAGGGTGTTGGCCAGGCCGTTGCCGGTTCCATTGAGGTTGCCGATCCCCTGCAGGGTCAGGGTCTCGATGTTGTCGGCCAGGGTGTAGCTGACGGAGGCCCGGACCTGGTCGGAACCCTGGCCGGCGGCTTCGATGGTCGTGTCGCCGGCGTCGTCGACGAAGAAGATGTCGTCCCCGATCCCGCCCGTCATGGCGTCGGCGCCCACGCCGCCGTTGAGGATATCGTTGCCATCGCCGCCGTCCAGGGTGTCGGTCCCCGCCCCACCGAGCAGCTGGTCGGCGC
>DASPLD010000337.1:0-17290 GCA_035627755.1 Caulobacter sp. | reverse complement strand
GGCCGTCAACGGCCTGGTGGGCCTGAAGCCCACGGTGGGCCTGGTCTCCCGCACCGGCATCATTCCGATCAGCGCCAGCCAGGACACCGCCGGGCCGATGGCCACGACGGTCACCGACGCCGCCCTGCTGCTGACCGCCATGGCTGGCTCCGACCCCGCCGACCCGGCCACCAGGGAGGCCGACAGCCGCCGGGCGGACTATGCCGCCGGCCTCGATCCGAACGCGCTGAAGGGCCAGCGGATCGGGGTGATGCGCTACGCAACCGGCTTCCATCCGGAAACCGACTCCGCCTTCGAGGCCGCCCTGCAGGTGCTGAGGGACCAGGGGGCCATCCTGGTCGACATCAAGGACTTCCCCGGTCGGCGGGAGATCGGCGGCCATGAGCTGGTCGTCCTGCTCACCGAGCTGAAGGTCGGGTTGGCCGACTACCTGGCGACCACCGACCCGGCGAGGGTCAAGGTCCGCTCCCTGGCCGATGTCATCGCCTTCAACCGCGAGCACGCGGCGCAGGAGATGGCGATCTTTCCGCAGGAGCTGTTCGAACAGGCCGAGAAGACCGGCGGCCTGACCGACCCGGCCTATCTCAGGGCCAAGGCCGAAGCCGACCGCCTGGCGCGCGGGGGCCTCGACAAGCTGATGGCCGACAACGGCGTCGTCGCCCTGGTCGGCCCGACCCTGGGCCCGAGCTGGCTGATCGATCCGGTGCTCGGCGACCGCTACGTCGGCGGCGGGGCGGGGAATGCCGCGGCGGTCGCAGGCTATCCGCACCTGACGGTGCCGATGGGGCTGGTGCGGGGGCTGCCGGTGGGGTTGAGCTTCGTAGGCCCGAAGTGGAGCGAGGCCAGACTGTTGGGGCTGGGATTCGCCTACGAGCAGGCGGCGAAGGCGCGGGTCGCGCCGCAGCTGTGACATCCCTCCCCATTCGGGGAGGGAGGTCCGCAGCGCTAGTTCCGGCCCCAGCGCTTCCTCTTCGGCGGGGGCGGCGGTTGGGCGGGCGGCAGGGCCGTGGGCGCGCCGTCGCGCTGGAAGCCGTAGTCGTATCCGTCCGCCTCCCAGCCGCGGCGGTAGCCGCCGTTCCAGCCCCCCTGGTCGCGCAGAGAGCCCGGCAGGTTGCGGCTGGCCACGCAGTAGAGGCCGCGGTCGAAGCGGGCCTTCCAGCAATCGTTGTCCCAGTAGACCCAGTTGTTTTCCAGCTCGAGCACCGCGCCGGGTTCGGCATAGGCCGGGCGGCCGCCACCGTAGAAGCGGTTGTGGCTGAACCGGGCCCGGCCCGAGGCGACATAGGCGCCGATCTCGCGGGCTCCGATCGCCGACTCCCGCACCGTCAGGCTGGCGCCGGCGGAGATCACCCCGCGCTGGGCGTCGCAGATGCGGCTCCGGGCGACATCGACCACGGCGCCGCGCTCCAGGTGCAGGCCGGTGTTCCAGCCGCAGACGGTGACGTTGCGGACCGTGAGCGTCCCCGTTCCGCTGCGCAGGCCGCGGACCAGCAGGCCGACGTCCCCGGGGGTCTCGCCGCCCCGGGCCATGATGCCGACCTGTTCGAGCCGCGACTCGCCGTTGCCGGGGGTGAGGTCCAGGCCGCCGGCCTCACCGGCGATCTTGCTGCGGGCGATGTCGATCACCGCCCCCTCGATCAGCACCGCCGGATCCCAGCTCTTCGCCTCGATCACGCTGTCGCGCATGATCACCTTGCCGCCGGAGGCGTAGACCGCCGAGGCGTCGCCCCAGTATTCGACCGTCGTGCGCACCAGGGCCACCTCGGCGTCCCAGGCCTCGATGCAGGGCATCCGGCCGCCCTGCTGGGTGCGCAGGGTGAGGTCCCGCAGCTCCACGCCCTTCACCCCCGAGGCGATGCGGATGCAGGCGCTGCCCGCCGCCGGGGCGATGGTCGCCGCCGAAGGCTGGCCCTCGGAAAAGATCGAGGCGCCCTCGCCGGCGATGATCACCGGGTGCTCGACGATGATGGTTTCCTTACAGGCCGCGGCGCCGCGGATGTAGAGGATGCCGCCGTCCTCGAGGGTCTGCAGGGCGTCCGACACCGGGGTGGGCGAGCCCTCCTGGGCGTAGCCGTCGTCATAACCGTCTTCATAGCCGCCGCCGTTGCCGCCGCCATTGCCGTTGCCGCCCCCGTTGCGGCCGTTGCCATACGAGCCGTTTCCGTTGCCGTTCGAGCGGGGCGGCGGGGGGCCGCCACGCAGCGTCTCGTCCTGGGCGGTCGCGCCGGCGATGTAGGCGCCGCTGCCGCAGTCGACGACCGCCACCGACTGGTCGCGCG
This sequence comes from Caulobacter sp., assembly GCA_035627755.1. Classification (GTDB taxonomy): domain Bacteria; phylum Pseudomonadota; class Alphaproteobacteria; order Caulobacterales; family Caulobacteraceae; genus Caulobacter. The sequence continues at coordinate 15,011 of DASPLD010000337.1, read as the reverse complement.
GATAGGGCTCGTTGTCGGGATAGTAGGAGCCGTTCGGGCGGCGCGGGCGCTTGCCCCAGCGGTACTTGCCGGGCCGCCAGCGGTCGGGGCGGTAGCGGGGCTTCAGGGGCGGGTTGATCAGCCCGCCGAAGTTCGGACGGATCTGCTGGTCCACCTGGGTCTCGGGCATGGCCGAGACCGGGCCCGGCGACGCGGTCATCGCCAGGCCGACCGCTGTGGCCGTCGCCAGGGCCAGACGGAACGAGGAGGAACGCTTGCTCATCACCGATACTCCCCACGGCGCTGCTGCTGCCGATTTTCCCGCGACACCTGGCTCAGCACCTGCTGCAGCCGGCCGGCCGACGGCTTGAAGCCGGAAAGCGCCGCCCCGACCTGGTAGACCACAGCATCGGCCTTGCTCTGGTCGGCTACCCCGTCCATCCCCAGAGAGAAGAAGGTCGACATGGCGTACTTCGCCTCCGCCGAGCCCTGCTTGTCGGCTTCCGAGTACCAGTAGAAGGCCCGGGCGTAGTCGCGCCGCACCCCCACGCCTTCGGAGTACATCACCGCCAGCACCAGCTGCGCCCTGGGCGAGCCGTTGACGGCCGCGTACTGGATGGCGCGGACCTTCTCGATCGAGGTGAACCGTCCGGTCGGCTCGCGTCCCAGCATCTGCTGGAAGGTCTGCACGTCGCCCGGATAGAGGTCCTCCTCCCGCTTCACCGGCGAGGGGGTCACCCGCAGATAGGTCAAGGCCTCGGCGATGTGGACGAAGGGCAGTTCGCGCAGGCGGTCGAGCGCCGCGTCCGTGGCCTCGTCGCGCCAGTTGCTCTCGTCGACGTGCGGCACCCCGCTGCCCGGGGCGTCGGGCGGATAGAATTCGTACGGCGGGGTCCAGCGCTTGGCCTTGGACTCCACGAAGCTGCCGAACCCGCCGCGCTCGGCCGAGGAGCGCTCGAAGTCCTTCAGCATCACATAGGCGCCGATGTCGCCGGTCTGCACGGCGAGGTAGTTGTAGAGGTAGGCGTCCACATCGTTGCGGGGGAACAGGTTGATCACCGACGGCGTGCCCGGCTTGTAGGGCCGGCCGCGGGCGCCCATGGCCTCCCGGTTGTCGGAGGGCTCGCCGAAGATGCCGAAGCCGTCGTCGTGGATCCGCGCCAGGGTGCGGAAGCCCTCGGCACCCTGGCTGGACAACACATAGACGACGCGGCTGCGGACCTTGTCCTGCTCGCCCGAGTCCATGCGGCCGAGTAGCCGATCCAGTGAGGTGTAGGCGTTGCGCCGCTCCACCGCCCGGCAGTGGTCGAAGCGCGAGCTCGCCTGGGCGTCGCGGCTGGCGCGGCGGCCGCCCGCCGAGACCTGGGCGTAGCCGTCCGGATTGGACAGGGCCATGGCGTACCAGACCGCCGCTTCGACCGGGTCCTCCAGGTTGCGGTCCACCGCCCGCTGGCCCTCATAGCGGCGGCCAAGCTCCAGCTGCGAGAAGAAATCGCCGCGGAAGGCCCCGCGGCGGAGGGTGCGTATCTCCTGCTGCTGGGCGTTGAACTGGGGCGAGGCCACGGTGGCCAGCTGGGGCCGCGGACAGGCCGCGTCGCCCTTCCTGCCCCACAGGTTGGGCGCCGTGTCACAGCCCAGCAGCGGGGCCAGCATGGCCAGCACGGCGACGCCGATCGCGGCGGTGCGGAGCCCTGGGTGCTTCTTCGGCGGATGCGAATCGGTGAACGCGCTCACCGGAACGGCGACAGGTTCGGCGTGATCGGCTTCGTACATCGCAAGCCCCCCAAAAGCCCGCCGTTAACCATAAATTCGAAGGCACAATTGGCCCGGCGCCCTGGCCTGTCAAGGCTCGCGCCCCAGGCATTCCCCACCGTCCATCGGCTCACCTGAAGCGGGAATGAACGACATTCACCCAACAGGGGAAATTCCAGTTCATGGAACACGGGTCCGCCGCCGGAAGAATCATATTACGTCTATAAATTGCCTCGATTGGGGTGCGGACTGGCCTTCGGCACGCTCAATGAAAGGGAATCGCAATGGCCTCCAGACTCCCGCTCCGACTTCTCGGCGCCTGCGCCGTCAGCGCCCTCCTCGCCGGCGTGACCGTCGCCGCGGTCTCGGCTCCGCCCAGGGCGCCGCAGGCTCCGGTCCGGCCGCCGCCCGTCCACCAGCCAGCGGCCTACCAGACGGAAACGGCCGATGACGAGGTCCGCCCCGAGGTGACGCCGGAAGCCTGCGAGACGTTCGGCTACCAGATCCACGAGCCCGGCGCGGGCGGCTACCGCACCCCCGGCAACTACGGCGCGGCGCCGCCCTCGCCCGCCCCGGCGCAGCCGCGCGCCGACCGGGTGATCGCGCTCGAGGCCGCACCGGCGGACGTCGCGGTCAAGCGGGTCGCGCCGACCGCCTCGGCAGTCCCGCCCCTCATCCAGTCTCCGAGGGGCCGTCCCTACGGCCCGCCGGCCGGCTCGGTGGAGACCGAGCGCTATCCCGGCGGTGCGTCAAACCCGATCCGCCAGGTGGCCTCTGAGCCGGTCTCGACCTTCTCGATCGACGTCGACACCGCCTCCTACAGCAACGTCCGCCGCTTCCTCTCCGATGGCGTGCGGCCGCCAAAGGACGCGGTCCGGGTCGAGGAGATGGTCAACTACTTCGACTACGGCTACGCCGCGCCGGGGAGGGCCGACGAACCGTTCCTGGCCTACACAGCCGTGGTCCCCTCCCCCTGGGCGCCCGGCAAGCAGATCGTCCACATCGGCCTGCAGGGCTACGACATCCCCCGCGCCGAGGCGCCGCCGCTGAACCTGGTGTTCCTCATCGACACCTCCGGCTCGATGAACGGGCCCGACCGGCTGCCCCTGGCCCGCAAGGCGCTCAACCTGCTGGTCGACCAGCTGCGGCCCGGCGACAGCGTGGCCATCGTCGGCTACGCCGGCTCGGCCGGCGAGGTGCTTGGCCCGACCAGCGGCAGCCAGAAGCTGAAGGTCCGCTGCGCCCTCAGCGCCCTGCACGCTGGCGGCTCGACGGCCGGCGGAGAGGGCCTGGCGCTGGCCTACAGCCTGGCCCGGAAGGGCTTTCGCAACGAGGCCGTCAACCGGGTGGTGCTGCTGACCGACGGCGACTTCAACGTCGGAGTCGCCGACCCGTCGAAGCTCAAGGACTTCGTCGCCGACAAGCGCAAGACCGGCATCTACCTGTCGGTCTACGGCTTCGGCCGCGGCAACTACAACGATGCCATGATGCAGGCGCTGGCCCAGAACGGGAACGGGACGGCGGCCTACATCGACACCCTCGAGGAGGGGAAGAGGGTCTTCCGCGACGACTTCTCCGGCAGCATCTTCCCGATCGCCGACGACGTGAAGATCCAAGTAGAGTTCAACCCGGCCCACGTCTCCGAGTACCGGCTGATCGGCTACGAGACACGGATGCTGGCGGCCGAGGACTTCAACAACGACCAGGTCGACGCCGGCGAGGTCGGCTCCGGCGTCAGCGTCACCGCCCTCTACGAGATCACCCCGGTCGGCGGCCCGGCGAGCGTCGACCCGCTGCGCTACCGGCCGGTCGCCAGCCGCCCTGCGCCGTCCGGCGAGCTGGCCTACCTGAAGATCCGCTACAAGCTGCCCGGCGGCCAGACCTCGAAGCTGATCCAGCAGCCGATCAAGGGCGGCTACGCCAGCCTGGAGGCCGCCCCCGAGGCCACCCGCTGGGCGGTCAGCGTCGCCGGCTTCGGCCAGACCCTGCGCGGCGACCCCTGGCTGGCGCCGGGCTTCGGCTACGACCGCATCGCCGCCCTGGCCGAGGGCGCCCGTGGCCGCGACGAAACCGGCCAGCGCGCCGAGTTCATCCGCCTGGTCCGGAGCGCCCGGGACGGCCGGCGGGTCAACGAGTAGGGTTGCGGCGGACGGGGCGGGCCACGCCTTCCGGCCCGTCCCCGCCGATATAGCCGAGGGCGGCGGCCCGGTGGATCGCCTGGGAGCGGCCCGGCGCGCCCAGCTTGCGGGCCGCGTTGGTCACGTGGAAGCGCACGGTCGGCACGGAGATCTGCACGATCTGCGCGATGTCCCCGTCGGTCTTCCCGGCCGCCGCCCACTTCAGGCACTGGATCTCGCGCCGGGTCAGCCGCACCGGGGCGGCGACGGTTCCCAGCCTGGCCTCGGCGTAGAGGCTCATCAGCTTGAGGGCCAGCAGGTGGAGTTCCGCCGCCCGGGCCTCGAACACCGCCCGCACATCGACCTTCGTTTCGGGCGAGGCCCAGACCACCGCCCCGATGACCCCATAGGGTTGGTAGGCCGGCGCGATCAGGGCGCTGCCGACGCCAAAGGCCTCGATGGGCCCGCCGGCGTTGATCGCCTCCAGCACGGGGCTCGGTCGCCAGGTCGCCAGCCGCCCGCCGCTGAAATAGAAGGGCTCGGCGCTGGCCCGCGCCGCATGGACGAAGGCCGAGCGCAGGGCGAAGGCGCGATCCTCCCAGTAGCGGAGGCCCGGATCCAGCCAGCGGAACACCGTCTCGGCCAGCGGCGCCCCATCGGGGCCGCGCATCGGATCCGGACTGCCGATGTCGGCGCTTGCCGCAACGTAAGGCAGGCCGATCGCCTCACCTTCCGCCGCCACGGCCCTGGCCAGGGCGACCACCGTCTGCATGGCCTCGGCGGCGAGAGCGCTCATCCGAGGACTCCGATACGCGGCGACCCTTTCATTTCCGTCAGCTTGTCCGAGGCGCAGGCCGACCGCAAGCTTGTGGTCCGGGTCATGATCGGGGAGCATCGGGCCGAGGCCCTCCATCGACCGCATCCGCGGGATGGCGGCGGCGGAGGCCGGCGCCCTTCGCCTGGAGGTCGGCGACCGCGTTGGACCTGGCCACCTCTTCCCCGTCATCCCGGAAGGCCACGAAGGGGTGCGTGAACTGTTCGTCGAACGCGGCTTTGCCGCCGGCGCGCTGCAACCCCCGGGTCCCGGATGAGCGTTGCGCGCTTTCCGGGATGACGGGGTTTTTCCAATGGGGTCGCCTTCGTGGGGGCTTCCGCCTCAGTACCGCATCGACAGGGTCAGCCCGAACGTCCTTGGCATGCCGGGGAAGCGGACCACCGTGTTGGCGTTGCTGCTCACCGCGGACCAATAGTACTCGTCCGTGAGATTGCGGCCCCAGAGGCTCAGGCCCCAGCGCTCGTCCGGCGTCCAGAGGCCGACGCTGCCGGTGAGGAGGCCGTATTCGGGGATGACGAACAGCGGATTGCCTTCCAGGTCGGCCTGGCTCTCCGACTGCCAGCGGTAGTTGAGCGCGGCCTTCAGGCCCACCTGCCCGACCTGGCCGTCGTAGGCCAGGGTGAAGCTGGTCTGCCATTCTGGACTGTAGAGGAACTCCGCGCCGTCGAAATCCTGCGGAAGGCCGGCGGCGTTGACCCCGACGTATCCGATCACCTCGGTCTGCAGCCAGACGGCGCTGGCCATGGCGGTCAGCTCCGGAGTGACCCGCCAGGTGAGGTCGCCGTCGATCCCATAGGCGCGCGACTCCGGCACGTTGTTGAGCCGCGCCAGGGCCGTGTAGATCGGGTCGGCAAAATAGACGCTGAGCTGCTTGTCCTCGTAGTCGTAGTAGAAGCCCGAGACGTTGGCCTGCACCCGGCGGTCGAACAGGCCCGCCTTCGCCCCGACCTCGTAGGCCAGCAGCATTTCCTGGGTCGCCGGCGCGTTCTGGGTCGAGATGTTGGCGGCGTTGATCGGGGTGGCCCCGGCCTTGGCGCCCTTGGAGACCGAGGCGAACAGCAGCAGATCCTCGGCCGGCGCCCAGTTCAGCGCCAACCGCCAGGCGACGTTGGTCTCGTCCAGCTCCGACTTCACCAGGCCGAAGGAGGCGGTGTTCGGGTTGAAGGTGTTGCACTGGCCCTGGGTGATCGGAGCGATTGGGCCGTAGACCGGGAAGAACAGGGCCCGGTTGGTGACGTTCACGTTCGGCAGCATGTTGCCGTTGAAGTCGCGCGAGCAGCCCTCATAGGCCTGGGTGTCGCGGGTCCAGCGCACCCCGGTGGTGACCTTGAAGCTGTCGGTCAGGGTCCAGTCGGCATTGGCGAAGACGCTGGCGGTGGTGGTGTCGATCTCGCCGATGTCCACAAAGGTCCGGAAGGCTTGGCTGGCCTGCAGCGGAGTGTAGCCGCCGGTGTTGAAGGGCGAGCCCAGCAGGCTGTTGGTGAAGAAGCGGATCGTTCCGACGTTGGCGTTGTCCTGCAGGATGGTGCGGTTGGAATCGAGGATGTCATCGCTGGCGTAGTAGCCGCCGACCAGCCAGGTGACCCGCTCGGTCGAGCCCTCCAGGCGCAGCTCCTGGGCGAAGCTCTTGATCCGGCCCTTGGCGTCCTGGATCAGGATCTCGTAGGGGGCGCCGGACCAGTCGTTGACCCCGTTGCGCTGCATGTCGGCATAGCTGGTCAGCGAGATCAGCCGCAGGTCTCCGGGCAGCTCGAACGCCGCGCGCAGCTTGTAGCCCTGGAAGCGGCTGTCCTCCTCCAGCGGCTTGTCGATGCCCAGGCCGGTCCCGACGTCGGTGCGGCGGCGCGCGTCCGGCGCCCAGTCGGCCTGGCTGGCGTCGTTGAACGGTTTCGAGCCGACGAAGGCGACGAGGCCCGGCGCATTGAAGGGGCTGGCCGCCGTGGCGGGGGTGAAGCCGATGGCCTGGGCCGCCAGCGTCTCCGACTTGTTGGCCCACAGGCTGTAGGAGACGTCGATCTCGACGGCGTCGTTCGGGACGAAGGCCAGCGAGGCGCGCAAGCCGTAGCGGTTCACCTGTCCCAGCTTGTCGCCCGGCCGGCTGACGCTCTCCTGCCAGCCCTCGTTGCTGTTCTCGACGCGGAAGGCGACCCGGGCCTGCAGCATCTCGCCCCAGGGGCCGGAGATGTAGCCCTCGAGGTTGGTGGTTTCGTAGTTGGCGACCTCGGCGTTCAGCCCGGCCTCGAGTTCGGCCGATGGCTTGGCCGTGACGAAGTTGATCAGGCCGGCGGTTGTGTTGCGGCCGAACAGGGTGCCCTGCGGCCCCTTGAGCACCTCGACCCGCTCGAGGTCGAACACCGGCCCGGCGTTCATGATCGGGTAGGCGTAGGCGACCTCGTCGACATAGGTGCCGACCGTCGAGGTGGCCGACAGGTTGATGGTGTTGAAGCCGATCCCGCGCAGCGTGTAGGTCGGCACCCCCTGGTAGCTGCGCGACACGGTGAAGCTGGGGACGATGCTGGAGAGGTCCTTGACGTCGGTGACCCGCAATTCCTCGAGCTGTTCCCCACGGAATGCCTGGATCGACATCGGCACCTCGTTGACCGCCTCCTCCCGTCGGTTGGCGGTGACCACCAGGGTGTCGACCTCATCCGCCGCCGGCGCGGGGGTCTGGGCAAGGGCCGCGCCCGCGCCGCTGAGCGCCACGACGGAGGCACTCAGCGCCAGGAGGGCGCGAGGCGCCGCGATGCTGGCCATCAATTGGACTCCCCAAGATCGTCTTCTGTTGTTGCCGGCAGGCTGCGGACCGGGGGTCTTCGCGACAAGCTGTCGAAAGTGATAGGGCGGCGCGGTTGGTCGGTTCACCGACGTTGACCGGCAACCGGTCGGCCTGATTCGCCGTTAGGCGTGCAGGCCGCTGGCGAGCGGTCCTTTCGGCGCAGCAGCGAGGCCCATGTCCCAGAAGATCGAAGACTACGCCCTGATCGGCGACCGGGAATCCTGCGCCCTGGTGGGCCTTGACGGCTCGATCGACTGGCTGTGCTGGCCCCGCTTCGATTCAGACGCCTGTTTCGCCGCCATCCTGGGGACCAAGAACAACGGCTGCTGGCGGATCTGGCCGGCCAGTCCCGACTACGGCGTCACCCGCCGCTACCGCCCAGACACCCTCATCCTGGAAACCACCTTCGAAACCCCCGAGGGGCGCGCCACCATCATCGACTTCATGGCCCGGCGGAACGGACATCCGGAACTGGTGCGGATGGTCCAGGGCCTGGAGGGCCATGTCCCGTTCAAGCTCGATCTGGCCCTGCGCTTCGGGTATGGCTCGGTGACGCCGTGGATGGCCCGCACCGACGGCGGCGCCCACCGGGCCATCGCCGGCCCCGACATGGTCATCCTGCGCACGCCCGTCGGCATGCAGGGCGACGGCTGGCTGTTGGAAGCCGACTTCACCGTCAGCGCCGGCGAGACGACCCCCTTCACCCTGACCTGGGCGCCCAGCCATGAGCCCATCCCCGCCGCAACCAGCCCGCGCAAGGCGCTGGCCGACACCGAATCCTTCTGGCGCCACTGGATGAGCCAGGCGGCCGTCGACGGCCCCTGGGCGGAGGCGGTGAAGCGCTCGCTGATCACGCTCAAGGCCCTAACCCACGCCCCGACCGGCGGGGTGGTCGCGGCCGCCACCACCTCCCTGCCGGAGAAGATCGGCGGCCCGCGCAACTGGGACTACCGCTACTGCTGGATCCGGGACGCCACCCTGACCCTGCTGGCCCTGATGAACGCCGGCTACTACGAAGAGGCCCAGGCCTGGCGGGACTGGCTCCTGCGCGCGGTGGCCGGCAGCCCGGCCGACATGCAGATCATGTACGGCGTGGCGGGCGAGCGGCGGCTCAACGAGTGGGAGGCCGACTGGCTGCCCGGCTATGAGAACAGCCGGCCCGTGCGGATCGGCAACGCCGCCTCGACCCAGTTCCAGCTCGACGTCTACGGCGAGCTGGCCGACAGCCTGCACCAGGCCCGCCGCGGCGGGCTGACGGGCAACGAGGCCGCCTGGACCGTGGAGCGGGCCCTGACCGACCATGTCGCCCGGGTGTGGCAGAACCCCGACGACGGCATCTGGGAGGACCGCTCGGAGCGCAAGCACTACACCTTCTCCAAGGTGATGGCCTGGGTCACCCTGGACCGCGCCGTGCAGGCGGTGGAGCACTACGGCCTGCCGGGCGACGCGGCCCACTACCGCGAAGTCCGCGAGGCGATCCGGGAGGATATCCTGGCCAAGGGTTTCGACGCCGAGCGGAACAGTTTCGTGCGCTCCTACGGGTCGCGGTCGGTCGACGCCTCCCTGCTCCTGCTCGCCGAACTCGGCTTCGTCGAGCCAGGCGATCCCCGCTATGTCGGCACCGTCGAGGCCATCGAGCGGGACCTGCTGCGCGACGGTTTCGTCCACCGCTACGACACGCGCGAGATCGACGACGGGCTGAACACCACCGAGGGCGCCTTCCTGGTCTGCACCTTCTGGCTGGTCGACGCCTATGTGATGATCGGCCGCCTCGATGACGCCAAGGCCCTGTTCGAGCGGCTGCTGTCGATCCGCAACGACCTCGGCCTGCTGGCCGAGGAGTACGATCCCATCGATGGCCGCCAGGTCGGCAATTTCCCACAGGCCTTCAGCCACATCGGCCTGATCAACTCCGCCTTCAACCTGACCCGCGCCATCGGCAAGAACGGGCATACGCTGGAACGGGGCTGAGACGGAACCGGCCGCCGACCTGTCGGTTATCGACATGCTGGGCCCCGAGCCGGAGAGTGATCACGCATGCGCGTCGCCGACCTGATGACCCCTGTGTCCGAACCCCTCACACACGACACCACCCTTCGCGAAGCCGCCGCCGCCCTGGCTCGGGCGAGGCTCGACCAGCTTCCGGTCGCCCATGAGGGCCGGCTGATCGGCGCCGTCGGCGAGCGGGATCTAGTCGACTACGGCCTGGCGCGAGGCCTCAACGCCGACAGCCCGGTGTTCGCGGTGATGAGCCACTACATCGACTGGTGCTACGAGGACGAGGACGTCCTCGACATCATCGCCCGCCTGGCCGACGCCGACCGCGAGAGCCTGATCGTCCTGACCCGCGACCACAGGTTCGCCGGCGTGGTCGCCGCCAGCGCGCCGGCGCGTGGGGGTTGGGGCGAGGTCGAGGAAGTCGAGGCGGCGGCTTAGACTGCCAACTCGCGTAGCGGCGCGAAGCCCTCAAGGGTCTCGACCCTGATCAGATAGCGGCCCGGACTCAGCCATAGGAACCCGCTCTTCGCCTCGGGGTCCAGGAGGTATTGGTCGGTCGGAACGACCGCCGGCGCCTTGGCCAACTCATCGGTGGGCACGGCCTGCAGCAACCGGATACGCCCGGCCGGCGCCAGGCGCAGATCGACCCGGATCTCCCGCCGGCGCCCGAACGCCAGCCAGCCGGGCCGGCCGTTGCGGTCGGCCAGCCGGGGATGGAACACCGATAGATCGGCCGCGAAATCCTCTCCTGAAGGGGTATGGACCAGCGACCTGTCTGGCCGCCGGACCACGACCGGCGCCTTCGGGCTGAACCGCGCCAGCACCGCGGCCACGACCGCGCTGTCCCTCGCCGGCTCGCTGGCCGGGGCCCCGGCGGACTGCTCCACGGTGAGCGGGTCGATGCCGGACTTGGCCTTGAGGCGAGCCGCGAACCACAGATCGCCTCGCCGCGTCGGCTGCTTGGCCAGGTGGGCGAATCCGCAATAGACCAGCACCCGCGCCTTCGGATCGGCCAGGGCCCCGGTGATCAGGTTGTCGGCCTGGGCCTGCTCCCGAGCCGCGATGCGTTCCGCCCCGGTTGCGCCCTTGGGAGCCCCCTGATCGTCGCGCACCTCGTATTCCGCCAACCGGTAGCCGGCCCAAGAGGCCGCTCGCACCATCGAGGCGAACACGGGGTCGCGCAGATAAGCGCCGTCATCCATGCCGACGACCCCGTCGTCGAAGGGTCGGTCATGCTCGAACGTCTCGGCGGCCAGGACCGAGAAACCCTCCTCCCGCAGGCGCAGCGCGACCTGCTCCGCGAAGGCCCGGTTGCGGCTGAGGTGATGGGCCTCGTTGAGCATGACGATCCGCCGGCCCCTGGACGCCGCAACGATCGCCTCAAGCGCATTTTCGGCGGCAGCGCCCTTCAGGTCGGGGCCGTCTCGCCGGGCGCGCGGCGGATAGTCCTGTTCCCAGGCCGCCAGTGCGCCCCGCTCGTCGCCGAGCGTGGCCAGGTATTGGGCCAGGAGCTGAAGGTTGCCGGACGCGCCCTCCCCGCCGGCCTCGGCCTTGCGCCGGAGATCCGCCAGGAGGGGCACATAGCGCCCCTCCTTGCCGATCAGGACATAGGGGTTCTGCTCGGGCTGACGCCAGGCGCAGAGGGCCGGCGCGGCCAAGCCTGCCGCCAGGAGCGAACGACGTGTCTGCATGGCCCGGAGGTTAGGCAGACACGTCTTGCGGCGTCTACCGTCCCGTCGGCACGTCCTTGAACGCCACGTCCTTGTCGACGCGGACGTCGCCCGGCAGGCCCAGGACCCGTTCGGCGATGATGTTCTTGAGGATCTCGTCGGTGCCGCCAGCGATGCGCAGGCCGGGCGCCCACAGCAGGGACTGCTGGAACGCCGCCTGGAGCGGGGCTTCGGCGGGGTCGGTTAGGATGCCGTACTGGTCCTCCATCTCCACGCCGTAGTTGCTCATCTCCTGCATCTGGTTGGCGGCGATGATCTTGCCGATCGAGCTCTCGGGCCCAGGCGTCTGGCCCTTCGACAGCGCCGTCATGGTCCGGAAGCGGGTCAGCTTCAGCCCCTCGGCGGCGACGTACCAGTCGGCCAGCTTTTCGCGGAAGGCGCCGTCCTTGATGCCGTCGGTCTGGCGGGCGAGCTCCATGATGGTCTTGTAGTCCGGGCCCGACGAGCCGCCGACCGCGAGGCGCTCGTTCATCAGGGTGACCAGGGCCACCTTCCAGCCGTCGCCGACGCCGCCGAGCCGCTGGCTGTCCTTCACCCGCAGGTCGGTGAAGTAGACCTCGTTGAACTCGGACCCGCCCGAGGCCTGGTGGATCGGGCGCACCTCCACGGCCGGATCGTGCATGTCGATCCAGAACATGGTCATGCCCTTGTGCTTGGGCACGTCGGGGTCGGTGCGGACCAGCAGGATGCCGTAGTCGCTGTACTGGGCGCCGGTGGTCCAGACCTTCTGGCCGTTGATCACCCACTCGTCGCCGTCCCTGACCGCGCGGGTCCGGGAGGCGGCGACGTCCGAGCCGCCGGCCGGCTCACTGAACAGCTGGCACCAGATCTCCTCGCCGCGCATGGCCGGTCCGACGAACCGCTTCTTGGTCTCATCGTCGGCGAAGGCCATGACCGTCGGCACACACATGCCGAGACCGATGGTGAAATACCCATAGTTCACACCGACCTTGCCCTCTTCCTGGCTGAAGATGACCGACTGGATCGGGGTGCCGCCGCCCCCGCCCCACTCCTTGGGCCAGGTGATGCAGGCGTAGCCGGCGTCCGCCTTCTTGGCCTGCCAGGCCTTGGCGGCGGCCATGTGCTCGGGCGAGTTGGGCCGGCGGCCGTTGGCGCTCGTGCTCCTATGCTCCGTCGCGTTCTCTTCCAGCCACTTGCGGGCCTTCTCACGGTAGGCGGCTTCTTCGGGGGAGTCGTTGAAATCCATGGTGTTCTTTCCTCCCGCCTACGCGGCGTTCCGACGTTCGAGCTGGCTGACCAGCCGTTCCTTCCAGACCTTGGGCCCGCCCGCCACCAGGGCGAGCTGGCGCGAGCGGCGGTAGTAGAGGTGGCAGTCGACCTCCCAGGTGAAGCCCATGCCGCCGTGGGTCTGGATGTTTTCCTTGGACGCGAACCAGTAGGCCTCGCTGGCCGCGATGCGGGCGGCGCTGGCCGCGGCCGGCAGTTCGGCGGCGTTGGTGTTGAGGGCCCAGGCCCCGTAGTAGGCGTTGGAGCGGGCCACCTCGTTCTTGACATACATGTCGGCCAGCTTGTGCTTGATCGCCTGGTAGCTGCCGATGACGCGGCCGAAGGCGTAGCGCTCCAGAGCGTATTCCCTGGCCATCTCCAGGCAGCGGTCGGCCCCGCCGACCTGTTCGAAGGCCAGCAGCACGGCGGCGCGGTCGAACACATGCTCGGTGATGGTCCAGCCCTCGCCGGGGGCGCCGACGGCCTTCACCGGGGCGTCCTTGAAGGTCAGCCTGGCGACCGAGCGGGTCGGGTCGAGCGACTTCAGCGTCTCGCGGGTGACGCTGGCGTCGTTGAGGTCGACCAGGAACAGACCCGGCCGGCCGCCCTCCGAGGCCAGCACCAGGGCGACGTCGGCGATATCGCCGTCGGTCACCGGGATCTTCACCCCGTTCAGCCTGCCGCCCGAAACCGCGCAGTTGAGCGAGGAGCCGTCGACGGCGCCGGGCCCTTCCGAGGTGGCGTAGCAGCCGATGATCTCGCCGGCGGCGATCCTGGGCAGCAGCCAGGCCTTCTGCTCGTCATTGCCGGCCGTCATGACGGCCTCGGCCACGAAGTAGACCGTCGAGGCGAACGGGATCGGAGCAAGCGAGCGCCCCAGTTCCTCGGCGATGGCGCAGAGCTCGACATGGCCCAGGCCCAGCCCGCCGTATTCCTCGGGGATCGCCGCGCCCAACCAGCCCTGCTCGGCCACCGCCTGCCACAGGGCCTTGTCGTAGGAGACCGAGCCGTCGTCCAGCACCCCCCGCACCGCGGATGTCGGGGACCGGGCCTCGAGGAACTTGCGCGCCTCGCCCTTCAGGAACTTCTGGTCGTCGGAGTAGTCGAAATTCACGCCTGCATCCTCCCGCGCGCCGTCCGCGCGTCTGTCGGAGGGCACGATAGACGCCTTTCCGGGCGATGGAAGATTGACTTGGCGTCAAGGTTTTCAGGTTTCTATGGCCAACCGTTGTCAGAACGAGTTCGCGGTCTATGGCCAAAACGGTCTTCCAGAAGAACCAGCGTGTGTGGGTCGAGGCGGTCGGCGCCTGGGCCAATGTCGAGAAGATCGTCGCCATCTGGGCCAAGGGCTTCGACGAGCCGGTCCGGGTGACCTACGACGTCGGGCTCGGCCGCGAGTTCTTCGCCCATGAACTCAAGCCCGAGGACCAGGTCGCCGACCTCAACGACAGCGGCGAGCGCTGGCGCCTGCTTCGCGCCACCAACAAGTGGCAGCAGCCCGACGACTGCCGCCACCACCCCTTCCCCGGCACCTATCCCGTGGTGGTCACCGACCCCAACGACTGGGGCGGCTGGCGCACCCCCGGCGCCGAATACGACCGCGACCCGCACAGGATCGAGCGCCAGGCCCGGCTGATCGCGTCTGTGCCGCGGTTCCAGGCCATCGCTCGCGAACTGATCGAACTGGTCGCCGAGTCGCCGGAAGACGCCCCGCCGGTGCTGTTGGAGCTGGCCAAGCAGGCCTCGGCGATCGAACGCTATGTGAACGAAGTCCCGGCCGTGGCGGCTCAGGACGAGGCGGGATCGCAGGTCGCCTAACGTCCGCTTGATGTCGGCGCCTTTTCGTAGCGCCCTTGTCGCCGGATCGCTAAATCCTTCCGGATGCGCACAGAAACGCCCCAGCCTGTCCGGCTCGTCGACTATCGTCCCCCCTCCCATCTGATCGACACGGTCCGCCTCGACTTCGATCTCCAGCCCTCGGCCACGCGGGTTCGCGCGACGCTGTCGGTCCGACGCAACGGCGAGGGCGACCAGCTGGTGCTCGACGGCGACGGACTGAAGACGCTGTCGGTCAAGGTCGACGGCCAGAGCTTTCCCTATGACGAAGGGCCGGAGACCCTGACGCTCACCGGCCTGCCCGAGGCGTTCACCCTGGAGACCGAGGTCGAGATCGACCCGGCGGGGAACACGGCGCTGATGGGACTCTACATGTCCGGCGGGCGGTTCTGCACCCAATGCGAGGCGGAGGGCTTCCGGCGGATCACCTGGTTCCTCGACCGGCCGGACGTGCTGAGCCGCTATACGGTGCGGATGGAGGCGGACACGGGATTCCACCATCTGCTGGCCAACGGCAACCTCATCGAGAGCGGGTCGGCGGGTTCGCGGCATTTCGCGGTCTGGGAGGACCCCTTCCCCAAGCCCTGCTACCTGTTCGCCATGGTGGCGGGCGAGCTGGACGTGCTCGAGGACCGCTTCACCACCATGTCCGGGCGCGAAGTGGCGCTGAAGGTGTTCGTCGATCCCGGCATGTCCAGCCGGGCCGAGTACGCGCTCGACAGTCTCAAGCGGGCGATGAAGTGGGACGAGGAGGTGTTCGG
>DASPLD010000336.1:0-34109 GCA_035627755.1 Caulobacter sp. | reverse complement strand
CGCGGCCGGGGCTCCAGCAGCCGGGCGGTCTGCATGGTCAGGGTCGAGGCCCCGCTGGTGGCGCGGCCCCGGACGACGGCGCCGCCGGTCGCGCGGACCAGGGAGAAGGGGTCCACGCCGGGGTGGAGCCAGAAGCGCTTGTCCTCGATGGCGACGAGGCGATTGCGGAAGGAGGGGTCGGTGCGCTCGAGATCGGCCCGGATGCGCCAGCGCCCGTTCTCGACCGGCAGGGCCCGCAGCCAGGCGCCGCTGCGGTCGAGGGCGACGGGAGAGGAGCGGTTGGCCCGGCCCATGTCGGGGGGGAGGGCCAGATCGATCAGGGTGAGGACGGCCTGGAGGGCGACCAGGACGATGAGGGATTTGACCAGGAGGGGGATGTGGCGGTCGAGCTTGGGCAGCCGGTCGCGCCAGGCGAAGAGGGTCATCGCCTCGCCATCCCCTGTCCCGTCATCCCGGAAAGCGCGCAGCGCTTATCCGGGACCCCGGGGTTGCAGCGCGCCGGCCAAGAAGCTGCGTTGGACAGCGAGATCACGCCCCCCCTGGGTCCCGGATAGCCCGCTTTGCGGTCTTCCGGGATGACGGTGAATGTCCCTGTGTGGGCGCCCCTCCCCTTCCACAGGGAAGGCGGCGCTGACCCGTTAACCATCGCGGCCCGTCACTGATACCCGATCACCACCCGGCTCGCGCCGCCGCGGCCGTTCACCTGGGGTCGGTACATGTCCCGCGCTTCTGGTCCGGGGAAGAAGAAGTCCCCGGGGGTGACGGCGCGGGCGATGTAGGCGAGCGCGTAGGGGCGGTTGCCGCCAAGGTCCATGGCGGCGATGAAGCGGTCGTCGCGGGCCTCCTGGATGTCGGCGCCGGTCAGCTCCCCGAGGAACTTGAACGGGCCGTCCTTGGCGTCCTCCGGGCTCAGCACCGTCTCCACCTCGAAGCCGGCCGGCAGGGGATCGTCGACCACCAGGGAGATGGTCCGGCCCTGGGCCGAGCGGCCCGATAGCAGCACGATCACCCGGTCGCCCTGGCGGACATTGCCAAGGTCGACCGCTCCGCCCTGCAGGGTGAACAGCCGCTTGTCGACGCTGACCCCGCTGGCGCTGGCGCCGGGGGCGGCGATCGGCGTGCCGCGCACGGTGACCGTCCGCCAGATGCGGCCCGAACCCCGGTTGGTGAACCGGGCGTCGGCGAGCCTGCCCACCGCCCAGCGCGGAACTCCGCCCGCCGGCGCCAAGGCCGTGACGCCGGTCGCCTCGATGTTCACCGGCCCGGTCCGCTTCATGATCGCCGAGGCGGCGTGCAGCAGCTGGGCCTGTTCCTGGGTGTTGAGGGCGTCCGGATCGCGCACCACCCCGTCCAGCCGCTCGATCAGCGGCCGGGCGAGATCCTCCTCGCCGGCCTCGTAGGCGTAGGCGATGACCGCGGCGATGTCGCGCAGCGGGCTTTGGTACCAGTCCGCATCGTCGCGATAGCCGAGCTTGGCGACCGCGCCACGGATGGCCGAGCGGGCCCGGGCCTTGTCGCCCATCAGGGCGAGGCCGGCGCCGACCTGGGCCCTGGCGATGGGGTTATCGTCCTTCTTCATCTGCACGTCGTGCCACCAGCGCAGCCGGGCCAGGTCCCCGCGCCCGGCCTTGGCCAGGACGTAGAGGGCGTAGGCCGAGGCGCGCGAGCGCATCCGCTCGGTGGCGGCCTTGGTCTCGGCCTCGTTGCGGCCCCACCAGGCGGGGTATTCGGTGCGGTAGCCGACCGAGACCCAGCCGTCGGGACGGCTGATCGCCTTCATCGCGTTCAGCGCCTTGTCCATGGCGCCGTCGGGCACCGGGGCGCCGCGCTGCTTGGCTTCCCACAGGAAGTCGGTGGCGTAGGCGCCGAGCCAGGCGTCGGCCTCCCCGTCGCCGACCCGCCAGAGCCCGAAGGCGCCGTCGAGGGTCTGGCGGTCGAGCAGCTTACCGACCGCCTCGTTGAGGGCGGCGCTCGACTTGCGCTGCTTCGGATCGGGGGCGACCTCCGCGGCGTAGAGCAGCGGATAGGCCACCGACACCGTCTGCTCGGTGCAGCCGTAGGGGTAGCGCGACAGGGCCGCGGCGATGGCCGCCGGGTCGAAGCCGCGGAACGGCGAGTAGCTGACCTGCAGGGTGACGTCGCCCGCCGCCATGCCGGCCAGGAGGTCGCCGGTCGGCGTCCAGGTCGTTCCCGGCGCCTGTTCGGCCGTGGTGGTGCGGGTGATCGCGCCCCAGCCGAGCCGGCTCTGGATCGGATAGGTCTTGTCGGTCGTGAAGTCCGGTCCGTTGACCTTGAAGCCCACCTCGCCGACGCCGATGCGGTCCGGCGCCAGGAAGGGGATGCGCTCGGCGATCCGCTGGCCGAGCACCAGCCGGAAGATCTTCTTGAAGGTCATGACGATGCCGTTGGTCGAGCGGGTCTCTACCGCGTAGTCGCCCGGCTTGCCCTCGACATTGTGCAGCTCGAGGGTGGCCACCGGCTTGTCGCCGGGGCTGAGGAACCGCGGCAGGTTGAGGTCGGCGACCACCGGCTCGCGCACCGTCATCGGCCTGGAGGCCGAGCCGACGGCCTCGTCGGTCCAGGCCACCGCCATGACCCGCAGCTCGCCGTTGAAGTCGGCGGCTGGCAGCTTGATGCGGGCCTTGCCGAACACGTCGGTCTCGACGATGCCGCTCCACAGGGCCACCGACTTGATCGGGGTGACCGTCAGGCCCTCCCCGCCCAGCTGGTCGCCGCCGAAGTTGACGTTGGCCGGGGCCCCGAGGTTGGGGTCCAGCAGGCGGCCGTAGTCGTCGCGGTAGTCGAGGGTCAGGGCCCGCTTGCCGAAGTACCACTTGGCGGGATCGGGGCTGGAGAACTTGGTCAGCCGCAGGATGCCCTCGTCGACGGCCGCCACCGTCACCTTGGCCCGCTGGCCGACCTTGAGGCCTTTGACCTCGACCGGCACCTCGACGGCGGCCTTGGAATGCAGCTTCTCCGGCGTGCCGAGTTCGACCGTCAGCTTGCGGGTCTTCGGATCGAGCGCGACATAGAGCAGTCCCAGCGCCCGGCGGGGCTTGGGGGTGGCGACCGGGTCGCGCGGCTGGACCACGCTGACCAGGACGTAGGCGCCGCCGCCCCAGGCGGGATTGGTCTTCAGTTTCAGGGTCGTGCCGCCTTCCGGCACGGTGAAGGTCTTGAAGTCGATGACCCGGTCGGTGGCGACCGCCACCTGGGCTTCGCCGGCGTAGGGGCTCTTGATGGTCAGGTCGACGGTGTCGCCCTGGGCCGGGGTCTTGGTGGTCAGGCCGATGCGGACGAAGTCGGGGGCCTCGCCGTCGCGGGCGGGGCTGCCCCAGCCGGCGGCGAAGCGGATCACCGTCTTGGCGCCGCCGGGGCCGACGACCTCCAGGCGGTAGTCGCCCCATTCGAGCCGGCGGCCGATCTTGGCCGGGGCGCCGGCGGCGATGTTGATCGTCTGCTGGACGATGACCGCGTCCCGGCTGGTCCGACGCCACTGCCACCGGCCGTCCTGCTGGAACCAGTCGTAGTCCCAGTTTTCGCTGATCAGGGTGTAGCTGGTCCCCGGGGCGGCGATGCGATTGCCGGCCGCGTCGACCGCGATGACGTCGATCCCGACCGTCGGCCGCGAGCCGCCGCCTTCGCCTTCGTCGATCTTCACCCCGAGGTAGACGGGCTTGGTGCGGACCTTGAGGAACAGGCTTTCGCGGACCGGCCGCCCGCCCGGCTCGAAGACGCTGGCGGTGACGGTGGCCTTCAGCGGCGCCGTTGTCTCGCCGGCTTCGCTCGAGGCCAGGCTGAGGATGGCCCTGCCTTCGCCATCGGTGACCGAGGAGCCGAGTTCGAGGAACTTCTCCTGGAAGCCGTCCTTCTCGTCGCCCCAGCGGAAGTCCTTGTAGGCGGGGAAGGGGTTGGGGTCGGCGGCGAGGCGCGCTTCGCCTTGCGTCTGCAGGCCGGCGCCGGCCGCCCCGTAGAGGAAGCGGGCGGTCACCGCCACCTGGCGGGTCTCGCCGGCCGCGACCGGGACCTTTTCGTTGCCGCTGGTGTCGACGGCCAGGCGCTGTGGCGCGAAGTCCTCGACGGAGAAGGAGAGGTTGCCGGCGTCGCCTTCGAGGCCCTCGATCTTCAGGGTTGCGGTCCAGCGGCCGCGGGGCGCGCTTCTCGGCAGGGCCACGTCGATGCTGACCGCCCCCTTGGGGGCGCCGTCGAAGGCGTAGCGCTTGAATTCCACGCCCGAGGGTCGGCGGACGATGATCTCGCCCTTGCGGTCCTTGACTGCGCGGGACTGCAGGTCGCGGATCAGGGCGGTCAGGTGGACGGTCTCGCCGGGGCGATAGATGCCGCGGTCGCCGTAGAGGTAGCCGTCGATCTCGGCGCCGGCAATCCGGCCGCCGGTCTCGTCTTCGTCCGGCGCGGGGCCGCTGCGGCCGCCGACGCCCTGCTTCGAGAGGTCCACGGGCGAGCGGTCGAGGTCGAGCACGGCCAGGTCGCCCTGCGGCCCATAGGCCATGACCATCTTCGGTCGCATGGCGTTCTCGCCCTTGAGCAGCGGGCGCAGGAAGCGGACCCGGCCGCTGCCGTCGGACTTGGCCTCGGCCAGATCCTCGCCGTTGGCGGCGACCAGCGCCACCCGCACCCCGGCCATGGTCTTGGCGCTCTTGAGGGAGCGCACCACCACATCGAGGCTCTCGGCCCCGTCGTAGCCGGCCAGGGCCATGTCGGTGAACATGATCCAGCGGCGCGCCTGGGCCGGCTGCACCCCCTCGCTCTCGTCATTGGGATTCCGCGTCCCGGCCGAGGCGTCGCGCGCCTTGATCACATAGCCGCCGGGCTTCATTTCCTTGAGCACGGCGCCGAGGGGGAAGACGGTGGTGACCCGCTCGCCCTGGCCGCCGCGCACCGCCACCTCGCCCTTCCAGACCACGCGGCCCTCGTCGTCGGGGCTGTCGTCCCCATAGTCGCCGGGCCAGTCGCCCTCGCCGGTGGGATCGGGGGCGCTGATCGACTTGCGGACCAGGTTGCGGTCGGAGACGCGCCAGACCTCGACATAGAGCTTGGAGACGTTGACCGTCTCGATGCCAACCCCGTCGCTGTCCTGGCGGGGCAGGATGACGCCGTTGCCGGCGAAGCCGACGTAGGGGGGCTTCTCCCCGAAGGTGAAGTCGACGTCGGCGTTGGCGCCGAGCTTGTCGGCGCCCCGGCCCGGCAGGCCCTTCAACAGGGTCACGCGGCGGTCGGTGAAGCCCATGCCGGCGATGCAGAGCTCGGCCTTGTTCTTGGGATTGACGCTGACCGCCGGGGTTCCGCCGAGGTCGGGGGAGACGAGCACGAAATCGCTGTAGGACTTGGACTCGTCGAGCGGCCGCGAGAGCTCGATGCAGGCCTTGGGCTCGGCGGCGCTGGTGTCGAGGCGGGTGCGCCAGACCGCGAAGCCCTCGGGGCGGGGGATGCCGCGCCTCCGCGCGTTGGCGTCGCGCGGCTTGCCGAACATGTTCCAGGGCAGGGCGCCGGCCGTGCGGCCGTCCTTGGCGGCCGTGGCCACCGAGCTGGACGGGCCGCCGGAGCCGACGAACGGCAGGCCGCCATTGGCCGCCACCCAGCCGCCGCCGAAGCCGAGCGCGAGGGCGGCCGCGGCCACGATGGCGATCGTCGGGGAGAGACCTCGCGGCATGTCGAAACGGCGTCGCGCGGGCGGCGTCGAGGCGCGCTCGTTCGACCCGGTTTCACCGGAGGTTTCGTCACTCGGCGCCATGGCCGGTCTCCCCGAAATAAGGCTGATCTTCAGGAGGATGAGGCCATCTGCGAACGGCGGTCAATGAGCCCGTTCAAATTCTCCTTTCCGGGGAATCCACAGGGGTTGCACACCCCCTTTTCATGGGGGGCCAGGCGGCGCCACACTGCTATAGAAAGCACCCCGATCATCGGATTGGGCCTCAACAAGGGTGTCGGATGATCAAGGCGAGATGGGCGGCCAGGAACCTGCTGGGGATGGCCGCCGTGGGGATCGCGCTGGCGGGGCTGGGCGGACCGGTGGCGGTCATCCCGGCCCCCGCCTTTTCCCAGGACCGGGAAAGCCAGTGCCTGAGCGTGCTGGAGCCGGCGCTGAAGGCCACGGAGGCGGCCCTGGTCGAGGGGAACACCATGGACCAGGCGGGCGTCTCGTACGTCGCCCTCTGCGCCAGCATGAAGCGGCACGAGGCGGCTCTGGCCGACCACGCCCGCAACCTGACGGTCTGCGAGGGGCTGAACCTCGGCGGCCAGGACCAGGTGACCCTGGAAGGCCTGCTCAACGAAGCAAAGCTGTCACGGACCTCGATCACCGAGGCGCGCAAGGCGATCTGCGAAGCGGCGGACCTGCGGCCCTAGACCATTCGGCGCAAGAGGCGTTCTTGACCTGGCGGCAGTGAGGGGGCAAACGCCCCCGAAAGAGCCACAGGGAGAAATGCTCATGCGCGTCGGCGTGCCCAAGGAGATCAAACCTGGCGAACACCGCGTGGGCCTGCCGCCCACGGCGGTCCGCGAGTATGTCGCCCGCGGCCACCAGGTTCTGGTCGAGACCACCGCGGGCCTCGGCGCCGGCTACAGCGACGAGACCTATGTCAAGGCGGGCGCGACGATCGCCCCCGATGCGGCGGCCGTGTTCGCCGGCAGCGACATGATCGTCAAGGTCAAGGAACCCCAGAAGGTCGAGTGGGAGCGGCTGGAGCCGCGCCACATCCTGTTCACCTACCTGCACCTGGCGCCCGATCCGGCCCAGACCGAAGGGCTGATCCAGTCCGGCTGCGCGGCCATCGCCTACGAGACCGTCACCGACGCCAAGGGCGGCCTGCCGCTGCTGGCCCCGATGAGCGAGGTGGCCGGGCGCATCGCCGTGTTTTCGGCGGCCGAGACCCTGCTCAAGCACAACGGCGGCATGGGCCTGCTGCTCTGCGGCGTGCCCGGCGTCCCCCCGGCCCGGGTGGCGGTGCTGGGCGGCGGCGTGGTCGGCATGAACGCGGCGCGGATGGCCATGGGCCTCAACGCCGAGGTCGTGGTGCTGGAACGCTCCATCCCCCGGATGCGGGAACTGGACGACATCTTCATGGGCCGGGTGCTGACTCGCTACTCGACCCTCGACGCGGTCGAGGAAGAGATCCTCAAGGCCGACGTGGTCATCGGGGCGGTGCTGACCGCCGGGGCCGCGGCTCCCAAGCTGGTCAAGCGCGAGCACCTGACCCGGATGAAGCCCGGCAGCGTCCTGGTCGATGTCTCCATCGACCAGGGCGGCTGCTTCGAGACCAGCCATCCCACCACTCACGCCGAGCCGACGTACACGGTCGACGGCGTCGTCCACTACTGCGTGGCCAACATGCCGGGCGCGGCGCCGCGGACCAGCTCCGAGGCCCTGGTGCACGCCACCCTGCCCTTCGGCCTGGCGCTGGCGGGCAATGGGCTCGACGCCCTGGCCAGGGACAAGCACCTGGCCAAGGGCCTCAATGTCCTGAAGGGCGAGCTGACCCACCCGGCCGTGGCCGAGGCCCTGGGCAAGCCGTTTGTGGATCCCTACGGGGCCTGGGCCTGAGAGCTTAGCGGACCCGCGCGCGCCATTGCTCGCGGGTCTGGCCCCAGGAATCGACCGGCATGTGCTCGTAGGGCGGCGGCAGCTTCGTCGGCCCGTTGTTGGTCGAGCCCAGCCGCTTGGCGACGAGCTGCGAGGCGACATTGTCGGGCGCGATGGTGTGGATCACCTCGGTCCAGCCCAGGGTGTCGAACGCCCAGTCGATGGTCGCCTCGGCGGCCTCGACGGCATAGCCCTTGCCCCAGGCCTTCTTGAGCAGGGCCCAGCCCACCTCGGTCCCCGGCCAGCCCTCGGGGACCCAGGGGCCGATCCGGCCGAGCCACTCGCCGGTCTCCCTGTCCAGCACGCTGAACATCGCATAGCCCTCGAGGGCCCAGGCGCCGGCCATGCTCATCATCCCGCGCCAGGCGGCGGGGCGTTCCTGCGGCCCGCCGATGAAGCCGGAGTTCTCCGGATCCGCCATCAGTTCGGCCCAGCCGTCGAAGTCCTCGCGGGCGGTGGGGCGCAGGATCAGGCGGGCGGTGGTCAGGGTGGGGCCGGGGGCGATCATGGGAGCCTGTCTAGCGCGGCGATCGGAAACGAGAAAGGCGCCCCGGAGGGCGCCTCTGTCTTCGTCGTAGGGGGGAGCGCTTTGGCTCCACCGGACCGGGCTGGGGGAGAGCTTCAGGTCCGGTGGAGCCCGGCGCGGCGGCTCACAGGCCGATCGCGCGCGTGGCGGCTTCCATCTGGGCGACGCCGGCGATGGCGATGATCGGCAGGGCCGCGAGAAGCAGGCTGGCGAGGTTGGAAAGGCGAGCGGTCATTGTCGTAGTCCCTCTTGGTTTGCTGGGCGGCGGAGGTCTCCGCTGCCTGTGATCAGAGGTGTACGCCGGTTGCTTGGATAATGCTTGTTAAGCTTGCGTCATGACGTGGTTTTAAGAGAATAACTCAGATGTAAGGAAATTACGAGAATGTAATTAACCCGTTGGGTGCTCAACGAATCCTTCTCCTGTTGTCGGGAGAAGGAACGTTAAGCGTCTCCCTGCCCCAGCAGGAAGTGGGCTCTCAGGGCCGCGATCGGCTGCGCCCGCTGCTCCTGCCAGGCCTCGACGTGGACGTTGGCGATACGGCGACCGACCTTCTTGATGTCGGCGCGGGCGTAGGTGGTCAGGGGCCGCCCCGAGCGCAGGTAGTCGATGGATACGTCGATGACCCTCGGCTGGCGGGCCTGGCCCTCCTGCAGGGACAGCTGGGCCAGGGCGGTCATCTCCATGAAGGCGCCCAGCACCCCGCCGTGGATGGCCGGCAGCACCGGGTTGCCGATGATGTGCTGGCCGAAGGGCAGGATCATCGTCATCTCATCGCCGGCCAGTTCGCTCCGCACGCCCAGGAAGCGGGCGTAGGGGATGCGCTCCAGCATGGCGGTCAGGCGCGCGCCGGGGGTCTGGTCGCTCATTTGGCCTTCCCCGACTTGAGGTTGGCGAGGAACGGCCGGCCGGCGCTGGAATCCAGCATGAAGGCGGCCTGGGCGGCGGCGACCGGATCGTCCGGGTTTTCGTCGTAGGCCAGGGCGCGGACGAAGGCGATCGAGCGGGTGGTCTTGTAGCACTCGGCGCGGGCGAACAGCGGCAGGCGCGGCTTGGCGGCCCGCATGTAGTCGATGCGCAGGTCGAGGGTGGCGATGATCTTGAACTCGGTCATCGCCAGGTGGACCGCGGAACCGCAGGCGTGATCGAGCAGGGCGGTGACCACCCCGCCGGCGATCACCCCGGTGTCGGGGTCGCCGATCATGATGTCCTTGTAGGGGCACTTCATGACCGCCACCCGGTTCTCGGCGCTGACCATCTCGAAGCCGAGTTCCCGGGCGTGGGGGCTGCCCTGGCTCATGCCCTGGGCGATGTTCTGTCTGGCGTCTTCGTCGCTCATGAGGAGGTCTTAGGGCGGGCGGCGCCCTATATCCAGTGTCGCGGGAGCCTTCCGCCGTCTCGAACGTAGGACTGCCTGTGATCAGACCCGAACAGCTGCTCTGCCCGACGCCGAAGGGGCTCTACTGCCCGCCGGGCGACTTCTACGTCGACCCGGTGGTCCCGGTGGAGCGGGCGGTGATCACGCACGGCCACGCCGACCACGCCCGCTCGGGGCACGGGACGGTGCTGGCCACCCCGGCCACCCTGGACATCATGGCCTGCCGATATGGGGAGGATTTCGCCGGCACGCGGCATCCGTCCAGCTACGGGGCTAAGACGGTGCACAACGGGGTCGAGATCAGCCTTGTCCCGGCCGGTCATGTGCTGGGTTCGGCCCAGGCGGTGGTCCGCTGGAAGGGCCTGACGATGGTGGTCAGCGGCGACTACAAGCGCCGCCGCGACCCGACCTGCACGGCCTTCGAGCCGGTCCCCTGCGATGTCTTCATCACCGAGGCGACGTTCGGGCTGCCGGTGTTCCGCCATCCGGACGATGCGGGGGAGGTGGGCAAGGTGCTGGCCAGCCTCAGGCAGTTCCCCGAGCGGACGCACATGCTGGGGGCCTATGCGCTGGGCAAGGCGCAGCGGGTGATCCGGCTGCTACGCGAGGGGGGCTGGGACCGGACGCTCTATGTGCATGGGGCGCTGGAGGCCCTGAACCGGCTCTACGAGTCCCACGGCGTCGAGCTGGGCCCCCTGGCCCCGGCCACCGGGGAGAAGGGCCACGACTTCGCCGGGGAGATCGTGATCTGCCCGCCTTCGGCCCTGGCCGACCGCTGGAGTCGCCGGTTCGCCGACCCGGTCAGCGCCTTCTGCTCCGGCTGGATGAGCGTCCGGGCCCGCGCCCGCCAGCGGGCGGTGGAGCTGCCCCTGGTGATCAGCGACCACGCCGACTGGGACGAGCTGACGGCCACCCTGGCGGAACTGTCGCCCGGCGAGGTGTGGATCACCCACGGCCGGGAAGAGGGACTGCTGCGCTGGTGCGAACTGCGCGGTCAGCCGGCCCGGGCGCTGGCGCTGGTCGGGTATGAGGATGACGAGGAGACCTGAAGCCTCTGTCGCCGCGTTAACCAGATTCACAAACTGAGCACTTTACAGATGTAGTATTAAGGCGTCTCTTCAGGAGGAGGCTTGTCGCCTCCGAAGGAGACGTTCGTATGCGCAGGGTTCTGGTTTCCGCTTCCGCATTGGCTCTGCTCACCGCTTGCGGACCCGATCAGGAGGCGCCCGCCGACACCCCCATCGCCAGCGCGCAGGGCCCCCGTGCGGATGGCGCCGGCGCTCTGGGCGTGGTCGATCAACGGGCCTCCTCAACCCCCCCGGCTATCGCCCGGTTGGCGCCGGCGCCAGGCGGCGCAGCCGCCGATGTCGCGCTCTCCCAACCGGCCTCTGGCGGCGGAGTCATGCCGATCGTCGCACCCAGTCTGGCGTATGAGTACGCCTATGCGTTGGAGCTGCCCGCCGGTTCGGCCCGGGGTCAGCTGACGGCCCACCAGGGCGCCTGCGAGGCGGCGGGAGCCGCTGTCTGTCAGGTGATCTCAGCCGAGAGTCTTGCGGTTGGCGCCAAGGAGGCGCGCGGTTCACTGGTTCTCCGCGCCACGGCCGAATGGCTTCGCCAGTTCAGGGGCCGGCTGGAACAGGATGCTGGCGCAGCGGGCGGCAAGGTCCTGTCCGTTACGACCCGCACTGAAGACCTGACCCGGAGCATGATCGATACGGAAGCCGCGATCCGCAGTCAGGAGATCCTGCAGGCCCGGATGGAGCGGATTCTGTCGGACCGCACCGGCGACCTGGACCAGGCCATCGCCATAGAGCAGCAGATCGCCCGAGTTCGGGCCGGCATCGACGCCATGCGATCCAGCCTAGAGGTAATGCGGGCCCGAACCGCCATGCAGAAGCTGACGATTGAATACAGCGTCGCCGGCGCAAAGCCGGCCCCGACGATCAGGCCGGAACCGGCGCCGATCCGGGCTTTCAAGAGGGCCATCTCGAACCTCGGCGACTTGCTGGCGCTGTTCATCTTCCTGGGCGTGCACCTGATCCCGCTCGGATTGCTGGCGGCCGTCGGCTGGGGGCTGCTCAAGCGGTTCCGCAAGCCGCGCCCGTTTCGACAGCCGCCCGCCAGCGATGGACGGGAGCCTCCTGCCGTGATCTGAATTCGGTCAAGGGGGGGCTGAGTGAAGCGCAGGCGGGACGACATCTATCGGAGGCTGGATCCGGGCCTGGTGGCTCAGACCGCCCATCGCCTATTCGAGCGGATCGGCGAACGCTTTCCGGACTCGGGCCTGTCGCGCGTGGCCGCCGAATTGGCCTTGACTGCGGAGGACGCGGGCAAGCGGACCCGCACCCTGACCCGGCCCTACTTCGGCCTGCGCCTGCTGGTCTTCCTGATCATTGGCGGGGGGCTGGCGGCCCAGGTCTGGGGCTTCAGTCTCGTGGACTGGTCGGCGCTCAGGGCGGCCAACGATCCGGTGGAGTTCACCCCGGTCTTGGAATCGGCGCTCAACATCCTGCTCTTGATGGCCGGCGGCGTGTGGTTCCTGCTGACCCTGGAGGAGCGGGTGCGGCGGGGCCGGGTGCAGGCCTGGCTGCACCAGCTGCGGGCGCTCGCCCATGTCATCGACATGCACCAGCTGACCAAGGACCCGACGATGATCCTGACCCCGCCAGAGCAGCGAACCCGCGCCTCGCCGGAGCGGACGATGACCAGGTTCCAGCTGGTCCGCTACCTCGAGTACTGCGCCGAGATGCTGGCCCTGACCGGCAAGCTGGCGGCAGTGATGGCGGGGGAGGCCGACGACCACGTCATCGTGGCGGCGGCGAGCGACGTGGAAAACCTCTGCACCGACCTGGGCCGTGAGGTGTGGCAGAAGATCATGATCCTCGAGGAGCTGTTCGACCGCCCGGCGCCGTAGGTCTCAGGCCGCCGGCTTCTCCCGCCGCCTGAGCCTCGCCAGCCGCCGCAGCCGGCGCCAGAAGCGGGTCTTCTCCGGCTCGGGATAGGGCTGCAGGTTCTTGAGGAACTCCTCGGCGCAGGCCCGCCAGCTGAACTTCTCGGCGAAGGCGCGGACCCGGGCGCGGTCGAGGTCGAGGCAGGCGAGGCAGGCCTCCTTCAGGCCGTCGGTCTTGCCGGGGGCCAGGGCGCCGGCGCCGGAGCCTGGAATGATGTCGATGGGCCCTGGGGCGGAAAACCCCGCCACAGGCGTGCCGGTAGCCATGGCCTCGAGGATCACCAGGCCGAAAGTGTCGGTCAGGGAGGGGAAGACGAAGACGTCGGCGCAGGCGAAGTAGGTGGCCAGCTCCTCGCCGAACTTCGCCCCGGCGAACACCACCTCGGGGTACTTGGCGGCCAGTTCCTCGCGTTGCGGCCCGTCGCCGACCACCACCTTGGTGCCCGGCAGGTCGAGGCAGGCGAAGGCCTCGATGTTCTTCTCCACCGCCACCCGGCCGACGTTGAGGAAGACCGGCTTCTTCAGGTCCCTGAAGATGTCCTTCTCGCGCAGCCGCGGGTGGAACAGTTCAGTGTCCACTCCCCGCGACCAGGGCGAGATGTTGCGGAAGCCGTGGGCCTCCAGCTCGTCGCGCATGGTCGGGGTGGCCACCATCAGTCGGCCTGACGGCTTGTGGAACCACTTCATGTAGGCATAGCCCGCCGCCAGCGGCAGCGGCAGCCGGGCGCTGACGTACTCGGGGAAGCGGGTGTGGTAGCTGGTCGTGAACGGCAGCTTCCATTCCAGGCAGACCCGCCGGGCGGCGAGGCCCAGCGTGCCCTCGGTGGCGATATGGATGGCTTCCGGCTCGAAGGCCTTGAACTTCTCCCGCACCGCCTCGTCGGCCCCGATGGCCAGGCGGATCTCCGAATAGGTCGGCAGGGGGATGGTCTTGAACTGGTCGGGGCTGATCACCTCGACCTCGTGGCCCATGGCCTCGAGCTCGGCGATCGTCCGCGTCAGGGTGCGGACGACCCCATTGACCTGGGGTTCCCAGGCGTCGGTGGCCAACAGGATTCGCATCAGGCGGCGGCAGGCTCCGGCAGGGATTCGATCTTCGCCCGCGCGATCATGGACCAGGACCGCTCCTTGGCCCAGTCGATGATGTGCAGGGTCCCGTCGAAATCTTCGGCCAGGGCGGTGCAGCTCTCCACCCAGTCGCCGTCGTTGATGTAGAGGACGTCCCCGATCATCCGCATCTCGGCCTTGTGGATGTGGCCGCAGATGACGCCATCGGCGCCGCGCCGGCGGGCCTCCTCGGCGACGGCCTCCTCGAACCGCTCGATGAACTGCAGGGCGTTCTTCACCTTGACCTTCAGAAAAGCCGACAGGCTCCAGTAGCCCAGACCCATCCGGCGCCGGGCGCGGTTGAGCAGGGTGTTCAGCATCAGGAGGGTTCTATAGGACCAATCGCCGAGGAAGGCGAGCCAGCGGGCGTGCTGCACCACGCCGTCGAACTCGTCGCCGTGGGTGACCAGGAAACGGCGGCCGTCGGCGGTCTCGTGCAGGCAGTCGCGGGCCACCACCACCCCGCCGAAATGCACGCCGCAGAAGTCGCGGGCGAACTCGTCGTGGTTGCCGGGGACATAGATCACGTTTGTCCCCTTGCGGGCCATGCGCAGGATCTTCTGGACCACGTCGTTGTGGGCCTGGGGCCAGAACCAGCCGCCTTTGAGCTTCCAGCCGTCGACGATGTCGCCGACCAGGTAGAGGTGCTCGCACTCCACATGGCGGATGAAGTCGAGGAGCAGCTCGGCCTGGCAGCCGGCCGTCCCCAGGTGGATGTCCGACAGGAACAGGCTTCGGTAGCGGCGGACCGCGCTCTCGGTGCTCATCTTCCGCCCCCGGACGGCCGTGGAACTGCCTGGCCGGTAGGCTGATTTCGTGTCACTGCCGTGAAACCGCGGGCCGCGGCGGCTTTTCGCATTGCGGCATAAACGCCGGTTACCTAGATCAGCCGCATGGAAGTGCAGCGTAAGGACCGGGACACGCCTAAGTCGCGTCGGACCCGGGCGCGGATTCTCGACGAGGCGGTGCGCGTGATCGCCGCCGGCGGCTACGCGGCCGCCACCAACGCCGCCGTGGCCGAGGCGGCGGGGATCACCCGTGGAGCGATGCTCTACCACTTCCCGACCCGCGAAGACCTGCTGGAGGCGGTGATCGAGCACCTGCAGGCCGAACGGGCCGAGCTGTTCCGCCGCGCCGCCGAGGAGCTGCCCCCGGGCGCCGACGTCACCGAGCACGCCATCGACAGCTACTGGGAGCTGTTGCGCCACCCCGCCTTCACCGCCTTCATGGAGCTGGAGGCCGCCGCGAGGACCGACTCGGTCGTGGCCGCCCTGATCGCCCCGGCGCGGGCCGAGTTCGACCGGGCGCAGATCGGCGACCACTTCCTGAAGATGCTGCACGCGGGGGCCGGCCCCAGGTTCCAGGCCAGCCGCGATCTCGCGCGGTTCATGCTCGAGGGCCTGGCGCGGGCGGATCTCAGCTATGACGGCGAGGCGCGGGTCGAGCGTCTGCTGACGGTGATCAAACGGGCGACCCACATGCTCAACCGCAAGGGCGGCGTGACGGAGCTCTGGCCGGAGTAGGGGCCCTTACCCCGGCAACCTGATCGTGGCCTTCAGGCCGCCGAGCGTCGACCGTCCCAGGAACACCTCGCCGCCGTGGCTCCTCGCCACGTCCCGGGCGATGGCCAGGCCGAGCCCCACCCCCTTGCGGTTCTGATTGCGCGACTCGTCGAGGCGGCTGAACGGCTTGAACGCTTCCTCGTAGCGGTCCTCCGGGATGCCGGGGCCGTCGTCCTCGACGGTGATCTCCAGGCTGCCGGCGGGCGTCGGACCGGCGCCCACGCGGACGGTCCTGCCGTGGCTGGCGGCGTTGGAGACCAGGTTGTCGATCGCCCGCTTCAGGGCGTTGGCCCGGACCTGGGCGGTGAGGCCCTCGGGCAGATCAAGCGATACCTCCGCCCCCGAGCGCCTCGCGTCCTCGCAGACCTGGCGCAGCAGCACGGAAAGGTCTGAGGGCTCGACGGCCTCGGCGCCCTCGCCGCGGGCGAAGTCGAGGTATTCGTCGATCATATGCTCCATCTCGGAGAGGTCGCGCTTGATGGCCTCGGTCTGGCTGGTCGGTTCAGCGAGCGCCATCTCCAGCTTCAGCCGCGTCAGGGGAGTACGCAGGTCGTGGCTGACCGAGGCCAGCAGTACGGTCCGCTGTTCCAGGTGGCGCTGGATCCGGGCCTTCATCGACAGGAAGGCCTGGGCCGCTTGGCGCACCTCGCGGGCGCCATAGGGCTTGAAGGGCTCCGGCCCCTCGACGCCCTTCCCGAACGCCTCCGCGGCCTCGGCGAGCCTCTCGATGGCCCGCACCTGGTTGCGGATGAACAGGATGGCGATGGCGGTCAGCAGCAGGGTCGCCCCGCCCATCCAGATGATGAAGATCCAGCCCGAGGCGGCGAAGGCCCGTTCGCGGGGCGCGTAGATGCGCAGCACCCCGCCCTGGACGGGGACCTCGATCCCGACCCAGCTGTTGTAGCTGCGGTTGTTGAACCAGAACGGCCGGTCGAGGCGGCGGTCAAGGGCCGCCTCGAGGGCCCGGTCCTCCGGCGCGAAATAGGCGCCCTTGCGGTTGGCGTGCAGGGTCTCGCCCGGGCGGAAGGCCACCGATAGCGAGAGGGTCCGCTCGGCCCGGGCCGCCAGCCGCGGCAGGTCGGCGGGGGCGGCCTCGTAGGTCTCGGTGATCCAGGCGACGTCGCCGGCCAGGCTGTCGGTCAGTCCCGAGGACACCGCCTGCCAGTGCAGGTCGAAGAAGATCCAGGTGATCAGCCCCTGCATGATCGCCACCGGCAGCACGATGATCAGCAGGGTGCGGGCGAACAGCGACTGCGGCAGCCAGCGCTTGATGGCCCGCGGAACGAAGATGCGGAGCGCCCGGACCTTCATCAGTCCGGGGCCAGCAGGTAGCCGACGCCGCGCACGGTCTGCAGGTAGCGGGGCGTCTTGGGATCGTCCTCGATCTTGCGGCGCAGGCGGGTGACCTGGACGTCGACCGCCCGGCCGGCGGCGTCCGCGTCGTCGCGGGCCAGGGCGTAGCGGTCGATCGGGGCGTGCGGCGCCTTGGCCAGGGTGCGGAGGAGGTCGATCTCGGCCTCGGTCAGGCGCACGGGGGTCCCGTCGCGGGTCAGTTCCCCCCGCACCGGGTCGAACCGGCAGCGGCCCAGCGACAGGGGGGTCTCGCCGCTGGCCCGGGGACCGGCCCGGCGCAGGATGGCCTCGATGCGCAGCATCAGCTCCTGCGGTTCGAAGGGCTTGGCCAGGTAGTCATCCACCCCGGCGCTGAGCCCCTCGATGCGGTCGGCGGTCTCGCCGCGGGCCGTCAGCATCAGGATCGGCGCCTTGGCCGTGGGCCCGGCCGTGGCCCGAAGCCGCCGGGCGAAGCTCATGCCGTCCTCGCCTGGCATCATCACGTCGAGGATGACCAGGTCGAAGTCGAGGGTGGCCAGCAGCCGCTCGGCGGCCTCGGCGTTGGACGCGGTGGTCACCCGAAAGCCGCCCCGGTTGAGGAACTGCTTCAGCAGGTCGCGGATGCGGTCGTCGTCATCCACGACCAGCAGATGTCTCTCGCTCATGATCCCTCCCGCCGCCGGCATTGCGGCTCAGCCACAATGCTAGCCTTAAAGCACCGGGCGCGCTTGGTGCGGAACCGCATACACGGCCGCCTAGCGCGCACGGGTCAGGCGGGAACCCGCCAGGGAGGCGAGAATGCGCCGCGCCGCGCCCACGCCGTCAAGACCCCCGTCGCGATAGGCCCGGGCGACCAGGCCCCGCAGCCGCTCGGCCACGCGGCCCTCGAAGGCCAGCCCCGCCTCGGTCAGCCGGGCGGGACGGCGTCTCGTATCGAGCTCGCCGGGAGTCTTTTCGGCGAGGCCCAGGCTCTCCAGGTCGGCCAGGGTGCGGCTGGCCGCCTGCTTGGTCAGGCCGGTCAACCGGGCCAGCTCCTTGACCCCCATCCCCGGCCGTCGGCGGATCAGGAAGGCGGCCCGCCAATGGCTGCGGCCGAGCCCCTTGGCCTCGCCCTCCAGCGCCGCGTCGACGGCCGTCCAGACCCCGGTCTCGGCGAGCAGGACAAGCTCCAGCCCCAGGTCCAGCTCCGATTCGCTGAGGATCAGCCGGGGATCGGCGGGCGAATTCATGCTATGACGCCCGGCGCTTTTCCTTGGACCCCTGGGCAAGGTCTGGGATAAAGCTGTTCTGAGCAGGAGAAATCGACCCTATGTCCCTGGTTCCCTTCGACGATCGTGACGGCGTCATTTGGTTTGACGGGCAATTTGTTCCGTGGCGCGACGCGAAGGTGCACGTACTGACCCATGGGCTGCACTACGCCTCCGCCGTCTTCGAGGGCGAGCGCATGTATGGCGGGGAGATTTTCGAGCTCACGGCCCATACCGAGCGGCTGTTCAAGTCGGCCGAGATCCTGGATTTCAAAATCCCCTACACGGTGGCCGAGATCGACGCCGCCTGCAAGGAAACCTGCGCCCGCAACGGCCTGACCGACTGCTACGTGCGGCCGATCGCCTGGCGCGGCAGCGAGATGATCGGGGTCTCGGCCCAGCAGACAAAAGTCCACGTGGCCATCGCGGTCTGGGACTGGCCGAGCTATTTCGATCCCGAGGAGAAGAAGAAGGGCATCCGCCTGGCCCACGCCCTCTACCGGCGGCCGGACCCGAAGACCGCCCCCACCGACGCCAAGGCGGCCGGCCTCTACATGATCTGCACCATCTCCAAGCACGCCGCCGAGCGCGACGGCTATGCCGACGCCCTGATGCAGGACTACCGCGGCTATATCGCCGAGGCGACCGGGGCCAATGTGTTCCTGGTGCGCGACGGGGTGATCCATACTCCGACGCCCGACTGCTTCCTGGACGGCATCACCCGTCGCGCGGTGATCAAGCTGGCCCGCCAGCGCGGCTACCAGATCGTCGAGCGGCACATCCCGTTCGAGGAGCTGGGCACGTTCAGCGAGCTGTTCATCACCGGCACCGCCGCGGAAGTGACGCCGGTCGCCGAGGTGGGCGAGTTCAGGTTCACGCCGGGGACGATCTCGCTGACCCTGATGGACGACTACGCCCGTCTGGTGCGCGGCCAGGCGCTGGCGACAGCGGCGGCGTAGCGCTCAGGAGGGTCACGTACCCTCCTGATCTTCCCCCTCTGCCGTCATCCCGGGGCTTGTCCCCGGACCCATCGCTAAGCTCGCAAGAGCCGTTGGGGCGTCGCTAGGACTTCAAGGGCAACTGCGACGGATGAATGGGCCCCGGGCGCAAGGCCGGGATGACGGATTTTGGACTGCGGCCTAAAGCGCCAGCCGCGCCTCGAGTTCGCTGAGCCGCGTCCGCGTTCCCTGCAGATCCGCGCCGTAACGTTGCGGGTCCTCGGCCGCGAGGGCGCCGGCCAGTTCGGCGCTCTCGCGGTAGAGGTCCAGCGCCCGGACGCGGTGGCCGCGGTCCTCGCGGGCGTCGGCAAGGCGTTCGAGGGCGACGCTGAGGGCCCGGCGGTCGGAGCGGCGGGCGCCGTGGTCGGCGATCAGCCGGCGGCGCAGGGACACCGCCTCCTCATAGGCGCCGAGCGCCGCGTCGAGCCGGCCCTCGTCCCCGGCCATGTCGCCGACATTGACCAGGGCGGCGGCCAGTTCGGCCGTGCAGACCGGGTCGGCCGGCTCGATCTCGTGCTGCAGCCGGGCATAGGACAACGCCCTCCCGTAGGCCTCCGAGGCGTCGTCCGCGCGCCCTTGGCCGCGGCAGAAGTCGCCGAGGTCCTGGGCTGCGGCCATCCGGTCGCGGTGGGTTAGGGCGAGCCTGGGCAGGCGCTGCAGGATGGCGGCGGCCTCGGGCCAGGCTTCCTGGCGGACCTTCTCGCGCAGCAGCGCGCGAAGCTGGCCGAAGGTCTCCTGCGGCGGACCCTCGGCGAGCGGCGGCTTGGCCGGGGGCTGAGTGACCGGCTCAAGGGTCAGCGGGCGCTCCGGGGCGGCGTTCATCACCGGCTCCGGCGTGTGCGGATCGTCGGCGAAGGTGATCGGGGCGACGGCCCCGGCGGGCGCGGCGCGGCGGCGCGGCCTGGGTCGGCCCGGCCACAGGTTGACCACCACGGCCAGCCCGCCGAACGCCAGGGCGCCCCAGCCGATCAGGGCCCTCAGGCCCTCGAACTGCGCAAGGTCGACCACCGGCAGGGCCGGCCCAACCTCGCCCAGCGGTCGGACGATGATCCAGCCGGCGGCCGCGATCAGCAGGCCCAGCACCAGTCCGATCAGCCGTGCGGCCATGGCAATCCGCTCCCCATTCCCCGCCAAGGGGTCCCGACGGAGCGATCCGGACGGCGCCGAACCGCCTGCGTCAAAACCCCTCAACCGCCGGGGGAACCTGGGCGGGCCGCAAGACCGCCCGGCGGGCGCCGGGCGGCCGGACTGCCTCTAAAACAGCCAGCTCATGGGCCGCGGGTAGGCCTGGTCCTGGCTCAGGTAGTAGAGGCCGACGCCGCAGCGGACGATGAACCAGACGCCAACCACGCTGAGGATCACGCCTCCGACGATGATCATCGGCAGGCCAATCAGCATGATCAGCAGCGGGATGCCGAAGAAAATCAGCGCCAGGCCGATGGCGAACCACCAGATCGACAGCCAGAAGGTGCGGATCAGGAAGGTGTAGTGGGTCTCCATCCGCTCGCCCGCCGAGCCGCGCTGGGCGTAGGCGATGATCAGTCCGATGAAGACGGTGAGCAGGACGCTGAACGCGCCGAACAGATACAGGCCGTAGATCACGGCCGGCATGACCCGATCTTCGTGCGGGCGCGCGACGGTGACGCTGTCGGTCATCTTGGTTCTCTTCGCTCCGGCGCCGGAATGGCGCATGGCAGGAATGTTGGGTGTCGGGCGCCGTTCCGCAAATGAAAACGCCGTTAGCCGCCGAGCAGCCCCGGCGGGATGGCCCGCGGATCAAACTGGCCGGCCTGGCGGTCGAGCCAGGGCAGCAGGGCGAGGGCCAGGATGGCGACGAAGGCCATGTGGGCGCCCAGGGTCAGGCCGATGTCCACCTGGCCGGCCGCGGCGGCGAACCCGCCGATGGCGAGGGCCCCGCCGCCGAGCAGCGCCACGGCCCCGACCACCGTCCCCTGGGTGGCCACGGCGGGCACGGTGAAGCGGGCGGCCGGGTTGGCGCGGGCGACCTCGCGCGCCAGTGCGGCGATGAAGGGGGCGTAGCTCGCGGGGGCCGGGCTGGGGCGCAACGACAGGGCCTGGCCGGAATAGATCCCCAGCTGCCCGCGCGGCAGGCCGAGGATCGCCCCGGCGGTGAGGCGGCCTTTGGCTGGGGTCAGGTGCAGCCGCCGGACAGTGGCGAGCTCGATGCGGCGGGCGCGGGTGCCGCGCTCCTCGATGAGGGTCCCGTCTTCCAGCCGCCAGACGGTGGGGGCCTGCAGGGGCCCCAGCCTGGCCGAATGGACCATTCCTGTGGCTTGGGGCCCGCTCAGCCGCGCACCACGGTGATCTCGACCCCGGCGCCGGCGGCGTGCGGCGCCAGGGCCTCGGGCTTCTCGACACGGACGCGGGCGCGGGTGACGCGGGGGTCGTCCAGGCAACGGCCCGCCAGGTGCTCGGCGAAGATCTCGACCAGTTCGATATGGCCCTCGGCCGCCACGGCCCGGGCCGCGGCGACGACCGTCTCGTAGTTGACCGTGTCGGCCAGCCGGTCGGCCCCGGCCCAGGCGACGTCGAGCTCGACATCGACGATCAGCGGCTGGGTGCGGCCCCGCTCGGAGGGATAGACCCCGACCT
This sequence comes from Caulobacter sp., assembly GCA_035627755.1. Lineage (GTDB taxonomy): Bacteria > Pseudomonadota > Alphaproteobacteria > Caulobacterales > Caulobacteraceae > Caulobacter. The sequence goes on along the minus strand of DASPLD010000336.1, from coordinate 12,798 downwards.
CCGCCTCCAGCCGGATGCCGTGCACGAAGATCTTGCTGACCACGACCTTGCCGCTCAGCGAAGGGCCATTCAGCGAAACGTCTTGGGGAAGGCTGGCAGGCGTCACGGCCATGAAGGCCCCTCTACTCGAGGATGTCGGGGGTTCGCCAGCCCAGGTGCTGGCCAGCGTCCACGGCGATCATCTGGCCGGTCACCGAGGGCGCGTCAATCAGATACCGCAGGGCGGCGGCGATCTCCTCCGGGTCGACGGGCCGGGCCAGCGGAGTGCCGGCCGCCTCGCGCTCGAACTCGCCGGGCGCCTGGTGGACGGAAGCCAGGGTCGGCCCGGGGCCGATGCCGTTGACCCGGATCTGCGGGGCGAAGGCCTGGGCCATCGTCCGCGTGGCATGCCAGAGGGCCGCCTTGCTGAGGCTGTAGCTGAAGAACTGCGGGTTTGGCCGCAGCACCCGCTGGTCGAGGATGTTGACGATCAGGCTCCCCGCCGGGGCTCTGGCGGCGAAGGCCTGGGCGAGCAGCACCGGGGCCGTCAGGTTGGCGGCAAGGTGGGCCGAGAGGCTGTCCACGGTCGCGGTGCGGGCGCTGTCGTCCTCGAACAGGGACGCATTGTTGACCAGCAGGGTGAGGGGGCCGAGCCGGGCGGCCGCCTCGATGAGCGCCTGCGGCGCGCCGGGATCGGTCAGGTCGCCCGGCAGGATCAGGGAATTGGCGCCGCGCGCGGCGCACTCGAGAGCCAGCGACTCGGCGTCCTCGGCCGCGGCGCGGTGGTGCAGGGCGAGGTCGTAGCCGGCCTCGGCGGCGGCGAGCGCCAGGGCCCGGCCGATGCGCCGGGCCGACCCGGTGACCAGGGCCACGCCCCGCATGGGCAAGGCGCGCGTCAGTCGATCCGGCCGAATTCGTAGAGGTTCAGGCCGGCGAGGACGATGATGAACAGGGCGATGGCGCCGAGGGCGAACATGGGAGCTCTCCGATGGTTGGGCGGGTGTTAGCCCCGGCCGGCCTGTCCCGCAAGCGATTGCGCCGGTCCGCTGGCCGGGCCACCCTCCGCCGATGTCCTGGCGCCGCACGATCGAGCCCTTCACCCGCCCGCTGGTCTATGCCTGGTTCAAGCTGGCGCGCGGCCTCACCCTGGGGGTGCGGGGCATCGTGACCGACGCGGAAGGCCGGGTGCTGCTGGTCGAGCACACCTATGTCCACGGCTGGTACCTGCCGGGCGGCGGGGTCGAAAAGGGCGAGACGGCCGTCGAGGCCCTGCGCCGCGAGCTGGTCGAGGAGGCCGGGGTGCGGCTGGCCGGCCCGCCCAGGCTGCTGTCGCTCCACTCCAATCACCGCCATCACCCGAACGACCATGTGCTGACCTATCTCTGCCCCGACTGGGAGCCCTGTCCGGCGACGAGCCGGGGAGAGGTGGCCCAGGTCGGCTGGTTCGCGGTCGATGCGCTGCCGGAGGGCATCCGGCCCGGCCACCGGCGGCGGATCGAGGAAGCCTTCCGGGGCCGCACGCTCGAAGACCACTGGTGAACCGCCGCGCGAGCGGGAATAGTCGGCCGACCGCCCGCTGAGAGGCGTACATCAGGGAGAGCCGCCATGGCCTGGATCGCGACCGCCGCCTTTTCCCGGATCGCCGAGGGCATCGACCGCCCCGAGGACGTCGTGGTGTCGAAGGACGGCCGCGTCTACGCCTCCGACCACCAGTGCGCGGTGGCCCAGATCCATCCCGACGGCGGCTTTACCCGCCTGGGTCCCAAGGGCGGCGCCCCGAACGGAATCAACATGGACGCCCAGGGCCGCATCCTGATCGCCAACTTCGGCATCTACGACCGCGAGGACGGCCCGTTGCAGCGGTTCGACCCGGTCAGCGGCCTGCACGAGACCCTGCTCACCGAGGTCGAAGGCCGCCGGCTGACCAGCGCCAACTATCCGGTGGTCGACCGGGCCGGCAACATCTGGTGCGCCAACTCCACCCACGCGGAGACCTGGCCCCAGGCGCTCGATGGCCGCACCGACGGCTTCCTGTTCGTGCTGCGCCCGGACGGATCGTCCAGCGTGGTCGCCGAGGGGCTGAAATTCCCCAACGGCCTGGCCCTGAGCGCCGACGACGGCTTCCTCTACTGCGCCCAGACCAGCGGGGCGGACGTGCTCCGCTTCCCGGTGCTGCCCGGCGGCTGGCTGGGCGAGGGCGAGCGGTACGGGCCCCAACTCGGCCGGCTGGTCGCCGCCGGCGAGGTCGCCGCCGCGGCCGCCGCCGAGCGCCACGACGACGACCTGGGCTACACCGACGGGGTGGGCATGGATGTCGAGGGCAACCTCTGGGTCTGCCTGCCGGCCGCCAACAAGGTGGTGGCCATCACCCCCTCGGGCGCGGTGGAGACCGTCTGCCACGACCACGCCGGCGCCCTGATCAACCACCCGACCAACGTCACCTGGGGCGGGGAGGACCTGAAGGACCTCTACATCGGCTCGATCCGCGCGGGCTATGTGCTGAAGGCGCGGAGCCCGGTGGCCGGGCTGGCGATGCTGCATCAAAGATAGTCGGAATTGGCGCCGCTTCATCGTGCGCCAGTCCGCCGCTCAGTCGTACGCTGGCGGTTCAGCAGCGAGGCGGCCGATGCGATACCTGTGGCTTGTTTGGCTGAGCCTTGTCGCTGGCTGCGGGTCGGCGGACTTGTGCGCCAACACCGAGCTCCGACGCCTATCCTCGCCGGACGGCCGGCTTGACGCCGTTCTGTTCGAGCGGAACTGCGGCGCCACGACAGGCTTCAGCAGCCAAGTCTCCGTCCTACCGGCACGCGCCGTCCTTAACCCTCTGTTCGGCAACGCCCTGGTTGTCGATGACAACGAAGGCGCCGCACCGGTCGCCGACTGGGGTGGGCCCGATGTAGAGATGCGCTGGGACGGTGTCCGGACCCTCCGCCTTCGTCACCATTCCGCCGCCAGGGTGTTCCACGCGACCGATCAGGTCGAAGGCGCAACGGTCATCCGCGACACCTGGCCGCACGTAACTCCCTGATTTTCTTCGAAAAGCGGCGTTAGGTCGCAACATTGTGGCCCGCCGGGCGCCTCATTCTGAGGATAAAACGGCGCTCGCATCATCCTCCTGCTCCCCAGAGAACTGGATCCACATTGCAGCGTAACGTTTCCAAGGGTTGGCGCTCGGCGCTGGCCCAGGCGGTCGGCCTCGTGCTCGTTTTCAGCCCGGTGGCGGCCCTCGCCCTGGCGGGCGGCCCCACGGCTCTGAGCCGCGAGGACGCCGGCGTGCTGGCCCCGGTCCAGCGGCTGATGAAGAAGACGCCCGCGATCGTCCACAGGCCGGCGATGAAGATCGTCTGGCAGGGGCTGGACGTTGACGGTGACGGCGCGGCCGACTTCGCCAATCCGACCGGCAAGGCGCCGCGGACGCACGATGATTTCGGCGGCGGCGCCTTTGGCGCCTCGCGCGGTTCGCGCCAGCATGAGGGAGTCGACTATGCCGCCGCCGCCGGCCAGGCGGCGCTGGCCCCGATCAGCGGCTTCGTGACCAAGATCGGCTACGCCTACGCGGGCGACGATTCCCTGCGGTTCGTGGAAATCACCAACCCGGCCATCGGCTATGTGGCGCGCGCCTTCTATGTCGACCCGACCGTGACCGTCGGCCAGGCGCTGCGGCTGGGCGAGAGCATCGGCACGGTGGTCAGCCTGCAGTCCCACTATCCGGGCATCACCGATCATGTGCATCTGGAGATCAGCCGTTCGGGCCTCGGGCGGCTCGACGCCACCGACCTGATCCTGGCCAAGCGCGTCCCGGTCAAGGGCGACCCGGCCCGGGGGTAGGAACTTGGACCCTCTGAGGCGTATTGGGGAGGCATGGCTCCTCCTCCCCACCGCCCCGGCGACCTGACCGAGGGGCCCATCGCGCGGACCCTGGCGGTGTTCGCCCTGCCGGTGCTGGGCTCCAGCGTACTGCAGTCGCTGAGCGCCTCGATCAACGCCGTCTGGGTCGGGCGCTTCCTGGGGGAGGCGGCCCTGGCCGCCACCTCCAACGCCAACCTGGTGCTGTTCCTGCTGCTGGGGATGATCTTCGGCGTCGGGATGGCGGCGACCATCCTGGTCGGCCAGGCGTTCGGCCGGGGCGACGAGGACCTGGCCCGCCGGGTCGTCGGCTCCAGCGTCGCCTTCTTCCTGATCATCTCGGTGGTGTTCACCACCGGCGGCTGGCTGGGCGCCGACGCCATCCTCACCCTGGTCGGCACGCCCCATGACGCCCTGCCGCTGGCCCGGGCCTATCTGAGGGTCATCTTCCTGGCCCTGCCGCTGATGAACTTCGCCACCCTGGCGATGATGCTGCTGCGGGGCGCCGGGGATTCCCGCACGCCCTTCCTGTTCATGGGCCTCTCCGCCGGCCTGGACCTCGCCATCAATCCGGTGCTGATCCTGGGCCTGGGGCCCTTCCCCGAGATGGGGATCGCCGGGGCGGCCATGGCCACCCTGGTCTCCCAGGCGATCAGCCTGGCGGCCCTGCTGGTGTTCCTCTACGCCCGGAAGCACCCGCTGCGGCTGGTCGGCGCGAACCTCGCCTACCTGAAGCCCGATCCCGCCCTGCTGCGCACCCTGACCATCAAGGGCCTGCCGATGGGGCTGCAGATGATCGTCATCTCGGCCTCGGCCCTGATCGTCATGAGCCTGGTCAACAGCTTCGGCTCGCGCACCGCCGCCGCCTACGGGGTGGCCGCCCAGCTCTGGACCTATGTGCAGATGCCGGCCATGTCGATCGGGGCGGCGGTCTCCTCGATGGCCGCCCAGAACGTCGGGGCCGGTCGCTGGGACCGGGTGGCGCGGATCACCCGGGTCGGGATCGGCTTCAACATCCTCCTGACCGGGATCATGGTGGCGGTGCTCTATGCGGTGGCCGGCCCGGCGATGAGCCTGTTCCTGCCGTCCGACCCCGCCGCCGTGGCCATCGCCATCCACATCAACCAGCTGGTGGTCTGGACCTTCATCCCCTTCGGCGTGACCATCGTGCTGTTCGCCACCGTGCGGGCCACCGGCGACGTCTGGCCGCCCCTGGTGATCCTCAGCCTGTCCATCATCCTGGTGCGCATCCCCTTCGCCTACCTGCTGGAGCCGGCCTGGGGGCAGGACGCCATCTGGTGGAGCTTCGCCTTCGGCTCGGCGGTCGCCCTGATGCTGTCGGTCCTCTACTACCGCCTCGGCCGCTGGAAGCAGGCTCGGATGCTCGACGATCGCCCGGCGGCCGGCGAGGCGCCGGACACCGGCCACGGCCTGCCGCGCGAGCGGGCGGTGCTCGCCCCGGCAGCCCTCAATCGTGAGGCTGCGCGGCCGGGATCGCCAGCCGGACCTTCAGCCCGTCTGCCGCCCAATCCTGAGTCAGGGTCGCCGCCATCTGCCGCGCCAGCTGGGTCATCAGCCGCGAGCCGAAGCCCGCCTGCCCGGGACCGCTGACCGTCGGCCCGCCGCTTTCCGCCCAGTCGAGGGTCAGGGCCCCGTCCTCGTCGGCCGTCCAGGCGATGGCCACCCGGCCGTGCTGGGTCGACAGGGCGCCGTACTTGCTGGCGTTGGTGGCGAGCTCATGGATCAGCATGCTGATCGGCTGGGTGTGCTGCGGCCGCAGATGCGCCGGCGGCCCGTCCAGGCTGTAGCGATCCGGGGTGGTCAACACGCTCATCGACTCTCCCACCAGGGTGTCGAGCGGCGCCCCCTCCCAGCGGCGGTCGGCCAGCGCCCCCTGGGCCCGCGCCAAGGCCGCCACCCGGCCGAACACCGCCTCCTTGTAGCTCTCCAGGTCCGGCGCGTCGGTCAGCCGCACGATGGCCTGGACCACCGACAGGGCGTTGCGGCTCCGGTGGTCGACCTCGCGGGCCAGGAGCTCGCGCGCCTCCTCCGCCCGCTTGCGCTCGGTGATGTCGTGCAGCGAGACCCCGATGCCGCCGTCGGTCATCGGGGTGACACGGATTTCCACCGTCCGGTCGGGCCGCCAGCGCGAGGGGCTCTCGAACGAGGCCTTCTTGCGCTGGTCCATGGCCCGGCGGCAGACCTTCTCGAACGGCGTGCCGATCCCCTGCGGGAACACCTCCCACATGTCCTTACCCAGCACGTCCTTGCGGGAGACCCCGAAATAGGCCTCCGCGGCGCCGTTGAAGATGACGTACTTCCAGTCCGGGCTGAGCGCGTAGAAGGCGTCGGAGATCGACTCCAGCACGGCTTCCAGACGGGCGTCGGGGGGCGGAATGGACAGCGGGACGCTCTCGGCAAGGGATGTGCGGCGGAGCCTATCGGCACATTGCCCCGCGTGAAAGCGGATACCCGACAGACAAGGTCAAGCCCGCAGTCGATACCCCGTCCGGAAGATCCACCAGATGGCCGCCAGGCAGACCGCCATGAATCCCAATGTCGCCCCGATGCTGACCCCGACCCCGACGTCGGAGACCCCGTAGAAGCTCCAGCGGAAGCCGCTGACCAGGTAGACCACCGGGTTGAACAGGGTGATCTTCTGCCAGACCTCCGGCAGCATGCTGATCGAGTAAAAGCTGCCGCCCAGGAAGGTCAGCGGGGTGACCACCAGCATGGGGATGATCTGCAGCTTCTCGAAGCCATCGGCCCAGACCCCGATGACGAAGCCGAACAGGCTGAAGGTCACCGCGGTGAGCACCAGGAAGCCGGCCATCAGCAGGGGGTGCTCGATCTCGTAGGGCACGAACAGCCGGGCGGTGATCAGGATGATGATCCCCAGCATGATCGACTTGCTGGCCGCCGCCCCGACATAGCCGCAAACCACCTCGATCCAGCTGATCGGCGCCGAGAGCACCTCGTAGATCGTCCCGCTCCACTTGGGCATGTAGATGCCGAAGCTGGCGTTGGAGATGCTCTCGGTCAGCAGGCTGAGCATCAGCAGGCCCGGGATGATGAAGGCGCCGTAGGGCACGCCGTCGATCTCACCCATGCGCCCGCCGATGGCGCTGCCGAACACCACGAAATAGAGGCTGGTCGACAGGACGGGCGAGGCGATCGACTGCATCAGGGTCCGGAAGGTCCGATGCATCTCGAACATGTAGATGGCGCGGATGGCGTGGAGGTTCATTGTGCGCTCTCCTGGTCGCCGCGGACGAGGGAGACGAAGATCTCCTCCAGGCTCGACTGGTGGGTGTGCAGGTCCTTGAAGTCGATGCCGAGGCCGTTCAGCCGGCGGATCAGGGCGGCGATGCCCGTCTCGTCCGCCTGGGCGTCGAAGGTGTAGATCAGGTCCTGGCCATCCTCGCTGAGTTCCAACGGCTCGCCCGCCAGCTCGGCGGGGAGGGCCGAGAGCGGCGCCTGCAGATGCAGGGTCAGCTGCTTCTTGCCGAGCTTGCGCATCAGCTGGGTCTTCTCCTCGACCAGGACGAGGCGGCCCTTGCTGATCACCCCGATCCGGTCGGCCATCTCCTCGGCCTCCTCGATGTAATGGGTGGTCAGGATGATGGTGACCCCGGTCTCTCGCAGCTTGCGGACCATCTCCCACATGTCGCGGCGCAGCTCGACGTCGACCCCCGCGGTCGGCTCGTCGAGGAACAGGATGCGCGGTTCGTGGCTCAGGGCCTTGGCGATCATGACCCGCCGCTTCATGCCCCCAGAGAGGGTCATGATCTTCTCGCCCTTCTTGTCCCAGAGGCTGAGGTCGCGGAGGATCTTCTCCAGATGGGCGTTGTTGGGGGCCTTGCCGAACAGGCCGCGGCTGAACTTGACCGTGTCCCACACCGTCTCGAAGGCGTCGGTGGTCAGCTCCTGGGGCACCAGGCCGATCTTGCCGCGGGCGGCGCGGTAGTCCCGCGCTATGTCGTGGCCGTCGGCGATCACCCGCCCCTCGGTGGCGTTGACGATGCCGCAGATGATGCTGATCAGGGTGGTCTTGCCCGCCCCGTTGGGTCCCAGCAGGGCGAAGATCTCGCCCTGGCGAATCTCCAGATTGACGTCGCTTAGCGCGGCATGGCCCGTCGCATAGCGCTTCGACAGGTCGGTTATCTCGATGATCGGCTGCAAACGCTCGTCCCCACGGCTGAGGTTCGCAGGTAAGGTCGCGAACACGGTTTAGCTAGATCGCATACGGCCCCTTCCCCACCTGAACCGCGATAACTAAACTGATGTTTGAACGGGCCCGCCAGCGGTCCCGACCTCGGCCAGGGAGCGAGCCATGCGCGACTATCTGAAATTCTACATCGACGGCCAGTGGGTGGATCCGGTGAGCCCCAAGACCCTCGATGTGATCAACCCGGCCAACGAAGAGGTCGCCGGCCGCATCTCGATGGGCTCGGAAGCCGACGTGGACGCCGCCGTGAAGGCCGCCCAGAAGGCCTTCGAGACCTACAGCCAGACCACCCGCGAACAGCGGATCGAGCTGCTCGAGCGGATCATCGTCGAGTACCAGAAGCGCTACGAGGACATGGCCAAGGCCATCACCGAGGAGATGGGCGCCCCGTCCTGGCTGGCCCAGCGGGCCCAGGCGGCGATGGGCGTCGGTCACCTGCAGACGGCGGTGGCCGTGCTGAAGGACTACAAGTTCGAGGAAGACCGCGGCACGACCCGGCTGGTCAAGGAACCGATCGGCGTCTGCGGCTTCATCACCCCCTGGAACTGGCCGGTCAACCAGATCGCCTGCAAGGTCGCCCCGGCCCTGGCCACCGGCTGCACCATGGTGCTGAAGCCCTCGGAAGTGGCCCCGTTCAGCGGCTACATCTGGACCGAGATCCTGCACGCGGCCGGCGTCCCGGCGGGCGTGTTCAACATGGTCAACGGCGATGGCCCCACGGTTGGCGCGGCGATCTCCAGCCATCCGGGCGTCGACATGGTCAGCTTCACCGGCTCGACCCGGGCCGGCATCGAGGTGGCCAAGAACGCCGCCCCGACCGTCAAGCGGGTGCACCAGGAGCTGGGCGGCAAGTCGCCGAACATCATCCTGGAGGACGCCGACTTCGCCAAGGCCGTGGCCGGCGGCGTGGCCAGCGTGATGATGAACTCGGGCCAGAGCTGCAACGCCCCGACTCGGATGCTGGTCCCGCAGAAGAAGATGGACGAGGTCATCGCCATCGCCCGCGCCACCGCCGAGGCCCACACGGTCGGTGATCCGGCCGGCAACGCCAAGCTTGGCCCCGTGGTCTCCGAGGTCCAGTGGAACAAGATTCAGGGCCTGATCCAGAAGGGCATCGACGAGGGCGCGACCCTGGTCGCCGGCGGCGTCGGCCGCCCGGAGGGCCTGGACAAGGGCTACTATGTGAAGCCCACCGTGTTCGCCAACGTCACCAACGACATGACCATCGCCAAGGAGGAGATCTTCGGGCCGGTAGTGTCGATCCTCGGCTACGAGTCGGTCGACGAGGCGGTGAGGGTCGGCAACGACACCGAGTACGGCCTGGCGGCCTACGTCTCCGGGACCGACCCGGAGAAGATCAAGGCGGTGGCCTCCAAGCTGCGCGCCGGCCAGGTCAACATCAACGGGGCCGCCCCCGACATGATGGCCCCCTTCGGCGGCTACAAGATGAGCGGCAACGGCCGCGAATGGGGCGACCACGCCTTCGGTGAGTTCCTCGAGACCAAGGCGGTCCTCGGCTACTCGACCGCCGCCGCGGCGGAGTAGCTTCGCCGCATCGCTGAAATCTGGGCCGTCCGGAATCCTCCGGGCGGCCCATTTTTCATTGCGCGCTTCGACCGGGCTGCGGTCCGGTCAACGGCGAAGCCCGCCGAGCACACCGCGCAGCAGGACGCGGGTCAGCTGCGGCACCACGGTGCGGACCACCGACTTCAGAACGGTCTCGCCCATGCCCATGCGGCTCGAGGCGCGGCCCCTCGGGGCGGGCCGCGACATCTCGCGGTCGCGGCGGGCCTGCTCCCTGGCCCATTCCCTGTCCTGGGCCTCCCGTCGCTTGGCGATGTCGGCCTCGGCGGCGTCGAGTTCGGCCTTGCGCGCGGTCTCGGCGATGCGCTGGTTGAGCCGTTCGAAGGCGGACTCGCGGTCCAGCGAAGTGTCGTAGAGGCCCCTCACCGGGCTGCGGGACTGGACCGCGGCGCGCTCCTCCGGCGTCGCGGGTCCCAGCCGCGAGGCGGGCGGGCGGATCAGGGTGCGGGCGGTGACCGTCGGGGCGCCCTTCTCGTCCAGGACGCTGACCAGGGCCTCGCCGACCCCCAGCGCCTGGATCGCCTCGGCGGTGTCGAAGGCGGGGTTGGGGCGGAAGCTCTGGGCGGCGGCGCGGAGGCCCTTCTGCTCCGCAGGCGTGTAGGCGCGCAGGGCGTGCTGGAAGCGGTTGCCGAGCTGGGCCAGCACGGTCTCCGGAATGTCGGCCGGGTTCTGGGTCACGAACCAGATGCCGACGCCCTTGGAGCGGATCAGGCGGACCACCTGCTCGACCTTCTCCATCAGGGCCCTCGGGGCGTCCCGGAACAGCAGGTGGGCCTCATCGAAGAAGAAGACCAGGCGTGGCTTTTCGGGATCGCCGACCTCGGGCAGGTCCTCGAACAGCTCCGACAGCAGCCAGAGCAGGAAGGTGGCGTAGAGGCGCGGGCTCTGGATCAGGCGGTCGGCGGCGAGGATGGAGACCACCCCCCGGCCAGAGCCGTCGACGCGCATCAGGTCGGTGAGGTTGAGGCCCGGCTCGCCGAACAGGTTCTCGGCCCCGGCCGTCTCCAGCTGCAGCAGGCCGCGCTGGATGGTCCCGACCGTGGCGGCCGAGACGTTGCCGTAGCGGGCGTCGATGTCCTTCTCGTTGTCCGCGACGTATTTCAGCGCCGCCTGCAGGTCCTTGAGGTCGAGGAGAAGAAGACCTTCGTCGTCGGCCATCTTGAAGACGATGTTGAGCACGCCTTCCTGCACCTCGTTGAGCTCCAGCAATCGCGACAGCAGCACCGGCCCCATCTCGGAGATGGTGGTCCGCACCGGATGGCCCTTTTCCCCGTAGAGGTCCCAGAACACCGCCGGCGGCGCGTCGGGCCGCAGCTCCAGGCCCATGCCGGCGGCCCGCGCCAGCATCTTCTCGTTCGGGCTGCCCGGCATGCAGATGCCGGAGAGGTCGCCCTTCACGTCGGCGGCGAAGACCGGCACCCCGTGATCGGAGAAGGCCTGGGCCAGGATCTGAAGGGTGACCGTCTTGCCGGTGCCGGTGGCGCCGGCGACCAGCCCGTGGCGGTTGGCCCGGTCGAGCCGCAGGACCTGCGGCCCCCCCTCGCCCTCCGGGCCCGCCCCGACGAAAAGGGTTCCATCCGGGACCTGGACCATGCAGCGCGCTCCTTATGTCTGGAGGTCAAGGCTAGCGTGGCCCGGCCCTTGCCGCCACCGGGCATTGACGAACCTTGCGGCCGCCCGGACATTCCCGGACCAATGGCCCTGGCCAGACAGAGGACGTTTCATGCCCGCCCAACCCTACGCCGACGGCGTCGCCCGCAACGCCGTGGTCATCATCGCGGTGATCGCGGCCGGGGCGGCGCTGTGGCTGCTGCGCGGCATCCTCACCCAGCTGGCCCTGGCGGTGTTCCTGGCGGTGATCATCGACGGCTTCGCCCGCATCCTCGCCGAGCGGACGCCGAATTTTCCCAAGGGAGCGGCGCTGCCGACCGCCATCGCGGCGACCATCCTGGTGCTGATCGGGGTGGTCTGGCTGATCGCCGACCAGGGGGTCGGGTTCGCCAACCAGCTCAGGGGTTATGGTCCCCGGCTTCAGGCCCTGGTCGCCCAGACGGCCCATGCGGTCGGGGTCCAGGACGTGCCCAGCCTGGCCGAGCTGATCCGCCGGGCCAATCCCGGCCAGTTCGCGGGCCAGATCGCCCAGAGCGCCCAGAGCGTGCTGTCGGACACCTTCTTCGTGCTGATCTACCTGGCCTTCATCATCGCCGCGCGGCGGGGGTTCCGCCGCAAGATCGTCGCCATGTTCCCCGGCAACGCCGAGCGCGACGAGGCGGTGGTGATCTTCCAGCGCATCCGCAACGGGGTGGAGCAGTACCTCTGGGTGCAGACGGTGACCGGGCTGATGATCGCCGGCGGCTCGCTGCTGGTGATGATGGTGCTGGGGCTCGACAACGCCCTGTTCTGGGCCTTCCTGATCTTCCTGGCCTCCTACATCCCGATCATCGGCGGCTTCATCGGCATCGCCTTCCCGCCGCTGTTCGCCCTGGTGCAGTATCCGACTTGGTGGCAGGCGGCGGTGCTGCTGGGGGTGCTGTGGCTGATCCAGTTCGTGGTCGGCAACCTGATCCAGCCGAAGATGCAGGGCGACAGCCTCAACATCGATCCGGTGGTCGTGCTGCTCTCCCTCGGCTTCTGGGGGCTGGTCTGGGGCATGCCCGGAATGTTCCTGTCGACACCTCTGACCGTGATGGCGATGATCATCCTGGCCCAGTTCAAGGGATCGCACTGGATCGCCGTCCTGCTGTCGGCCAATGGCAATCCGGCCGGGCCGCACGGCCGCGGCGCCCCGGCTGCGGACGCTGAACCGATTAAGAAAAATTCACCTGCGCGGCGAAAACCGGCCTCTTGAACGGGCAGGGCGGGCGCCTATCTACAAGCCTGTCCGGGGCCCCCTCCCCCCTGTTCCCCGGACGATCAGAGGCGCTCTTCTCCCCCCGAAGACGGCCCTCAAAAGAAGTCCCGTTCGCGGGACACGCGCCGCCGGATCCCCCCTCCGGCGGCGCTTTCTTTTTGGTCGAAGCTCTAGAGCGGGACTCGTTTAGACGGAACCATATCCGGCGTTGGCGATGTAGCGGGCGCACTCATCTGGGCTGAAGCAGCTGAGGAGCTGTCCGACCTTTTGCCAGGTCGCGTTGAGGGTCCTTGGCTGAGCTTTTCGCATC
>DASPLD010000335.1:0-2338 GCA_035627755.1 Caulobacter sp. | reverse complement strand
GATCGCATCTCGAATAAAGACGGAAATTTCGCGAGAGGGGCGAGATAAGGCAAATCCACAGGGAATGGAAGGGGGCGGCGGAGTTTAATTTGACATTTCCGTCATTCCGGAGATGGGGGCCGCAAAGGCGGCTGACCTCCGGAGCCGGGCTTGCGGCGCGGCGGGCGCGGGGCTCATATGCCGCCCCCCGTGTCAAAGATCGAGTTCGTAGTGATCCGTTTCCTCGCCGCCGCCGCCAGCGCGCTGGCCCTGTCCGCCTCGGCGTTCGCCCAGCCGCAACCCGCCCCATCCATCCCCGTAGCGCGCGACATCCCCTACCCCGGCACGATGAAGCTCACCGTCGACGCCACCGACGTCGAGCGGCGGATCATGACCGTGCAGCAGACCATCCCGGTCCCAGGCCCGGGGCCGATGGTGCTGCTCTATCCGGAATGGCTGCCCGGCAAGCATGCGCCGCGCGGGGAGCTGGAGAAGGTGGCGGGCCTGAAGATCACCGCCGGGGGCAAGCCGGTGGTCTGGCGGCGCGATCCGGTCGAGATGTTCGCCCTGCATGTGGATGTGCCGGCGGGGGCGAAGGCGCTGGAGCTGGAGTTCCAGTTCCTGTCGGCCACCGCCAGCGACCAGGGCCGCATCGTCATGACCCGCGAGATGCTGAACCTGCAGTGGAACCAGACGGCCTTCTACCCTGCGGGCTGGAACGTGGCGAACATCATGGTCGAGGCCACCGCCATCCTGCCCGAGGGCTGGTCCTACGGGGTGGCGCTGGATGCGGCGGCGAAGAAGGGCGACGCCCACAGCTTCAAGCCGGTCAGCTTCGAGACCCTGGTCGACTCGCCGATGTTCGCCGGCCGCTACTATCGCCAGGTCGACCTCGACCCCGGCGGCCGCAGCCCGGTGAGGCTGAACATCGTCGCCGACCGCCCAGAACTCCTGGAGGCCAGCGAGGAGCAGATCGCCAGGCACCGGGCCCTGGTGGTCCAGGCCGACCGATTGTTCGGCGCGCGGCCGTTCGACCGCTACGACTTCCTGCTGGCGCTCACCGACCGGATGGGCGGCATCGGGCTGGAGCATCACCGGTCCAGCGAGAACAGCCGCGATCCGGAGTATTTCACCAGCTGGGACAAGCTGACCGCCTCGCGCGGCCTCCTGCCCCATGAATATGTGCACAGCTGGAACGGCAAGCACCGGCGCGGCGCCGACCTGGCCACGCCCGACTACCACACCCCCATGCAGGACAGCCTGATGTGGGTCTACGAGGGCCAGACCCAGTTCTGGGGCGAGGTGCTGACCGCCCGTTCGGGCCTGATCACCCGCCAGGAGGCGCTGGACGCCTGGGCCATGACCGCGGCGGTCTACGAACACCGGGTCGGGCGCCAGTGGCGCGACATCGCCGACACCACCAACGATCCGATCATCAGCGCCCGCAAGCCCAAGGCCTGGCTGAGCTGGCAGCGCAACGAGGACTACTACGCCGACGCCCAGCTGGTCTGGCTGGAGGCCGACACCCTGATCCGCGAACGGACGAACGATACGAAGTCGCTGGACGACTTCGCCCGCGCCTTTTTCGGCGGCCAGGATGGCTCCTATGCGGTGAAGCCCTATGTGTTCGAGGATGTCGTCGCGGCCCTGAACGCCGTCACCCCCTATGACTGGGCTGGCTTCCTCAAGGACCGCATCGAGGGTCGCGGCCGGCCGGCGCCGCTGGAGGGGCTTAGGCGGGGCGGCTGGAAGCTGGTCTATGCGGAGACCCCCTCCGCCTACCAGAAGGCCGCCGACACCGCCGCCAAGCGCCACGACTTCACCTACTCGATCGGGCTGAACCTCAAGCCGTCCGGCGAGATCCAGGGGGTGCAGTGGGAGGGGCCGGCGTTCAGGCAGAAGCTGGTGGTCGGCTCTACGGTGGTGGCGGTGGACGGCGAGGCGTACAGCGAGAGCCGCATGAAGGCGGCGATCACCAGGGCCAAGGGCGGCAAGACCCCGATCCAGCTGATCGTCAAGGACGGCGACCGCTACCGGGTGGTCGACATCGCCTGGAACGGGGGCCTGCGCTATCCGAGGCTGGAGCGGATCGAAGCGACGCCCGACCGGCTGGGGGCGCTGCTGGCGCCCAAGTAACGGGTCTGCCTCCTTCGGCGAGCAGCGGCCGCAGGCCGCGTGTCGAAGGACGCGCGAAACACCATGAAAAAGGGCCCGCGGATCGCTCCGCGGGCCCTCTCTTTTTCAGACAGCGATTGCTGCCGCCAGATTACTTGATCTGGACGGTGGCGCCGGCTTCGGTCAGCTTCTTGGCGACTTCTTCGGCTTGCTGCTTGGAGACGTTCTCGACGACGTTCTGCGG
>DASPLD010000334.1:0-31666 GCA_035627755.1 Caulobacter sp. | reverse complement strand
CGAATCCTTCCGGGAGTCCGCCTTGACGGCCAATGTCGCCAGCCCGCCGCCGACCCGCTTCGCGGCCTACCTCTTCACCCATGGCGCGTGGTTCCTGGCCTTCGGGGTGCAGCTGGTGCTGTTCCCCTACCTGCTTCGGGTCGTGCTCAAGCAGGACGAAGTGCACTTCGGCCTGGCCCAGATGTGCCTGCAGCTGCCTACCACCCTGTTCATCCTGATCGGCGGCTTCGCCGCCGACCGCATTCCGCCGCGACGGATCGTGGCCATCTCCTGCGCCCTGTCGGTCCTGACCTTCGCGGCCCTGGGCGCGATGGTGATCAGCGGCCGGCTGACCTATGGCCTGATCATCGTCTACGCCTTGGCGGTGGGGACCATTGGCGCCTTCGCCATCCCGGCCCGCGACAGCCTGCTCAGCCTGGTGGCGCCGGGGGGCGACGGGACCAGTGTGCACCGGGCGGTCAACTTCGCCTCCCTGGCCCAGTTCGGAGCCCAGATCCTCGGCATGGCCTACGCCACCGCCGCCCCCTTCATCGGGGTCGGACCGATGCTGCTCAGCCTTTCGGGCCTGATGCTGCTCGCCTGCCTGGCCGCCATCGCGCTGCGGCCGCGCCCAGCCCACATCGCCGAGCGCGGCGAGGGACACCTCCTCCGGCGGATGGCGGCCGATATCGGTGGGGGCCTGGCCGCCGTGGTCCGCTCGCCGATCATCGCCCCGGTGACAATCTGCGCCCTGTTCGTCGGCATCTGCTTCATGGGCAGCTTCTTCGTGCTGCTGCCGCTGATCGTGCAGAGCTACTTCCCGGCCGACACCGCCGACCCGACCCGCATAGCCTCGGCGCTCGCCCTGTTCAGCCTCTGCTTCTGGACCGGCTCGATGATCTCGGCTCTGACTCTGGCCCGCATCGGCCACATCCGCCGCAAGGGCCTGGCCTACATGGCCTCACTCGCCTGCGGCGGCCTGGTGCTGGTGACCTGTTCCATCGACATGCCCTTCCCCGCCTTCTGCACGCTCAACTTCATCTGGGGCCTGGGCGGCGGGGTGGCCATGACCCTCGGCCGGGGCCTGGTCCAGCAGCACGCGCCCGCCGAGAGCCGCGGCCGGATCCTCTCGGTGTTCACCCTCGGCCTGATGGGCGGCGGTCCGGTGGGCGCGGTGGCCTACGGCTTCCTGGCCAAGGCCTTCGGGCCGCACCTGGCCATCCTGGTCCCGGGTTTCCTGATGCTCGGCCTGGTGACCACGGTCTTCTTGCTCTCGCCGCTGCGCCACCTCTCCGAGGACGCCCCGTAGACGAAGCCGCAGACTCCCCCGACCCTGGCCGCCTCTAGGGGAGAGCCACAATGAACCTCTGGCCGTTGATCGGCATCGCCGTGGTCGTCGCAGGCTTCACGCTGCGGTTCAATCCGCTGCTGGTGGTCGCCGCCGCGGCCCTCGCCACCGGGATCGCCGCCGCCCTGTCGACAGGCGCGGCGCCCCTGGAGGCCCTGGTCACCACTCTCGAGACCTTCGGCAAGGCCTTCAACGACAACCGCTACATCACCCTGACCTGGATGATCCTGCCGGTCATCGGCCTTCTGGAACGGGCCGGATTGCAGGAAAAGGCGCGAGATCTGATCGCCGCGGTCAAGGGCGCCACCACCGGCCGGCTGCTGCTGTTCTACCTGCTGGTCCGCCAGGCCACGTCCGCCCTGGGGCTCACCTCGCTCGGCGGCCATCCTCAGATGGTCCGCCCGCTGATCGCCCCGATGGCCGAAGGCGCGGCCGAAGCCAAACTCGGCCCGCTCACCGATCCGGTCCGCCAGAAGGTCCGCGCCTTCTCGGCCGCCACCGACAACGTCGGCCTGTTCTTCGGCGAGGACATCTTCATCGCCATCGCCTCGATCCTGCTGATCAAGGGCTTCCTGGAGCAGAACGGCATCATCGTGGAGCCGCTGGCCCTCTCCATCTGGGCTATCCCCACCGCCATCCTGGCTTTCGCCATCCACGGCTTCCGGCTCTGGCGGCTGGACGCCTCGCTGAAGCGCGTCCAGGAGGCCGCCCAATGATCGGCCTGCCCGTCCTCTACATCGTCGGCGGCGTCTTCTTCGCCGCCATGGCCCTGTTCGGCGCCTTCGACGCCGCCAACCCCAGGCGCTGGGGGAACCTGGCCTTCTGGGGCCTGCTGGCCGTCAGCTTCCTGTTCGGCTCGCAGCTCGGCGACCTGATCAACGGCCTGCTGGTCATCGCTCTGGCCGTGGTCGCAGGGTTCAACTTCCTGGGCCAGGGAAGGCCCGCCACCACCACCCCCGAGGAACGTCGCGAGAGCGCCGCACGCCTCGGCGCCAAACTGTTCATCCCCGCCCTGGTCATTCCCCTGGTCACCCTGGCCGGCACCTTCCTGTTCAAGGCCTGGACGGTCGCCGGACAGCCGGTCGTCGACCCCAAGCAGGCCACCCTGGTCTCCCTGGTCCTCGGCATCCTGATCGGTCTCGCGCTCGCCATCGCCATGATCCGGCCCCGCCCCGCCGTGCCCTTCCAGGAGGGCCGCCGCCTGCTCGACACGGTCGGGTGGGCCGCCCTGCTGCCCCAGACCCTGGCCGCGCTGGGCGCTGTGTTCGCCGCCGCCGGGGTCGGCCAGATCATCGGCCAGCTGACCGGCGGGGGCGTCGCCGGCGCCCACCCCTTCATGGCCGTGGCGGCCTACACCTTCGGCATGGCCCTGTTCACCATCATCATGGGCAACGCCTTCGCGGCCTTCCCGGTGATGACCGCCGGGATCGGCCTGCCGCTGATCGTCGGCAAGTTCGGCGGCGACCCGGTGATCATGAGCGCCGTCGGCATGCTGTCGGGCTTCTGCGGCACGCTGATGACCCCGATGGCGGCCAACTTCAACATCGTCCCGGCCGCCCTGCTGGAACTCACGGACAAGTACGGCGTCATCCGTGCGCAGATCCCCACCGCCGTCCTGCTGCTGATCGCCAACACGGTGCTGATGTATGTCTTCGTCTACTGAACTGGACCCCGAGGTGGCGTCGAGGTTCGCCGCCATCGCGCTCGGCCACGTCCGCCAGCCCTGGCCGCACAAGGCCGACCATGTGTTCATGAGCGAGGCCGACGTCGCCCCGCACCCGGTGTTCCATCCGATCTTCTACGGCAGCTACGACTGGCACAGCTGCGTCCACGGCTACTGGACCCTGGCCACCCTGCTGCGCCTGTTTCCGACCATGGAACAGGCGCCCGATATCCGCGCCCTGTTCGACGACGCGTTCACCCCGGTGAAGGTCGCTGTCGAGCGCGCCTACCTCGACCGGCCCGGCGCCCGGGGGTTCGAGCGTCCGTACGGTTGGGCCTGGCTGCTGATGCTGCAGGCCGAGCTGCTGCGCCATGACGACGACTGGTCGGCCCACCTGGCCCCCCTGGCCCAGGGCTTCGCCGACCGCTTCCATGCCTACCTGCCGCTGGCCGTCTATCCGGTCCGCACGGGCGTCCATTCCAGCACCAGCTTCGCGATCGCCCTGGGCCTGGAATACGCGGAGGAGGCCGGCGACGAGGCCCTGGCCGCGCTGCTGGTCGAGACCGCCGGACGCTGGCACGCCGCCGACGCGGACTGCCAGGCCTGGGAACCGTCGGGCGAGGACTTCCTCTCCCCGGCCCTGATGGAGGCGGAGGCCATGCGCCGCGTCCTCGACCCCGCCGACTTCCCCGTCTGGTTCGACCGCTTCCTGCCGAGGGCGGCGATGGGTAAGCCCGCCACCCTGTTTCGGCCGGCGACTGTCAGCGATCGCACCGACGGCAAGATCGCCCACCTGGACGGCCTCAACCTCTCCCGCGCCTGGTGCTGGCGGGCCATCGCCGCCGCCCTGCCCGGGGGCCATCCGGCCGGCCCGCTCGCCCTACGAGCCGCCGAGGAGCACCTGGCCGCCGGCCTGCCTCACGTCGCGGGCGACTACATGGGCGAGCACTGGCTGGCCAGCTTCGCCCTGCTGGCCCTGCGCGAACCGATCCGGGTCTGACCCGGAGGGCCAGCTTCATCTCGGTGAGTTCTAGGCGGCCGCCGATTTCACGGCGCCGACGATATCCTTGACCAGCTGCGCGACCAGCGCCTCGTCGTCGCCCTCGGCCATCACCCGGATCAGCGGCTCGGTCCCGGACGGCCGGACCAGCACCCGGCCGGTCCCGTTGAGGCGGGCCTCGGCGGACCGGATGGCGTCCTGCACCTTATCGCTCTTCAGCGGCTCGGCGCCCTTGGCGAAGCGGACGTTCTCCAGGAACTGAGGCACCGGCTCGAACTGGCGGGCCAGGGCGCTCATCGGCTGCTCGGACTGGACCATCACCGCCAGAACCTGGAGGGCGGCGATCAGGCCGTCGCCCGTTGTCGAGAAGTCCGACAGGATGACATGGCCGGACTGCTCGCCGCCGAGGTTGAAGCCGCCCGAGCGCATCCGCTCCATCACATAGCGGTCGCCGACCCCGGTCCGCTCCAGCGTCAGGCCCTGCGCGGCCATGAAGCGCTCGAGTCCCAGGTTGCTCATCACCGTGGCCACGATGCCGCCGCCGCTGAGCCGCTCTTCCCGCGCCCAGGCGCCGGCGACGATGGCCATGATCTGGTCGCCGTCGACCACCGTGCCGTGCTCGTCGCAGATGGTCACCCGGTCGGCGTCGCCGTCCAGGGCGATGCCGATGTCTGCGCGGAATTCCTTGACCCGCGCGCTCATCTTCTGGGGATGGGTCGAGCCGCAGAGCTCGTTGATGTTGAAGCCGTTGGGTTCGACCCCGACCTCGATGACCTCGGCCCCCAGTTCGTACAGCACCGCCGGCGCCACCTTGTAGGCGGCCCCGTTGGCGCAATCGACCACAACCCGCAGGCCGTTGAGGTTCAGCGCCTTGGGAAAGGTCGCCTTGACGATCTCGACGTAACGGGCCTGGGCGTCGTCGATCCGGCGGACGCGGCCGAGCTCGGTCGGCCCGACCAGGCCCTCCTGCAGGCCCTCGTCCATGTGGGCCTCGATCTCCGCCTCGCGGGCGTCGCTCAGCTTGTAGCCGTCGGGGCCGAACAGCTTGATGCCGTTGTCGGAGAAGGCGTTGTGGCTGGCGCTGATCATCACGCCGAGGTCCGCCCGCATCGAGCGGGTCATCATCGCCACCCCCGGCGTCGGCAGCGGCCCGAACAGCCGCACGTCCATTCCCATGCTGGTGAAGCCCGCGACCAGGGCCGGTTCGATCATGTAGCCCGACAGGCGGGTGTCCTTGCCGATCACCACCAGGTGGCGACGCTCGTCCTCGGTCCGGAACAGCTTGCCGGCCGCAAGGCCGACCCGCAGCGCGACTTCCGCCGTCATCGGATGGCTGTTGGCGCGGCCGCGGATGCCATCGGTGCCGAAGTAGGAGCGTTTCGCCATGGGTCCCTCGTCCAGAGCGGTGCGTTTCGCATTCAACGCCCAGACACGCCAATAAACAATTGATCCAGCTTGTTTCCACCTGGCGGGCATTCTGCCCTGAGCAACAGTCTGCAACGCATTTTCATGCCTCGCTTACGGCGACCGGTGCTAATGGCGCCATCGAACCAGCGTGGGGATATCGACCGGCATGTGCGGCATCATCGGAATCGTCGGCAAGGCCTCCGTCTCCGGACGGCTCATCGAGAGCCTGAAGCGGCTGGAGTACCGGGGCTACGATTCGGCTGGCATCGCGGGCGTTGTCGGCGGCAAGGTCGAGCGCCGGCGGGCCAAGGGCAAGATCAAGGCCCTGGAAGAAGCGCTTGGCGAGGAGCCGCTGAACGCCACCGTCGGCATCGGCCACACCCGCTGGGCGACCCACGGCGTGCCCAACGTTCCCAACGCCCATCCGCACAAGGCCGGCCGGGTCGCCCTGGTCCACAATGGCATCATCGAGAACTTCGCCGAGCTGAAGGCCGAGCTGCAGGCGCAGGGGCGGACCTTCGAGAGCGACACCGACACCGAGGTCATCGCCCAGCTGATCGACGCGCGCCTCGCCGCCGGCGACGAACCCCTGGCCGCCCTCAAGGCCACGCTGGACCGGCTGACCGGCGCCTTCGCCCTGGCCGTGCTGGTCGAGGGCCACGACCGGCTGGTGCTCGGCGCCCGCCGCGGCTCGCCCCTGGTGGTCGGCGAGGGCGACGGCGAGATGTTCCTGGGCAGCGACGCCCTGGCCGTCGGACCGTTCACCAACCGGGTGATCTACCTGGAGGAAGGCGACTACGTCGCCATCGACGACACCAGCTCACGCATCTTCGACGCGGACGGCAATCCGGCGAGCCGGCCGGTCAAGGTGGTCTCCGCCTCCGCCGCGCTGGTCGACAAGGGCAACCACCGCCACTTCATGGTCAAGGAGATCTACGAGCAGCCCGACGCCTGCCAGCACACCCTGACCGCCTACCTGGATCCGGTCACCGGCCACGTCCACGCACCGGGCGACTTCGACTTCGCCGGGGTCGAGCGGCTGCAGATCATCGCCTGCGGCACCGCCTTCTACGCCGGTTCGATCGCCCGCTACCTGTTCGAGCGGCTGGCCGGCCTGCCCTGCGACGTCGAGATCGCCTCGGAGTTCCGCTATCGGGAGCCGGCGGTGACCGCCGGCACGCTGGCCATCGCCGTCTCCCAGTCCGGCGAGACCGCCGACACCCTGGCCGCCCTGCGCTGGTGCCAGGCCAAGGGGCTGAAGACCGCCGCCATCGTCAACGCCCACGAGAGCACCATGGCCCGCGAGGCCGGCGTCCTGTGGCCGACCCACGCCGGCCCGGAGATCGGCGTCGCCTCGACCAAGGCCTTCACCAGCCAGGTCACCGCCCTCACCGCCCTGGCCATCGCCGCCGCCGCCGCCCGCGGCCGCATCGATCAGGCCGAGGAGAAGCGGCTGGCCCGCATCCTGCTGGAAGCCCCCCGCCTGATCGGGGAGTCCCTCGACGTCGAGGCGGCTGTGACTGCCCTGGCCCCGAAGATCGCCAGGGCCCGCGACGTCCTCTACCTCGGCCGCGGGCCGATGGCCCCCCTGGCCTACGAGGGCGCCCTGAAGCTCAAGGAGATCAGCTACATCCACGCCGAGGGCTATGCGGCCGGGGAACTCAAGCACGGCCCTATCGCCCTGGTCGACGAAGAGACCCCGATCATCATCATCGCGCCCAGCGACGCCCTGTTCGAGAAGACCGTCTCCAACATGAGCGAGGTGGTGGCCCGCGGCGGCAAGGTGGTGCTGATCACCGACGAGGCCGGCGCGCGACACGCCCCGGAGGGCGCCGACGTCGTGGTCGCCCCGACCTGTGATCCGCTCATCGCCCCCCTGGTGTTCGCCGCCCCGATCCAGCTGCTGGCCTACCATGTGGCCGTGCAGAAGGGCGCGGACGTCGACCAGCCGCGCAACCTCGCCAAGTCGGTGACCGTCGAATAGCCGCTACTGCGGCGGCGTCTGGGTCGGCGGCGGGCTGGTCGTTCCCTCGCCCGGCGCGATGACGTCGGGCGGCGTCTTGCTGGGGTCGGCCGGCGGCGGGGTGGCCGTCGGGGGAGCCACCTCGGTCGGCGGCGGCGGGGTATCGCTCGGCGTCGTCGACGGAGTCGGCGAGGGCGTCGCGGTCTCGCTCGTTGTCGGATCGGTCGCCGGCTTGCTGCAGGCCATCAGCGCCAGGGTAGTTCCGGCGGCGACGGCAATCGTCAGGAAGGTTCTCATCGAGGGCTCCGGGTGTGGACGGGTCGCCGAGAGAACAGCCGCCGGCCGGTCTCGTTCCGCTCCGCCTGGCCTTTCACTGGCGTTGCTGCGTGGACTCCTGTGCTCCCGGCTCGGTGGCGCCGGTCCCCGTGCTGCCGGTCGCACCCGGCGGGACCGCGGAATCGCCGGCAGGAGCTGACCCATTTGTGGTCATGTCGCCGGTTCCATCCGCCACGGTCGCCGGTTCTGTACCACGCGGCGACACCTCCTGCGCCCTTGTCTGGGCTTTCTGGGAATCTCCGCAAGCCGCCAGAGCGAGTCCGGCGGCTGCGATCAACAATGTCCTCATCGGGCCACTCCGGACCATCACTGCGGCGGCGGCTGGGCCTGGCCCGCCGACGAGGTGTCGGGCTTGCCGGCCTCGGTCACCCCCTGGCCCTGGGTTCCGGGCGGGCCGCCGGTGCCTGTCGCGCCGGCGTCGGGGATGGCCCCGGAATTGCCGCCCACCGGCGTGCCGTCAGGCGGTGTCGGAGTGGTGGAGGTGGCGGTGTCCTCGGTGGTGGTCCGCTGGTCGTGGTTCACCGCATCCTTGCTGGGCGCGGGGCCGCAGCCGGCCACGGCGGCTACCGCCAGCAGAGCGGCGATCGGAAGCTGTCTCATTGAGGCTCCAGAATTACGGACGGTCGGCGGCGAGGCGGCCCGCCTCACCGCCGCCGCTCGGTGTCATTGGGTCGGAGGCGGCGTGGGGCTGGTGGTGCCGTCGGGGTTGGTGGTTCCGGTTGTCGTGCCGTCCGGACTGGTGGTCCCCGCCGTGCCCGTCCCCGTCCCGGTAGTCGTGCCGTCGGGCGTGGTCGTGCCGGTGGTCCCGGTGGTCGTACCGTCGGCGGTCGTGCCGGTCGTTCCGGTCATCGCCGGATCGGCGGTCCCGGCGGCCGTGGCCGCGGTGTCCGCCTCGGTGGCGGCCTTTTCCGACGGGGACTGACCGCAGGCGGCCAGGGTCAAGCCGGCCGTGGCGACGGCTGCGAGAAAGAGCAGTTTGCGCATGGAAGTCTCCTGAACATCAGTGCGGCCCTCAACCTCTCCGCGCGCAGGGTGTTCCACCGCGGCTGGAAATGTGATCGCCCATCGGATACCTGACGCCCCATGAAACCTGTCCGCAAAGCCGTCCTTCCGGTCGCGGGCCTGGGCACGCGCGTGCTGCCCGGCGCCAAGACGACGCCCAAGGAAATGCTCAACATCGTCGACCGCCCAATCCTCAGCTACATCATCGCCGAGGGGCGGGCCGCGGGGATCGAGCACTTCGTGTTCGTCACCGGCCGCGGCAAGGAAGCCATCGAGTCCTATTTCGACCATCACCCCGAGCTGGAGAGCCAGCTCGAGGCCAAGGGCAAGATCGACATCCTGGAGGCCGTGCGCGCCGACCTGCCGCGCCCGGGCGAGATGAGCTTCGTTCGCCAGATGTCGCCGCAGGGCCTGGGCCACGCCGTCTGGTGCGCCCGCGACGTGGTCGGCGACGAGCCGTTCGCGGTGATGCTTCCCGACATGCTGATGCACGCCGCCGTTCCGCCGCTGAAGCAGGCGGTGGACGCCTATAACCAGGTCGGCGGCAACATCGTGGTCGTCGAGCCTGCCCCCGAGGGGGAGACCCACAAGTACGGGATCGTGGCCCTGGACGGCCGCCAGGGACGCCTCAACCGCATGGTCGGCATGGTCGAGAAGCCGCCGCTGGGGACCGAGCCGTCCAACCTGTTCATCTCCGGCCGCTACATCCTGCAGCCGGAAATCTTCAGCCTGCTCAGCGACCAGGGCAAGGGAGCCGGCGGCGAGATCCAGCTGACCGACGCCATGGTCCGGCTGATGGCGCTGGAGCCGTTCCACGCGCTGGAATACGAGGGGACCACCTACGACTGCGGCGACAAGATCGGCCTGCTGCGGGCCAACGTCGCCTATGCGCTGCAGCATCCTGAACTGGGCGAGGCGGCGCGGGCGGCGATCACCGCCCTGCTGTAGGGCGGCCGGTTGGGCGCCCTGCTGATCTTCGGCTTCGGCTTCACGGGCCAGGCTTTCGCCCGCCGCATGCGCGGCGAAGGCTGGGACGTCTGGGCCACGGTCCGCGATGCGGAGGGGCGAGCGGCCGCCCAGGCGGCGGGCGTCACCCCCGTCGATCCGGCCGACCATGAGGCCCTGGTCGCCGCCCCGGCGATGGACGCCATCCTGGTCACGGCCCCGCCGAGCGAGCGCGGCTGTCCCGGCCTCGACGCCCTGGTCCCGGCCATCGCCCGCTCCCGCGCCTTCCCGGACTGGATCGGCTATCTGTCGACCACCGGGGTCTACGGCGACCGAGAGGGCGGCTGGGTGTTCGAGACCAGCCGCGTCGCCCCGCGCAGCGTCGAGGCCGGCCGCCGCGCCGCCGCCGAGCGCGACTGGCTGGAGGTGGGCCGCGGCATGGGACTGACGGTGCAGGTCTTCCGCCTGCCAGGCATCTACGGCCCCGGCCGCTCGGCGCTCGACCGGCTGCGCGAAGGCCAGGTGCGCAACATCCTCAAGCCGGGCCAGGTGTTCAGCCGCATCCACGTTGACGACATTGCCGCCGCCCTGGCCGCCTCGATCACTCGCCCCCGGGCCGGCGGCGTCTACAACATCGTCGACGACGAACCGGCGCCGACCCATGAGGTCAACGCCTACGCCGCAGCCTTGCTCGGCCAGCCTCCCCCTCCGCTCATCCCCTACGACGAGGCCGGCATGCCTGCCGCCGCCCGCCGCTTCTGGGCCGAGAACAAGCGGGTCTCGAACGCGCGCGCCAAGGCGGAGCTGGGTTGGCGGCCGATCTATCCCTCCTATCGCGAAGGATTGGCGGCGATCCTGGAGGGCTAGCCAGCCAGCTCCTCGACCGCCGCGATCAGCCGCGCGATGTCCTGCGGCCGCGACAGCCGGTGGTCCCCGTCCTTGACCAGGGTGAAGACCACGTCCTCGCCCTTGAGCGCCTGGGCCAGGGCCAGGGCGTGCATCCAGGGCACGTCCGGGTCCTCCGCGCCCTGCAGGATGCGCACCGGGACCTCGACCGGGACGGGTCCGGGCAGGATCGACCAGCGGGCGCCGTCTTCCAGCAGAGTTCGGGTGATCGGATAGCCGGCCTCGTCATAGAGACTGGGCCGGATCCATTCGCCGGTCTCGGCCAGGGCGGCGTGGGCCTCGGGCGGGAAGCCGGGCAGCATCAGCTTCTCGGTGAAGTCGGCGGCGGGGGCGATCAGCACCATCCCGGCCAGCCGTTCCGGCCGCACGGCGGCGACCAGGCAGGAGATCCAGCCGCCCATCGAGGAGCCGACCAGCACCAGCGGGCCCTCGGTCAGGGCGTCGAGCACCGCCAGGGCGTCCTCGCGCCAGCGGCTGATCGTGCCGTCCCGGAAGGCGCCGCTGGACTCTCCGTGGCCCAGGTAGTCGAACCGCAGGTAGGCGCGCCCCCCGCCGAGCGCCCAGTCAGCCAGGGCCTGGGCCTTGGTCCCGGCCATGTCCGACATGAAGCCGCCCAGCCAGACCACGGTCGGCCCGCGACCTTCGACTTTTCGCCAGGCCACCCGCTCGCCGCCTTCACGGTCGAGGTATCCGCTGGTTTCGGTCATGGCGCGTTGCTTCCGATTCCCCTATCTACCCTCCCCTAAACGCATTCGACCTCCACAAGGAAGTTCCCGCCCCCTTGACCGCCCTTCCCCCGGATTTCGCGCTGCTGCAGGTGGTGCCCGAACTGGAAACCGGCGGCGCCGAGCAGACCGCCATCGACATCGCCCAGGCGGTGGTCAGGGCCGGCGGCAAGGCCTTCGTGGCCAGCCGAGGCGGGCGGATGGCGGCCCGGCTCGAGGCCGACGGCGGACGGCTGGCCCAGATGCCGGCCCAGTCGAAGAACCCCCTGGTGATGCTGGGCAACACGGCCCGGCTGATCGACCTGATCCGCCGCGAGAACATCACCCTGGTCCATGCCAGGAGCCGGGCCCCGGCCTTCAGCGCCCTTTGGGCGGCGCATGCCACCAAGGTCCCGTTCGTGGCCACCTACCACGGCATCTACAACGCCAGGTCCGGGCTGAAGCGCTGGTACAATGCGGTGATGACCCGGGGCGACCTGGTGATCGCCAACAGCGACTATACCCGCGACCATGTGATCGCCGAACATGAGGTCGACCCGGCCCGGATCGTCTCCATCCCGCGCGGCGTCGACCTGACCCGCTTCGATCCCCGCAAGGTGACCGCAGCCCGCGTTCAGGCCCTGCGCGACCTGTGGAACCTGCCGAAGAAGGACGAGCGCACCGTTTTCGTGCTCGGCGGGCGGATCACCCGGCTGAAGGGCCATGCGACCATCGTCGAGGCCGCCGCCCGGCTGAAGGCCGGCCAGGACGGAACGGGCGGCCGCGAGGACTTCCTCATCCTGTTCGTCGGCGACGACCAGGGCCGCACCGAGTACCG
This sequence comes from Caulobacter sp., assembly GCA_035627755.1. Taxonomy (GTDB): domain Bacteria; phylum Pseudomonadota; class Alphaproteobacteria; order Caulobacterales; family Caulobacteraceae; genus Caulobacter. Next base: position 19,575 of record DASPLD010000334.1, on the reverse strand, counting down.
CCAGGAGATCGAGGACGCCATCGCCGCCGCCGGGCTGACCGACCAGGTGCGGCTGGTCGGCCACTGCGACGACATGCCGGCCGCCTATCGCCTGGCCGATGTCGCCCTGCTGCCCTCGACCCAGCCGGAGTCCTTTGGCCGCGCCGCGGTAGAGCCCCAGGCCATGGCCCGCCCGGTGCTGGTCAGCGACCACGGCGGCGGGCGCGAAACGGTGGTCGATGGCGAGACCGGCTGGCGCCTGCCCCCCGGCGACGCCCAGGCCTGGGCCCGGGGCCTGGCCGTGGCGATGGACACCGACAGCGCCGCCCGCCGGGCGATGGGCGAGGCGGGGCTGGCCCGGGCGCGGCGACTCTATTCGGTCGAAGCCATGTGCGAGGCCACCCTGGCGGTCTATGCTCGAATTCTGGAGAGCAGGGCCTGATGGCGAGTTTCGAGAAGATCCTGATCGTCCAAGCCGGGACGATCGGAGAATTCGTGCTGTCCCTGGCGGCGATGCGACGCATCCGCGCCGCCCATCAACGCGCCCGCATCACCCTGCTGACCATCCCCGCCTTCGAGGCCCTGGCCAAGACCAGCCCCTATGTGAACGAGGTCGACACCGGCGGGGCGCCGAACGGCCCGGCCGAGTGGCTGGCCCTGCGCAAGCGGATCAAGAAGGCCAGGTATGCCCGGGTCTACGACCTGCAGGGCAATTCGACGAGCAACACCCTGTTCCAGATCCTGCGGCCCTTCCCGCCACCCTGGTCCGGGCCAGCCAAGGGCGCCAAGTTCCGCCATCGCAACCCGAACCGCGAGAAGATGCACCTGCTGGAGCGCCAGGCCGAGCAGCTGCAGGTCGCCGGCATCTGGCCCGACGCCCCGACGACGCCGGGCGACGCGCCCGCTCCGGACCTCTCCTGGATCCTGCGCCGCGCCCCCGAGGCCCGCCCCGCGTCCGGCGCCCAGGCGCCTCGACCCTTCGTACTGCTCGTGCCGGGCGGCAACGAGAAGACTCCCGAGCGGCGCTGGCCGGTCGCCGCCTTTGCCGACCTGGCCGGGCGCCTGTTCGCCGCCGGCTACGACATTGTCATCATTGGCGGGCCCCAGGAAAGCGCCCTGGCCCGCACCATCCAGAAGACGGTCGGCCGGGCCCGCGACCTGACCGGCCGCACGGACTTCGCCCAGATCGCCCTGCTCGGCGCTCGGGCGGCGCTGGCGGTCGGCAACGACACCGGCCCGCTGCACCTGATCGCGGCGGCCGGGGCTCCGACGGTCGCCCTGTTCGCCGGCGGCTCCGACTCGGCGCTCTCCGGCCCGCGTGGCCATGTGGCGGTGCTGCACGCGCCCAGCCTCGCCGAGATGTCTGTCGACACGGTGGCCGGCGCTTCCTTCTCCCTGCTCCCCCGGTAGCTCCTCTATCGCTGCCATCCTTCGGCCGCCCAGAGGGCGGACCGGTGGAAGACCTGGAATGAGACGGGCCGACCGGGGGGCGCCCGATCGGCCCTGAAGTCAATCGGTCCTGAAACCCGGGCGGATCAGCTCAGGCTGCTCGATCCGCGGGCGGCAGACCCGGTGGTGGTCTGGCCGGCCTCGGCCTGGCCCTGGTCCCGACGGCCGCCCTGTTCCTGGACGCGCAGGTTGTTCTGCACATGCCTGACTCCGGAGATGCGCTCGGCCAGGTCCTCGGCGTGGCGCTTGGCGAAGCGGCTGTCGACCGAACCGCTCAGCGTCACCTCGCCCTCCTTCACCGCCACCTGGATGTTGGAGGCGTCGATGTGGGCGTCGTCGGTCAGCCGGTCGTTGACGTCCTCGCGGATGCGGTCGTCGGAGCGACGGTAGTCCTTGGGGCCCCGGCCGCGATGGGCGCCCTGGGTCTCGCCGTCCGTCGCCGCCTGGACATAGGGGTTGGGATCGCCGAACCCGGTGTCCCGGCGGTAGTCGCCGCGGTAGGTCTCCTGGCCATAGCGCTGGCCGCCATACTCGCCGCGATAGTCGCCGCCCCAGGCGCCGCCGTAGCCGCCATAGGCCTGGCGATCGTCCCACTGACTGCCGTAGCTCTGGCGGTCGCCCTGGCCATAGCTCTGTCCGCCGTAGCCCTGGTTGCCATAGCGCTCCTCGCCGTAGCGGCCGCGGTCGTAGTCGCCGCCGCCCTGGCCGTAGCGTCGCTGGTCGCCGCCGTGGTCGCCGCGGCCGTGGCGGGTCGGGCCGCCATCGCCGTAGTCACGGCCATGCTCCCCGCGCTGCGAGCCGGCGTTCCAGCTGCGGTCTTCCCCGTAGCCGCCACCGCCGTAGTCGCCCTGCTGATAGGTCTGGGCCGGGCCGGCAGGATTGTAGCCGGCCTGCTGGCCGCCTTCGTAGCGGGACTCACCGAACGATCCCCGGGCGCCGCTCTTCTCCCGCCAGCCGCGGGCGCCGCGCCAGTCCTGATCGCGCTCATTCCAGTTTGCCATGGTCCTGTTCTCCCGTACGCGTGAACGAAAAGAGGGAGCGCGCCGCCGCACGCCCCCTCAAGGGCCAGAACCCCCGTGGCCCTCGCCCGTTCCGAGCCCCCCCGATCACAACGGGACCGGTCGCGCCCTTGTGAAGATTGCGACGGAACGGAGACGCCCCCTCGGTGTTGCGCGCATTCACTTGCGGCGCAGGGGGCTTGGGGTCATATATCGACCCGACGACACGGAACGCTGATCGCGCGCCGCGCCTTCTTTCGTAAACAGTGACCGGAGCAGAAGCCTATTCGCCGCCCCAACAATACGCCGCCCGTCAAAGACGGGCCGCGCATGAATGAAGACATCCGCGTTCCCCGTGTTCTTCTGATCGATCAGAACGGCGAGAAGCAGGGCGAGATGCCGATCTCCGCGGCCCTGGAAGCGGCCGAGGAAGCGGGACTGGATCTCGTCGAGATCGTCCCCAACGCCAACCCGCCCGTCTGCAAGATCCTGGACTATGGCAAGTTCAAGTTCCAGGAGCAGAAGAAGAAGAACGAGGCCCGCAAGCGGCAGAAGGTGGTCGAACTCAAGGAAATCAAGCTTCGCCCCAACATCGACATTCACGACTACGACGTGAAGGCCAAGTCGATGCACCGGTTCTTCGAGGAAGGCGACAAGGTCAAGGTCACCCTGCGCTTCCGCGGCCGCGAAATGGCCCACCCAGAACTTGGCATGAGGCTGCTCAACAAGGTCAAGGCCGACTTCGACGAAGTCGCCAAGGTCGAGCATGAGCCGAAGATGGAAGGCCGCCAGATGATCATGATCCTGGCGCCGCGCTGACGGCTCTCAGTACCGCAACAGCTCGCGCAAGCGCTCCTTGGCCTTCTGCCGGCGCTTGCGCACCAGTTCCCGGCTGATCTGCAGGTGGCGGGCGATCTCGTCGTCCGTCCAGTCATCCAGGTGCAGCCTCAAGGGGTCGACCAGGGCGCGGGGCAGGCTGGCCAGCGCGCGTCGCCAGGCCCGGTCCCGCTCTGACTGGGTCAGCGCCTCTTCCGGCGAAGGCTCGGGTTTCGTCCACGCCGGGTCCCGCGCGGCCGGCGCATCGATCGCCTGCTCGTCGATGGCGGCCCGGCCGGCGTTCTGGCGGTGCTGGTCCATGCAGGTGTTGTGAAGAATGCGCAGCAACCAGGCCCCGGGGTTCTGCACCGGCTGCCTGGCGAAGGCCTGGGCGGCCCGCACCATCGCGTTGCTCAGCGCATCTTCTGCATCGGCCCGATTGCCCCCGGATAGACGAAGGCTGCGGCTGCGCAGGGCGTCCTGATGCGCCAGCCATATCGGCCAGAACGCCTCTGCCGGCGCGGGTCGGTCCAAAGCCCGGGCGATCACCCCCGCCGGAGTCAGCCGCCCCGCGGGGCGCCGCACCGCGCCCGCTAGAACCTCGACCGGCGAGGGACCCCGGCGCCGGGCCAGGCGCATCAATGTCGGCTGTGAAAGGGCCGGTTGCTGGGGGGCGAGTTCAGCGGACGCCTCCTCGCCCAGGCTTTCCTCCACGACCGGAAAAAGGCGCACCACGTTCATCGACACACGCTCCCGACCCCCCGCGGCGCTGGGTCCCCGCGTGGCGCACACAAGGTTCCGATGGGCGGTCGCGAGCTGGCGCGGTTGTCGCCGCACAAGCGCATTCCCCGACTTCGCGATGAAATTGTATCGCCCTCGATACTTCCTAGACGCGAAAGTTAGGAATTTGTGAACGCTGTTGGTTGAATTAGATCGAACCCGCAGATTCACCGGGCGTGCGACCAACTGCCCCAGGTTCACCGGCAGCTTTCGCCGCGTTTGCCTGGGAGATCATGGCGGTGATCGCCATTTCCAACTGACGCGTGACTTCACGCGCGATGATCTGTTGCAGTATTTGCACGATCTCGCTGCTGACCTGACCTGCCGGACCCAGGGCGGCCTGTCTCATATGCTCTGGCATGGCGGCCAACCTCTGGTCTTCCACGGCGCGCTTGAGCGCGACGCGCTGCTCGGCGAAGCCGTCCACAACCTTGGTCTTCTGGCTGGCGACGGCGTCGTACAGATGGGTGGGATCGGGGCCGCGCCCGCTCACGGCGGCGGCTCGTTCCTATCCGACGGTCGGGCCCCGTCCGAGGGAGTCCTGGCGGGCAGGCCCAGGGCCCGGTCCAGCTGCAGTTGCAGCTGGACGAGCATGTCGTCGGTGAACTTCGGGATCGGGCTGTCCGTCGGCCCGCCCTGCAGCTTGACCAGCTCGGGCATCTGCAGGGCGACCTGTCGGAACATGTCGCTGACCAGCCGCTTGGCGGCGGTCACCATCTCCGACTCAGGCAGCGCGGGCGGCGGGCTCCCCGACTCCATGGTCAGCCTTCCTTGGCCGCCCACTGCGGATGACGGGTGTCGTCCAGCCAGTCGTTGCACTCGTCGGTGATCTCCTTGGCCAGCACCGCATAGGGGCTGTTCCACAGGGGATTCTGCAGCCGGTAGCCGCGCTCGACGACCAGGGCGACCAGGCGGCGCAGCTCGATGTAGAGCGCCCGGTCATCCAGGTCGTCGACCGGCCCGCCGCCTTCGAGATCGGCGATCAATTCCGCCGTCTGGTCGAGGGTCTCGCGTTCGACTCTCAAGGCTTCGTTGATCACGGCGTCCACTTCGCCGCGCAGTTCCGAACGTTGGCTCATGGCTGTTCTCCTTGCTCAGGCCTTCGGGAAATCACTCAGGGCGTGGGTGACGGACTCGGCCGCCACCGCCGCCGCGATCGGGGCGGCGAACGAACTGACCAGGCCCAGGGCATAGGCGATGATCGGCCCCTCCAGGGGCGCGCCGGCCAGGATCATGGCCATCGCCTTGCCCTGCACGGCGGTGCTGATCGACAGCATGTTGCGCTGATAGTCGGCGGCGTCCTGCACCGAGATGGCCGCCGCCTGGGCCGCCTTGTCGTAGGAGATGGCGCCGCCCGCCGAGATCCGCGTGTCGGCCGAGGTCGTCTGCGTGCCCAGGTCGGCGAAGCCCAGGGCGAACTCGGTCGATTGGGTGACGGCGTCGACGATCTGGGGATTGACCTTGTCGGCCATGGCTCACTCCTACTTCTGCACCGCGTTCATGATCATGGTCACGGCGCTGGAGGTGACGGCGTTGCCGATCTGCTGCAGGCCGCCCTGGGCCTGCTGGGCGTTCTGCATGGCCAGGGAGATGGAGTGCGCCATGCTCTGGTAGACGAGGGCCATCGACTGGGCGGGCGCCTCGCCCAGAACCTTGACGTTGGTCTGGGTGACCGCGTCGGTGACCTGGGAATTGACGGGCGTGTCAGCTGCCATGGTTCAAATCCCCCTTCGCTACAGGTTCAGAAGTTTTGCGACGAGCAGCACGGTGAGCAGCTGCTTGGCCGGATCGGGCGCCTTGGGCGAGCGGATGGCCGACAGCTTGCCGGTGGCCACCGCCGCGCCCATCGAGCCCGCCGAATAGATCTGGATCACGCCCTGGTTGGTCGCCGCCTGGGCGGAGATCGAGGCCTGCATCTGGGCCTGGACGGTGTTCTGGAACACCAGCGACATCGAGTGCGCGGCGCTCTGGTAGATCGAGCCCATCGCCATGGCCGGCGCTGAGCCCAGAACCGCCATGTTCTGCTGCGTCACCGCATCGGTGATCTGGCTGTTGACGCGGGTCGGATAGGCCATGGTCAGACCACCGGCTCAGGGACAGGCGCCGGGGCGGCGGCCGCCGGCATGGCGATGTTCATCACCTGGGTGATCAGCCCGCCGACCGCGGCGTTGGTGATCTGCTGCATGCCGCCCTGGGTCTGGCTGGCGCTTTCGGCCGACAGGCTGGTGGCGTGGGCCACGGCCTGCACCGCCATGGCGACCGCCTCGGCGGGCCCTTCGCCCAGGACCTTGACGTTGGTCTGGGTAACGGCGTCGGTGATCTGGGCGTTGACGGTGTCGTCGGCCATGGTCGGTCCCTCAGGTCACAACCGGCGCGCCGGGCGGCGTGCTGAGCTGGCCGGCCGCATAGCCGACGGCCGCGGCGGTCCGCACCTCGCGCGGGGCGCGCAGGTCGACCAGGGCGTTGGTCAGGGCCTGCATCTGCACGGCGTGCAGGGCGGCCTGGGCCTGGTTGGCGGTCTGCAGCCGGGCGGCGAAGGCATCGGCCGAGGACAGCAGGGTCACCAGGCCGGCGTTCGAGATCGAGGCGCCGCACAGCATCGTCAGGGAGTCCATGATCTCGATGTTGGTCAGACGGACGTCGCGCTTCATCACGCACCCCCGCCGGCCACGGGAAATTCGGGGAAGGGCACCAGGCCGTCCTTGTCGAGCAGCACCTGGACGCAGTTCATGGTCGCCACCATGCCGATGATGTTGCCCATCTGCTGGTTGGCGACGGCGTTGTAGTACATGATCCCGTTGGCCTGATTGGCGGCGACCATGCTCTGCATGGCGGCGAAGCTCGGCCCCACCGCGATGGTCGACAGCATGGCGTCCGCCACGGCGGTGGCCATCGGGGCGGTGGCCGGATCGCGGCACAGCTCCATGGTCAGCCGCAGGTACTCCTCGAAGTTGTCGAACTCCGGCTTCTTCTTCTGGCGCTGGCGGCGACGGTGCTCGGCCCGCTCGTGGGCGGCGCGCAGCTCGCGCTCCAGGATCTCGTCCTCGAGCTCGAGGATTTCTTCCTCGTCCTCCAGGATCTCTTCCTCGTCCTTGAGGATCTTCTCGCGACGCTCGCGATCCTTCAGCTCCCTGGCCCTCTGTTCCTTGGCCAGGCGTTCGGCGGCGGCCCGGCGCGCGGCGCGGGCCGCGGCCTCCTGCTTCGCTTTCTTTTCGCGCGGTAGGTCCGCCATGACCGGTCTCCGAAATTCGCTGCGGCTGGCGCCAGCGCCCAAACCGCGGCCAGATCACATCCACTCCCGCGTCCGGCGCCCGCTGGCGGCGCCGGACGCCCGCGGCATCCTAGGGCTGGGTCGCGCGGAGGGCGCTCAGCAGCGACAGAAGGGTGTCCGGCGTGTCGGACTCCCCGATCTTCGCGGCCGCCACGGCGCCGGCCATGGTGTCGACGCTGTAGATCTGAATGACGCCCTGGTTGGTCGCCGCCTGGGCGGCGATGGCGAGCTGCTGCTGGGACGAAGCGGCGTTCTCGTAGAGAATGCCGGTGGAGTGGGCGAGCGACTGGTAGATCGCGCCCATGGCCATGGCCGGGGCGTCGCCCAGGACCTTCACATTGGCCTGGGTGACGGCGTCGGTGATCATGCCGTTGACGGGTGTCGGAAGCGCCATGTCAGTTCCTCATCGATGGAAGGGTTGCGGCCGAGATCGGCTTAGGAGACCTGCGAGCCAGGGCCGACGGCGCGCAGCGCGGTCAGCAGCGACAGCATGTTGTCGGGCACGTCCGACTGAGCGATCTTGGAGGTCGCGACCGCGCCGGCCATGGTGTCGACGCTGTAGATCTGGATGACGCCCTGGTTGGTCGCCGCCTGGGCGGCGATGGCCAGCTGCTGCTGCGACGAGGTGGCGTTCTCGTAGAGGATGCCGGTCGAATGGGCGAGCGACTGGTAGATCGCGCCCATGGCCATGGCCGGGGCGTCGCCCAGCACCTTCACGTTGGCCTGGGTGACGGCGTCGGTGATCTGACCGTTCACCGGGGTCGGGATAGCCATTGAGTTCTCCTTCGCTGGGCGTGCCGCCCGTTGGGATCGGGGCCGTTCGGATCGGGGATCGCTGGCCCCGAGCAAGGCGACCCCACAGCCTCGACGGGCGGCGTTCAGAATTGTGAACGCGCGTTAGTTGTTTTTTGAAAAGCGCCCGCGGCGCGTTCACGTTTGCCGCCGCCGCCCGTCTTCACCGAGTCCGGCGGGACACCTCTCGCCAACGGAGGGACCGGCTTCATGTCGCGGGCCAGCAAATACGTGGCCGCTCTCATCGAGGCGCGGGCGTTGCGCGCCGCGCGCCGCCAAGCCGACCCTCCGGCCATGCCCAGCAACCCCGGCCCCGAGCCGCCGCCGACGGCCCGGCCTAACCCCAGCCAAGGAACCAATCCGATGATCCTGACCGTCGATGAGTTCGTCCAGGTGGTGGAGCAATGGGCGAAAGCCTCCCTGTCCGCCATCGGCCGGGTCTGGCCGCTACGGGGCGGCTGGGAGCAATGGGCGCAGGCCGAGATCGCCGCCTACATAAACGCGATCAACCCGAGCTACTCCGTCGAGCGCGAGGCGGACACCTACGGTGACCAGCGGCGCGCCGACCTGCTGATCAACCAGGGCGCCAGCCAGTGGGCCCAGGAGTGGATCGTCGTCGAGATGAAGTGCCAGTGCCCGCACAGCCCCTACGCCTTCGCGGCAGGCTTCAATGACGACAAGGTCAAGATTCTCGACGTAGCGGAGCCCTACCGGACGACCCAGAAGCTGTGCCTGGGCATCTGCGTCGATGGCCGGACCCTTGAGGGCATGGAGGCGATGGGCTACCCGATCATCCGCATCGACCATGAGATCGGCCTGGTGATGTACCTCGCCCGCTAGCCTGCGTTTTTTCAACCCAGGTGATCCGCCTCTCTTTTTTCGGCCCGCCGCCCCGCTATGATTGAGCCGACCGTGTGGGGGTCGGGGGGCGTCATGTCGCGAATTTCCAGCCTGTCGGGCGCCATCGCGGCGCTGCTCATCCTCGTCTGGCCGGCTGCGGCGTCGGCCGCGCCGCTTGCCGCCTATGGCCGCCTGCCCATGGTCGAGGATGCCCAGATCTCGCCCGACGGGACGATGATGGCCTATGCGGTCACCAAGGGCGACGCGCGGCTGGTGATGATCCGGGCCGTGGCCGACGGCAAGTCCGTGGCTTTCCTCAACGCCGGCGACCAGAAGGTCCGCGACATCCAGTGGGCCGGTGCGGGCCACCTGCTGATCACCATCTCGACCACCCAGTACGTGGCCGGCGTGTCGGGGCCGCGGCGCGAGTACTTCCAGGTGCTGGCCTACGACCTCAAGACCGGCAAGACCCGGCTCCTGATGGAGAAGGCCCCGGACTCCATGAATGTGGTCATCGGCCGGCCGCACGTCCGGATGCTCGATGGCGAGCCGCATGTGATCGTCGAGGGCGTCCACTGGCCGAGCGGCGAGCGGGGCCGCAGCAGCCTGTTCTCCATCCGGCTGTCGACCGGGGCCACCAGGGTCTACCAGCAGGGCCGCCAGAACTCCGCCGACTGGGTCATCGCCCGCGACGGCGCGGTGCTGGCCCAGACCGAGTATGACAGCGTCACCGGCGACTGGAGCCTGCGGCTGCGGCGGGGGGACCGTTGGGAGGTGGTCGACAGCCGCACCACCCCGCTCAACCCCCCTAGCCTCGAGGGGCTCAACAAGGATGGCGCCGCCGTTCTTCTCGTGGTCCGGGACCCGATGTCGAACCGGCGGGTCGTCAAGGAATACCCGATCGACGGCTCGCCGGCCCGGGACATTGTCCTGCCGCCCTATGACGGGCTGGTCCGCGACCCGGTCACCCACGCCCTGATCGGAACCTGGGAGCTGGATGGCGACACGGTCAGCTACAGCTTCTTCGATCCCAAGGACCAGGCCGTTTGGCGCGGCGTCACCAAGGCTTATGCGGGCCGCGAGGTGCGGCTGGTGTCCTGGACCGACGATCGCCGCAAGCTGGTGGTCCGGGTCGAGGAGCCGGACACCGGCCCGGTGTTCGCCCTGGTCGACCTCGACGCCAAGCGGGCCGACACCATCGGCGTCATCTACAATGACCTCAAAGCCGAGGACATCGCCGAGGTCCGCCCGATCAAGTACAAGGCCGCCGACGGCCTGGAGATCACCGGCTACCTCACCCTGCCGCGCGGCCGGGCCCCTGAGAAACTGCCGCTGATCGTCCTGCCGCACGGCGGACCGGCCTCGCGCGACGAGCCCGGATTCTACTGGAAGGCCCAAGCCCTGGCCTCGCGCGGCTATGCGGTGCTGCAGCCCAATTTCCGCGGCTCCGACGGCTTCGGCCGCCGGTTCCTCGAGGCCGGCTACGGCGAGTGGGGCCGCAAGATGCAGACCGACCTCTCCGACGGGGTGCGCCAGCTGGCCGGCCAGGGGATCGTCGATCCCAAGCGGGTCTGCATCGTCGGCTCCAGCTACGGCGGCTACGCGGCCCTGGCCGGCGCCACCCTCGACCGCGGCGTCTACCGCTGCGCGGTCGCGGTCGCGGGCCTCTCCGACCTCAAGCGGTTCATGGCCAGCGAGGCTCGCGAGACCCGCGGCAGCAACAACGACACGCTCCGCTACTGGTCCCGATTCATGGGGGTGGAGGGCCGCGGCGACCGCGACCTTCTGACCATCTCGCCGATCACCTACGCCGCCCAGGTCGAGATCCCGGTGCTGCTGATCCACGGCAAGGATGACACGGTGGTCCTGTTCGAGCAGAGCCGGATGATGTTCGACGCCCTGCGCCGGGCCGGCAAGACGACCGAGCTGGTCACCCTGAAGGGGGAGGACCACTGGCTGTCGCGTGCCGACACCCGGCTGCAGATGCTGGAGGCCACCGTCGCCTTCCTGGAGAAGTACAATCCTCCGAACTGAGGCCGGTTTCCCCGGCGGGTTGACGCGGCCCAGGCCATGGCTCCACCCTGCTCGTCCGGCGAGAAAAGCGCCGACGGTCCGGGGGGAGGACATGGCGAAACGATCGTTGATGGCGGCGCTGGCGGCGTTTGCCTGCGTCATGGGCGGCCCGGCGCATGCAGCGCCACCGGAGCCGCCGCCTGTCGAAGCCTACGCCCGGCTGCCGGCCATGGACATGGTCACCCTGTCACCGAGCGGAGGCAGGCTTGCCTTCGTCGCCTTCGACGGCCAGGGCCGGAAGCTGTTCGTCCGCGACCTGGCCGGCGCGCCACTGGCGGTGATGGACCTGGGGGCCAGCAAGGTGCGCGCAGTCGGCTGGGGCGGCGAGCGGTTCGTGCTGATCCAGGTCAGCCGGGCCAGCCGCCTGTCCATGCACCTGAACGTTTCCGAGCAGTCGACGGTGTTCATCCTGGACGTCCAGACCGGCAAGATCGGCCAGGTGTTCAGCAAGGGCATCAAGACCTGGGACGTGGTTCGGGCCGGCCATGGCCTGGCCGAGGTCGACGGCCGCTGGGTCGGCTATTTCAGCACCCTCGAACAGACCCGCACCAACACCGGGGACATGGACTTCACCGACTACAATCCGGACCTCTACCAGGTCGACCTGGAAACCGGCGACCTGACCATGCTCAACCGCGGCGATGACCACACGGAGGACTGGCTGGTCCGCGACGGCAAGGTCGTGGCCCGGCTGAATTACGAGGACATCACGGGAGCCTGGTCTCTGACCGCCGGCGAATCCGGCCGGGTGCTGGCTCAGGGCAAGGCGCCGCTGGGCGACGTCGCCCTCAGCGGCTTCGGCCGGGACCGCTCGAAGGCCCTGGTCATCGCCACCGACAGCCGGGGCCGCCGGGTGCTCAATGAGATCAGCCTCGCCGATGGCGCCGTCACCCTCGCCGGCGATGACGGGGTCGATGCCGCCGGTGCGCTGCACGATCGGCGGAACAACACCCTGATCGGCTATTACCCGGAATCGCCGGAACCCCGCATCGTGCTCTTCGACCCTTCCGCGCAGGCCAAGGCCGCCAAGGCGTTGCGCGCCTTTACGGGCAAGCGGCCGGTGATCGTCTCCGCCTCCGCGGACCATGACAGGATGATCCTGCACACCGACGGAGGGGATGACTCCGGATCCTGGTGGCTGGTCGACCTGAAGGCAGGCAAGGCCGACCCGCTGGGCCTGTCCTATCCCCGCATCACCCCCGCCAAGGTGGGCGAAACCCGCGCCTTCCAATACAGGGCCGGCGACGGTCTCGACCTCGACGGCATCCTGACCCTTCCGCCCGGCCGCGAGGCCAGAAATTTGCCGGTGATCGTCCTGCCGCATGGCGGACCCGAAGCCCACGACCGGCTCGGTTTCGACTGGATGGCCCAGGCTTTCGCCTCGCGCGGCTACGCGGTGGTCCAGCCGAACTTCCGCGGCTCGACGGGTCGCGGCCTCGCCTTCCGTGACAAGGGTTTCGGCCAGTGGGGCCGGTTGATGCAGTCCGACGTGTCTGACGCCCTGGCCTTCCTGGCAGCTCAGGGCGTGGTCGATCCCAGCCGCGCCTGCATCGTCGGCGCCAGCTATGGCGGCTACGTGGCGGTGGCCGGGACCACGCTGCAGCAGGGGCTGTACCGCTGCTCGATCGCCTTCGCGGGGGTGTTCGACCTCGCCGGCATGCTGGCGGACACCCGGGCCCGAACCCCTGGCATGCGCTACTGGAAGGCCTTCATGGGAGACAATCCGACCGCCATCTCGCCGACCAGCCATGCCGGCCGGGCGGATGCCCCGATCCTGCTGATCCACGGCAAGGACGACGCGGTGGTCCCCTTCGATCAGAGCAGCACCATGGCGGCCGCCCTGCGCCGCGCCGGCAAGCCGGTGGAGCTGCTGTCGCTGGACGGCGGCGACCACTGGCTGACGGACGAGGCCAGCCGCACGGCCATGCTCAAGGCCGCCCTGGCCTTCCTGGAGAAGCACAATCCGCCCGACTGACGTTGCCGCCGGCGGCGCGCGGGCGTAGAGCCCCTCCCTTGATGTCGGACCCGACCGCCCCGCCCGCGCCCTCTCCCGCGCAGGACAACCGCGCCCTCACCATCCTGCTGGCGGTGGTGTTCATCAACATCGCCGGCTTCGGGATCGTCATTCCGCTGCTGCCCTTCTACGCCTCGGCCTTCGGGGCGCCGGCCTGGCAGGTGATCGTGCTGTTCTCGGCCTACAGCCTGGGCAACTTCTTCGCCGAGCCAATCTGGGGCAAGCTGTCGGACCGTATCGGCCGGCGGCCGGTGCTGATGCTGACCATCTTCGGCAACGCCGCCACCTACATCGCCCTGGCCTTCGCGCCGGACCTCTGGGTCGCCATGCTGATCCGCTTCGTCGGCGGAATTCTCACCGGCAACATCTCGACCATCCAGGGCTACCTCGCCGACGTCACCCCGCCGGACAAGCGCGCCGGCCGCATGGGCCTGATGGCCGCCGCCTTCAGCCTGGGGTTCGTCACCGGCCCGTCGATCGGCGGACTGCTGGCCCAGGAGGGCGTGGGCATCGCCGGCTTCCGCCTGCCGTTGCTGCTGGCGGCCGGGCTGGCGCTGACCGCCGGCGCGGGGGTCGCCCTGTTCGTCCGCGAGACCCGCCACGTCCACCTGGACGCCCCGCGCCGCAAGCGGTTCGAGGGGCTGGGCGACGCCATCGCCCAGCCGGTGATCTGGCGGGTGCTGGTCGTCTCCCTGATCGCCATGGCCGGGTTCGCCGGCATGGAGGCGACGTTCGGCCTGTGGTCCAAGCACCAGTTCGGTTGGGGACCCAGGGAGATCGGCTTCTGCTTCCTGGTCATCGGCGTGACCGCCGCCCTCGCCCAGAGCCTGCTGACCGGCTGGATGGCCCGCCGCGTCGGGGAGCCGGCGACCCTGATGACCGGCCTGGTGCTGATCGCCGCCGGCTTCGCCTTCCAGCCCCTGGTGGGCGGCAACTGGCCCATCGCCGTCCTGGGAATGGTCGTGGTGGCGCTCGGCCAGTCGCTGGCCTTCCCCAACATCATCGCCATCCTGTCGAAGGCCTCGCCCCACGACCGCCAGGGCGAGATGCTGGGCCTCAACACCGCCGCCGGGGCCCTGGCCCGCATCGTCGGCCCCCTGGTCGCCGCCCCGCTGTTCACCGGCATCGGGCCCAGCGCCCCGTTCGCGGCCGCTGCCGGCCTCTGCATCCCCGCGCTGTTCATGGCCTGGCGGGTGTCGAAGGCGGTGCGCCGAAGCGCCTAGAGCAGGCGCGATTTGATGGAATCAAATCGCGCTGCCCCAGGTTTTTCGTGGTCGCGCGTTTGATCCGACTACCGCGTCCCACTGGTCGGAACGCGCTCTAGGGTTCGCGCGGCCCCGGCCCGCGGCGTTGCCCTGGCATGCCCGGATCACGCAGCTGGCCGGCCAGGGCGCGCCGCAGCCCTGCCGCCAGCAGCTCCCGTTCCTCCGGGGTCAGGGTGGCGGCGAACCGCATGATCCGCGCCTCGACCTCGCTGCGGGCCTGCATGTCCTTGGCGCGAGCCTGGTTCATTCCGGCGACCGCCGCCTCGGCGTCAAAGTCGGGGCCTTCCAGGGCCGCGATGGCCTCGCGGCGGAGCGCCCGCGACTGCAGGACCGGCTCCCGGGTATCCCGCGCCGCCTGGCGGAACATCTGGCGGAAGGCGCGGCGCTTGGGCGGCGGCAGGGCGTCGGCCGCGCGCCACAACGGCAGCCGCTGCCCGGCCGCCGGCGGCGGCTGCATGTCGGCCAGTCGCCTGGCGACCACCGATCCGCCGACGATCAGCCCGCCCAGGAACAGGTTCAGCGCCACCGAGACAATCAGGGCGATGATCAGCCCGCGAGGCTTCACGACTGGCTCTCCCCGTCGGGCAGCAGGGTCCAGTCCTCTTCCGACGCCGCCGCCAGGGTGGCGTCGGCGGCGTCCACGGCCACGCTCGGCCCGGCGACCTGAACCCCGACGACAACGCCGGCCAGGCTGGCCGCCGCCAGCGCCGCCCCGATCCCCGCGCCGGCCAGCCAGCGGCCCAGCGCCCAGCGCCGCGCCGGCGCCGGGGCGGCCGCGATGATGGCCTCCCGCAGCCCCGCCGAACCGGTCGGCGGCCGCAGCACATCCAACGCCTCGTCGAGCGCCAGGGCCTGGGCCAGCACCGCCTGCGCAGCCTGAGGCGCCTCGGCAAGCCAGGCGTAGGCCGCGTCCTGCTCGGCCACCGGCCAGCGCGCGATCAACCCGCCATGGGCCTCGGCCAGGGTTTCGAACCGTCGTGCGTCCATCGCGCTCATGGTCTCATTCTCTCAGGTCCGCGAGGGCGGCGCGCAAGGCCCGCCGGCCCCGGGACAGCAGGCTCTCGAGGGCCTCGACGCTTACGCCCATCAGGGAAGCGGCCTCGATGTTCCCCAGATCCTGGTAGTGGCACAGCACCACCGCCTCCCGCTGGCGGTCGGGCAAGGCCGCCAGGGCCGCCGTCACCCGCATGCCCGTATCCCGCGCCAGCAGCCCCCGGTCCGGCGCCGGGCCGGGATCGACCTGGTCGGGCGGCTCGGCCATCGCCCGTTCGCGGCGCCGGCGCAGGCGGTCGTAGCAGAGGTTCAGCGCCACCCGGTGCAGCCAGGTGTCGAACCGCGCCACGCCGGGCTTCCAATTGGGCGCCTGTTTCCAGGCCCGCACGAACACCTCCTGGGCCACGTCCTCGGCCTCGCCGGGGTCGCTCAGCATCCGCTGGGCCAGCTGCAGCATCCGCGGCAGCTTGCGCGCGACCAGGGCCTGGACCGCGGCATGGTCGCCGCGCCCCACCCGCGCCACAAGCGCCTCGTCCGGATCGCCGCTGCTCAGCGTCAAGGATCACCAGGTCTCCCGTCGGCGGCCCCGTCCTGGCCGCCTTCGGGAATAGCACGCTAGCGGCCGCCACCCGTCATCCCGCCGCGCTGGCGGCCGGCCTGCAGTTCGGCGGGGGTCAGGGCCCCGTCCCCATCGGCGTCCATCCGGCCGAACCGCCGCTCGGCCATCTTGCCGAGCTCGCCCCTGTCGAGGAAGCCGTCGCCATTGCCGTCGACCATGCCGAACATCCGGCTGCCGTCACCCTTCGGCGCCTTGCCGGCCTTGTCGGCCCGGGCGGCCGAACCGGCCTGGAACTCGGCCTTGGACAGCTTGCCGTCCTTGTCGGCGTCCATCCGCATCAGCTGGCCCGCCCGGGCGGCCTTGAACTCCGCCAGGGTCACCTTGCCGTCGCCGTTGCTGTCGACCCGGCCGACGCCCTTGCCGGGTTGAGCGCAAGCCACGCTGGCGGACAGGACCAGCATGACGCCGGCGATCAGATAGGTCTTCATCGGTGGTTGTCTCCTAGATCACACGCCCCGCAGCCTTCAACGGCGCCACGCCGGGGGTTCCGTCGCCCTCAGCGGACCAGGGCCTCGTAGGCGCCGCGCGCTTCCCGCTGGGCTTTGGCCAGGGCCGTCTTCAGGGTCCTAAAGTCCCGCGCCCCCCCGGCCCGGGCCAGCAAGGCCTTCAGGGCCCTGGGCTCGGCCTCCGGATCGGCCCCGTCTTCCAGCGCCACCTTGAGCAACTGGCTGAGGTCCTGCTGCATCCGCCAGGCCCGCTCCAGGGCCGCCAACCTGTCGGCGCTGGCCATGCCCGCCTGGGCCAGGGCCGCCAGGGCCTCTCCGGTGTTCTGGCGCAGCGGCCCGCCGGCCGGCGCCTCGGCCAGCTGCAGGAACTGGGCGGCAAATTCGATGTCGACCAGCCCGCCGGGCCCCAGCTTCAGATCCCAGGGCCCGCTCGGCGGCCGCTCCTCCTCCATCAGCTGGCGCATGTCGCGGACATCCGCCGCCGTGCGCTCCCGGTCGCGCGGCCGCCGCAGGGCGGTCTCGATGACCGCCTCGCAGTCGGCGGCGAAGGCCGGGGAACTGGCCCAGGCGACTCGCGCCCGGGTGAGCGCCAGCATCTCCCAGGTTTCCGCTTCGCGCTCATAGTAGGCCTCGAAGGCCGCCATGCTGACCGCGACCGGCCCCTTGCTGCCGGTGGGCCGAAGCTGCATGTCGACCTCGTAGAGCCCGCCCTCGCCGGTCGGCGCCGACAAGGCCGCGATCAGCCGTTGGGTGAACCGGCCGAAGAAGGTCTCCGCCCCCCAGCCGCGCTCGGCCGACATCGCCGCCGGTTCGGACGCCCGATAGAGGGTCATCAGGTCGAGATCCGAGCGGGCGGTCATCTCCCGTCCGCCGCACTTGCCCAGCGCGATCACCGCCACTTCGCCGGGGAAGGCGCCGCCCTGCCGTACGGTCTCGGACAGGGCGGCAGGCGCCAGGCCGGTGATGCACAGGTCGGCCAGGTCCGCGAACCCGCCGCCGGCGTCCGCCGCCGTGGCCGCGCCGCCGATCACCTGCACCCCGATGCGGAAGGCCTGTTCCCGGTGCACCCGCCGCGCCGCGTCCATCGCCGCCTCGAAGCCGTCGGCGGCCGCCAGGGCGGCGTCGAAGGCGAGGGCCCCCTGGCCCCCTTCGAACGGCGCGAAGAAGGCCGGATCGAGCAGGGCGTCGAGCGCCGCCGGCCGTCGCGCCAGCGTCTGGGCGAGCTGCGGCGCGAAGGCCATCACCTGCACCACCAGCTCGAACAGCTTGGGCTGGGCCAGGAACAGCGACTGCACCTGCACCCCCGAGGTCAACCGCTCGAAGAAGTCGCCGAACCGGCGGAAGGCCGCGTTCGGGGCGCCGGTGGCGTGCGCCGCCTCGAGCAGCCGCGGGGCCAGCCGGGTAAACAGCTCCCGCCCGCGCTCGGTCCTCGTCGCCCCGATCCGCCCATGGTGCCAGCCTCGGATGGCGCCGGACACCGCCGCCGGATCGTCGAACCCCATCCGCTTCAGGGTGGCGAGGGTCTCCGGATCGTCCTCCACCCCGGTGAAGATCAAACTGCCGAATCGCGAGCTCAGCGGCTCCTCGCCCTTGAACAGCTCGCCATAGGTGGCGTTGACCCCCTTCAGCAGCCTGCCGACGGCCGCGTCGAAGGCAGCGACCGAGTCGAAACCCCACAGCGCCGCCACCCGCGCCCGTTCGGCCCTTGCCTCCGGCAGTCTGTGGGTGTGCTCGTCGGCGATCATCTGCACCCGGTGCTCGAGCCCGCGCAGCTGGATGTAGGACTCGCGCATCAGGGCGGCGGCCTCCGGCGTCACATGCCCCGAGGCCTCCAGCGCCGCCAGGGCGTCGAGGGTGCGCGGCGAGCGCAGCGCCGGCTGCCGCCCGCCGAGGATCAGCTGCTGGGTCTGGACGTAGAACTCGACCTCGCGGATGCCGCCGCGCCCTAGCTTGAGGTCGGCCCCGCCGGCGGTGACCCGGTCGTCGACCTTGTGGGCGTGGATCTGGCGCTTGATCGAATGGATATCGGCTATGGCCGCGAAGTCCAGGTTGCGCCGCCAGATGAAGGCCTGCAGCTCGTCCAGGAAGCCCTGTCCCGCCACCCGGTCGCCGGCGGCCACGCGCGCCTTGATGAACGCCGCCCGCTCCCAGTTCTGCCCGACGCTCTCGTAGTAGGAAAAGGCGGCCGGGACCGGCACGGCGGGCGGGGTCGAGGACGGGTCCGGCCGCAGCCGCAGGTCCACCCGGAACACATAGCCGTCGGCCGTCCGGTCCTGCAGCATCCGGGCGATGCCATGGGTGATCCGCACCGCCACGTCGGCCGGCTCTGCCCCCCCGGCCAGCGGCAGCAGTTCCGGCTCGTAGAAGACCGAGATGTCGATGTCGCTCGAGTAGTTGAGCTCGAACGCCCCATGCTTGCCCATCGCCAGGCAGAACAGGCCGGGGACTGGGCCCCGCCCGCCCTCGCCTGCCGACGTCAATCGCCCTCGCTCCAGTTCCGCCCGCGCGGCCTGGGCCAGCGCCGCTTCCAACGCCGCGTCGGCGAACCGCGACAGGGCTCGGGTGACCTCGTCGAGGCCCCAGACGCCGCCGACATCGGCCAGCGCGCAGAGCAGGTGGAGGTCGGCCTTGAGCTGCCTCAGGCGGCGGGCCGCCTGTTCCGCCTCCGGCTCGCCGGCCTGGTCCCGCGCGGCGGCGATCAGGCCTTCGAGATGAGCCTGGGGATCGGCGGCCAGTATCGCCCGCAACACGGCGGGGCGGCGACGGATCAGCCCGGAGAGGTAGGGCGAGGCCCCCAGCAACGGCTCAAGCGCCGGCCAGGCCGTGTCGAGCGCGCCGGCGCCCAGCGCCTCCTCGACGATCTCACGGGTGCGGGCCGCGTGCCTGGCGTCCACGACCGGCCCGCAGGAGGCCAGCCGGGGACCAAGCGCCGTCATTCCGGCCTCGGCAGCACCAGCGCCACCCGCAGGCCCGGCCCGAACCCGTCGACGACCCCGGGCCCCTCCGACAGTTCCAGCCGGCCGCCATGGGCCTCGGCCACGGCGGCGACCAATGACAGGCCCAGGCCGGAGCCGGGCTCACTGCGGCTGTTCTCCAGCCGCACGAACCGCTGCACCACCCGCGCCCGGTCCTCCTCCGGCACACCCGGCCCGGTGTCGGTCACCGAGAACTCGATCTCGCCCGACGAGCGCCGCCGCACCCGCAGCATCACCGCCCCGCCCGATGGCATGTACTTGATGG
>DASPLD010000333.1:0-3073 GCA_035627755.1 Caulobacter sp. | reverse complement strand
CGCCTGGTTGCCGCAGAACGGCCGTGTCGTGAAGGCGTCGATCAACCACTGGCGCATGTTGTTCTGTCTCTCCGCGAACCTGTTGGAGCTTGGCGGGTTGGCCGCTCGCCGGAAGGGCCGAACCAGACAACCTTCGCGTCGGCCTCGCCAGCGCTTCGGCCCGCTGTCCGCCTGGCTGGTTTGCCGCGATCAATGTCCAGTCCGGCGCTTGGCCGGCCCTGCTCCCCCGGCCCACCTTCCGGCCGGACCGCGGAGACCCCCATGCCCGACCAGCTTCTCGAGCCCGACCAGCTGTCCGACTTCGAACCCCGTCACCTCACCCTGCTGGGCGCGCACAAGGTGGTTCTGACCTCGGGCCAGGGACCGGCGGTGATCGTCATGACCGAGATGCCGGGGATCAGCCCGCACGTGGCCCGGTTCGCGCGCTGGGTGCGGGAGGCCGGCTTCACCGTCTACATGCCCTCGCTGTTCGGAAAGGACGGCGCCGTCCCCAGCGAGGACGAGGGCGCCGCCGTCTTTCGCCATGCCTGCGTCAGCGCCGAGTTCCGCGCCTTCGGCTCGGGCGCCTCCAGCCCGGTGACCCAATGGCTGCGGGCCCTGGCCCGGCTGGCCCATGAGGAATGCGGTGGTCCGGGCGTGGGGGCCATCGGCATGTGCTTCACCGGCAACTTCGCCCTGACCATGATGCTGGAGCCGGCCGTCCTGGCTCCGGTCGTCTCGCAGCCGTCGTTGCCGCTGGACGATCCGGGCGGACTGGAGATTTCGCCCGAGGAACTGACCGCGGTCGCCAACCGGCTGGAGGCGGAGGACCTGACGGTCATGGCCTACCGCTTCGCCGGCGACTCCTACTGCCGGGCCGAGCGCTTCGCGGCCTATGCCTCGGCCCTGGGCCCGCGGTTCGTCGGGCGGGTGCTTCCCGACGAGGCGGCGAACGCCGGCCCCAAGCCGCCCTTCTTCGAGAAGTTCGTCACCACGCCCCACAGCGTGTTGACCGTCCACCTGATCGACGAGGCCGGGCAGCCGACCCTCGCCGCCCGGGACGAAATCCTGGCCTTCTTCACAAGACGCCTGAAGGCCGCCTGACCGGAGCCGTGGCATGCCGATCCTTCACCACGCCGCCGGGACCTGCCCAGGCCAATTTGAGCGCACCGGAGGAGCAGGGTCTCGACTTCCGGCTTGCGGCGGTCGAGCTGGCGGCGGCCTTCCTGGCGACCAATCCGAAAGGCAGGGTCCGGGCCCTGCCGCGGCGCCTGGAGGCGGGGCGTTCTCTGGCGCCCGACGAGGGGCATGAGCCGGCCTCGGCTGCTGGCCTTCGATAGCGCTCTCTGTTGTTCGCGTGTGCGCGACCATCGCCACCGCCTGCTCTCACGGCCCGCCGTGGAGCGGGGTCCGAGTTTCGAGACGCCATCGGCAAGACCGCCGCCCGCCTGACGGAGTCCCCATGCCCCTCCCCCCGGCCGGAAGGCTGCCGTTCCACTACGCCTACGTCGTGCTTGGCACGACCTTCCTCGCCCTCCTGGCGGCGGCAGGGCTGCGGGCGGCGCCGGGGGTATTGATCCTGCCGCTGCAGCTGTCCTTCGGCTGGGACCGGGCCACGGTGTCGGCCTGCGCGGCGCTGGGCATCTTCACGAACGGACTGGTCGGGCCCTTCGCGGCCGCCCTGATGCAGACCTACGGAATCCGGCGGGTGATGCTGGCCGGGCTGGCGATGATGGCCGCGGCTACCTTCGCCAGCCTGTTCATGACCCAGGCCTGGCAATACCTGCTGACCTGGGGACTGATCACCGGGGTCGGCAGCGGGGCCGTTGCCGGGGTGCTGGCCGCCGCCGTGGTCAATCGCTGGTTCGCCAGCCGCCAGGGACTGATGATGGGGGTGCTGACCGCCAGCACCTCCATGGGTTCGCTGATCTTCCTGCCGACCATGGCCGCCCTGTCCCAGAGCGGAGACTGGCGGCCGGTCGTCTGGCTGGTGTCCCTGACCCTGGCGATCCTGATTCCGGCGGCAGGGCTGCTGATGCGGGAACGGCCGGCGGACCTGGGCCTGCGCCGCCACGGCGAGGCCATCGACCTCCCGGCTATGGAGCCAGTGTCCCCCGCGCGCGCCCTGCTGGCCGTCGAGGTGCTGCTGCGCGCCTGCCGCACGCCCACCTTCTGGCTGCTGTTCGCCGGCTTCTTCGTCTGCGGCCTGACGACCAACGGCCTGATCGGCACCCATCTGATCGCCTACTGCGGCGACCGCGGCATCCCGGCGGTGGCGGCGGCTGGCCTGCTGTCGCTGATGGGCCTCTTCGATCTGGTGGGCGGCATGGGCTCCGGCTGGCTGGCCGATCGCTACAATCCCCGCAAGCTGATGTTCGCCTATTTCAGTCTGCGAGGTCTCTCACTGCTGGCCCTGCCGTTCATGCAGGTCGACCCCGTCAGCCTGACTCTCTTCGCGGTCTTCTTCGGGCTGGACTGGATCGCCACCGTGCCGCCCACCCTCAGACTCACCAACGCCCGCTTCGGCGAGGTCGAGGGTCCCATCGTCTACGGCTGGATCTTTACCGGCCACCAGGCGGGAGCCGCCACGGCGGCGGTCGGCGCCGGCCTCGTCCGCCAGCTGGCCGACGGCTATTTCCCGGCCTTCCTGATCGGCGGGCTGGCGGCCCTGCTGATGGCGGTTGTGTTCATTGCCTGGCCCGCCCGGCGCGCCGCTCCGGCGACGGCGTGATCGGCGGCCGGTGTCAGGCGGGCGCCGCGGATCTCGCGAGCGCCAGCGGCGCCTTCGCGCCGGAACAGCCGCCGCAGGGTCGATGGTTCGGAATAGCCGACGCGCCGCGCGATCTCGTCGAACGGCAGGCGGGTCGTCTTCAGCAGGTCGGTGGCCCGCCGCACCCGCAGGTGCTGCAGGAACCGCACCGGCGACAGCCCCATGCAGCGGTGTAGGCGGCGCGCAAAGGTGCGCGGGGCAAGGCCCGCGGCCTCGGCCAGGTCCTCAACCGAGAAAGCCTGCTCCAGCCTCTCGCTGGCCCAGCGTTCGGCGGCGGCGACTCGGTCGTCCGAGGCGGCCAGGAAGCCGGAGGCCATGAACCGC
>DASPLD010000332.1:0-2848 GCA_035627755.1 Caulobacter sp. | reverse complement strand
GAGCTGGGCGGCAGCCTAGACGGCAGCCTCACCCTCCTGACCTCGGCCTTCGAGGCGGCCGGCATCGGCCTGTGCGTCAGCGATGCCGACGGGCGGATCGTGCAGGCCAACCAGGCGATGGCGCGGCTGTCCGGCGCCTCCCGGGCCGAACTCGTCGGCTCCGACCTGACGGCGCTGTTCCCGGCCGAGGACGCGGCCGAGGCGCTTCGGCAGCACGGGGCCGTGGCCGCCGGCGCCGAGGGCCGCCCGGCCGAGCGGCGCATGCGGCGCGCCGACGGCCGCCTGATCGACGTGCTCGTCACGGCCAAGCCGCTGACCCTCGACGGCGGCGCGCGCTGCGTGGTCACGACCTTCGCCGACGTCTCCGACCGGCGGGAGCTGGAGGAGCGGCTGCGGATCGCCCAGCAGCGGTCCGAGGCCGCGAGCCGCTCCAAATCGGCCTTCCTCGCAAATATGAGCCATGAGCTGCGCACGCCCCTCAACGCCATCATCGGCTTCTCGGAGATGATGCGGCAGGAGGTGGTGGGGCCGCTGGGGACGCCGAAATACCGCGAATACGCGGACGACATCCATTTCAGCGGCACCCACCTGCTGGGCATCGTCGACGGCGTGCTCGACCTCGCCAAGATCGAGGCCGGCCATCTGCGCCTGGACGAGGCGGAGGTCGAACCCGCCCAGCTCCTGGAGGAGGTCCTGCGGCTGTCCGGCGAGCAGGCGCGGGCCGGCGGCGTGATGCTGGCGACCGAGTCCGATCCGCGCCTCGCGGCGCTGCGCTGCGACGGCCGGCTGGTGCGGCAGGTGCTGCTCAACCTGGTGGTCAACGCGATCAAGTTCACCGCGCCCGGCGGCCGCGTCACCCTCAGCGCCGTGGCGCTGGCCGACGGCCAGGCCGCCTTCGCCGTGAGCGACACCGGCTCCGGCATGCCGCTCGCCCGCATCCCCGAGGCGCTGGAGCCCTTCGGCCAGGTCCACGACGCCGCCATCGCCGGGCGGGAGGGGACGGGGCTGGGCCTGCCGCTGTGCAAGGCCATCGTCGAGGCCCATGGCGGCTGGCTGTTCATCAACAGCGAGCTGGGGGCGGGGACGACGGTGTTCGCCACCTTCGGCGCCGACCGCGTCCGCCTCGCCGCCGATGCCGCCGGGGGCCGGCCGCTCTTCGAGGTCTTCGCCTTCGAGGGCCTGTCGCTCGCCGAGATCGCCGACCGCCCGGCCGACGCCACCGACCTCGACCGCCTGCCGGTCGGCGCGATCCAGGTCGATGCCGAGGGGCGGGTGCTGCGCTACAACGCCATGGAGAGCCGGTTCAGCGGCTACGAGGCGGAGCAGGCGGTGGGCCGCAACTTCTTCCGCGACATCGCCCCCTGCACCCGCACGCCGGAATTCCACGGCCGCTTCGCCGAGGGCATGGCCGCGGGCCGGCTGGACGCCCTGTTCGAATACGTCTTCCCCTTCCCGCGCCGCCGGATGAAGGTCTGGATCAACATGCGGCTGGGCGCCGAGCCCGGCACGGCCTGGATCTTCGTCCGCTGGGTCTGACGCCGGGACGGCGCCGCCACGGCGGACGCGACGATGAAGATGGCGCTCGAACATATCGACCGGCATCCGGACGCCGATCTCGACCTGCCGGCGCCGGCCGGGCCCATGGCCGGCCCGGTCGGAACCCGGCCGCCCGTCAGTTCGTCCGCTCGCCGGGGTCGCCATAGCCGCCCCCGGTCGGGGTGACGATGGTGACCGCCTCGCCGGCCTCGATCACGGTCCGGTCGCAGCCGCCCAGCGCCTCCACCCGGCCGTCGAGCCGGCGCACGAGGTTGCGCCCCAGCTCGCCGGGCTCGCCGCCCGCCAGGCCGAACGGCCGGACCCGGCGGTGGCCGGAGAGGATCGAGCATTCCATCCGCTCCAGGAAGCGGATGGTGCGGCTGGTGCCGTCGCCGGCGTTCCACCGACCGCGGCCGCCGGAGCCCGGCCGGATGTGGAAATCCTCCAGCACCACCGGGAAGCGGTATTCGAGGACCTCCGGATCGGTCAGCCGCGAATTGGTCATGTGGGTGTGGACCCCCGGCGCCCCGTCGAAGCCCGGCCCGGCCGGCGCGCCGGAGCACAGGGTCTCGTAGTACTGGTAGCGGTCGTTGCCGAAGGTGAGGTTGTTCATCGTGCCCTGGGCGGCGGCCAAGGCCCCCAGCGCCCCGAACAGGCAGTTCGTCACCGCCTGCGAGACCTCGACATTGCCCGCCACCACCGCTGCCGGCCGGCGCGGGGAGAGCATGGACCCCTCCGGCACCACCAGCCGGATCGGCCGCAGGCAGCCGGCATTCATCGGGATCGCGTCCTCCACCATAACGCGGAAGGTGTAGAGCACGGCGGCGCGGGTCACCGGCTCGGGCGCGTTGAAATTGTCCGGCCGCTGCGCGGAGGTGCCGGTGAAGTCCACCACCGCCTCCCGCTTCTCCCGGTCCACCGCGATCTTCACCTTGATCTGGCAGCCCTGGTCCATCGGATAGGTGAATTCCGCGTCCTGCAGCCGCTCCAGCACGCGGCGCACGCTCTCCGCCGCATTGTCCTGCACATGGCCCATATAGGCCTGCACGACATCGAGCCCGAAATGGTCGATCATCCGGCGCAGTTCGGCAACGCCCTTCTCGTTCGCCGCGATCTGCGCCTTCAGGTCGTTGATGTTCTGCACGACGTTGCGCACCGGGTATTCGGCGCCGGTCAGCAGCTCCACCAGGGCCTTCTCGCGGAAGGTGCCGCGGTCGACGAGCTTGAAGTTGTCGATATAGACGCCCTCCTCGTCGATGGTGCGGGCGGTGGGGGACATCGAGCCGGGGGCGGTGCCGCCGATATCGGCGTG
>DASPLD010000331.1:0-28959 GCA_035627755.1 Caulobacter sp. | reverse complement strand
GCTCGAAGCCATGGTCCGTGGCGACGCCGATGACCCGGCCATCGTGGGTGCGGATTTCGCGGGCCGGGGTGGAGAGCCGGATGTGGCCGCCCAGGTCCTCCAGCAGGCGCACCAGCGCGGCGACGAGGGCGTTGGTGCCGCCGCGCGGGAACCAGACGCCGCCCCGGCGTTCCAGGGCGTGGATCAGGGCGTAGATGGAGGAGGTGGCGAACGGGCTGCCGCCGACCAGCAGGGTGTGGAACGAGAGGGCCTGGCGGAGCTGCTCGTCCCGCACGAACCCGGCCACCTTGGCGTAGACGCTGCGCCAGGCCTGCAGCTTCACCAGCTGCGGGGCGGCGGCGATCATGCTGCCGAAGTCCAGGAAGGGGACGTGGCCGAGCTTGACGTACCCCTCCTGGAACAGCGCCTCGCTGTAGCTGAGGAAACGGCGGTAGCCTTCCACGTCGTCAGGGTTTCTCGCCGCGATCTGCCGGTCCAGCTCGGCCTGGTCGTTGACGTAGTCGAAGGTCGAGCCGTCCTCCCAGCAGAGGCGGTAGAAGGGATCGACCCCGATCAGCTCGGCGTAGTCGGAAAGCTTGCGGCCGGAGAGGGCGAAGAGGTCCTCCAGGCAGGCCGGATCGGTGATCACGGTGGGACCGGCGTCGAAGGTGTGGCCAGCCTCCCGCCAGACATAGGCGCGGCCGCCCGGCTTGTCGCGCCCCTCGAAGACCGTGACCCTGTGGCCGGCCGAGGCGAGGCGGACGGCGAGCGCCAGGCCGCCGAAGCCGGAACCGATGACGGCGACCTGCTTCATCGGGCAGGTTCCATGACCGAGGATTCGGACAGCACCCTGAGGGCTGCTCCGACAGGGACCGGCGGCTTGCCGACCAGGATGCGGGCCTTGTCGCCCAGGGTGGCGCGGCCGGCGTAGAAGCGCTCGATCAGCGGGGCGGGCAGGCGGTAGAAGCGGGCCAGAACCCGCCAGCGCTCGGCCGGGGCGCAGGCGCGGAACAGCATCCGGTTCAGCAGGCGGTAGAAGGCCCGCTCTCGCCAGGTCGCCAGGGCATGGGCCTCGAGATCGGCCCGGACGACGGCGGTGGTCAGGTCGGGCAGGGCGGCGAGGCGGTCGGCGACGCCAGCGGCGTCGGGCAGGCTGTAGCCGGTGACCGGATGGAACAGAGCGGCGCGCAGGCCGACGGGGACGGCGGGGCCCGCCCGGTCCCACCAGGCCTGGATGTCGCCGCCAAGCGCGATAGGCAGGACGCCATCCTCCTCCCGCACCACGGCGCCGATGCGCCAGCCCTGGACCTCGGCGTAGGCGCCGAGGTCGGCGCGGAGCCGGTTGCGGTCAAGGGCCTCGCCGTCGCTGTAGCGGGTGTCCTCGATCAGCAGGCGGGTGGGGGAGAGGGGCAGCACATAGAGGAAGCGGTAGCCGTCGAGCTGGTCGACGGCGGCGTCCATGACGATGGGGCGGACGAGGCCATGCGGGGCGGCGAGCTCGACCTCCTGGCCGAGGAACTTCTGCCAGCCGAGGACCAGGGGGCCGGCGGTGGGGCCGCGGGCGTCCAGCACCAGGGGCGCGGTGAGGCGCGTCCCGTCGGCCAGGGTGACCGCCTGGGCCTCGACCTCGGCGACCGGGGCGGCGGCGCGCAGGGCTGGGCCAAGGACGGCGGCGAGGTGCTCGGCGAAGCGGGATGAGGGGATGGAGAGGTAGGATGTGGGGAGGCGCCGGCCCTGATCCGGAAAACGGACCTCGTAGCCAGCCCACCGGTGGGCGATCAGCGGCTCGAGCCAGGCAAGGATGCCGGGGCCAAGGTCGGACTCGAAGCAGGACCAGGTGTGGATCCCACCGGCTGTGGGCCCGGCCTCCAGGACCTGGACGTCGAGGCCGGGTCGGCGGGCCTTGAGACGCAGGGCGGCCAGGCCGCCGGCGAGGCCGCCGCCCGCGATGATCACGTCATGGTCGAAGCGGCTGGCCATGCGGCTGACTTAGCACGGCGGAGACCCGCGGCCAGCGCGCGTCAGCCCCGGCGCAGGATGTATTCGTCGTCGAGCACCCGCCCGACCGGGAACTGGTATTCCCCGACCTTCTCGAAGCCGAGGCGGGCGTAGAGGCGCTGGGCGCCATAATTCTGTGACCAGACCCCGATCCACAGCGGCCGGGGGCCGTCCCTCTCCAGCCAGGCCAGGACGGTTTCGAGCAGCCGTCGGCCAACGCCGCCGTTCTGGTGGTCCCGGAGGATGTAGAGCCGCTTGAGCTCTCTGGCCTCGGGGGTGACCTCCGGATGGGGCAGGTCGCAGGGGCCGGCCTGGGCATAGCCGACCACGTGGCCGTCGGCGTCCTCGACCAGCCAAGCGGCCTTGGCCGGATCGGCGAGGTCGGCGCCGGTCCTCTCCAGCCCATAGGCGCTGTCGAGGAAGGCCTCGAGATCCTCGGCCGGATAGAGGTGGCCGAAGGTCTCGCTGAAGGTCTCGGCGCCGATCCAAGACAGGGCCTGGGCGTCGGCGGGCGTGGCGCGGCGGATGGTGAGCTCTGGCATCGAGGGGCGTCTAGCCGCCGGGCCACCCGTCGGCAAGCAGGTCAGATGTCGTCCTTGCCGGGGTTGGTCTGGGCCTTGTCGAGGGCATAGCCGAAAACGCCCGCGCCGAGCGTCTGGGCGGTTTCGACCGCCTCGGCGGGCGCTGTGACCCGCAGTTTGAAGCCCCAGTCGCCGACCGTGGCGACCATGACCTGGGTATACAGCTTGCGCCCGCCGCGCTCGGCCATGAAGGCTGCGCCCGTGATCGGGGGCAGACCATCCTTTGAGGGCCCGCGGATGTCGCCCTCGTGCGGGACCACATTTTGCCAGTTCTTGCGGATGGCCTCGACGGCGCTGCCGGTGACCTCCTCGTCGGTCACCTTCGGATTGTAGCGCGTGGCGTAGACGGTGATGGTGTGTCCGCTGATGGTCGTGCTGCAGGAAACATCGTCCCCGCGAGGCAGCTCCGAATCGAAAAGGGTGATCGAGTTGACGCCTCGTTGGCGTCGAACAGGCAAACCAGGCCACTGCGGCGGTGGCGGACAGAAGGCACGGCATCGTCGGTGACGTTCTCGAACCACGCCGAAGCGTCGGCCTTGGCAATCAAGCGGTCGGCCATGGCGACGGCTTCGTCCTTGGTGAGTTCAGAAGCCTCCTGCGCTAGCACCGGAGCGGCCGTCAGCAGGACCGCCCCGGCCATCACGGCCTGACAAAACGAACGAAGCATCGATGACCCTCCCAAGCCAGCGCCGAACATGCCGAACTTCCGGTGATGGCGCTACCGGGCGCGGTTGCGGCGGAAAGTCCAGGGGTTAGGATCGCCGCCATGACCCTGGCCCTCTACACCCACCGTGACATGCTCGACCATCATCCGGGCGAGGGGCACGCCGAGCGGTCCGAGCGGCTGACGGCGGTGCTGGACGCGCTGGACGATCATTCGGGTCTTGGCCTGGAGACCCTGGACGCGCCGGTGATCGACGTCGCGGACCTGAACCGCGTCCATTCGCCGGCCTATGTCGAGGCCATGCTGGGCGCCGCTCCGGTGAGCGGCCTCGTGCGGCTGGATCCGGACACCCTGTTGTCGCCGGGCAGCGTCGTGGCCGCGCGCCGGGCTGCCGGGGCCGTGGTGGAGGCCGCGCGGGCCGTGGCGCGGGGCGAGCGGGATCGGGCCTTCTGCGCGGTGCGGCCGCCGGGGCACCATGCCGAACCGTCGGCGGCCATGGGCTTCTGCGTCTTCTCCAACGTGGCGGTGGCGGCGCGGGCCGCGCAGGCCGCGGGGCTGGCGCGGGTGGCGGTGGTGGATTTCGACGTGCATCACGGAAACGGCACCCAGGCCGCCTTCGAGCAGGATCCCACCCTGTTCCTGGCCTCGATCCACCAGCAGCCGCTGTATCCGGGCACCGGCGCTGCCAGCGAGGTCGGGGTCGGCAACATCGCCAACGGGATCGTGGGGCCCCACGCGCCGCGCGAGCGCTGGCGCAAGGTCTTCGAGAGCCTGATGGCGCGGGTCGACGCCTTCGAGCCCGACCTGATCATCATCTCCGCCGGCTTCGACGCCCACGCCCGCGATCCCCTGGCCAGCCAGTCGCTGGAGGCCGAGGACTTTGCCTGGGCAACCCGGGCGGTGGTCGCCGTGGCGAACGGCCGATCCGGCGGGCGGGTTGTGTCCTCGCTTGAGGGCGGCTACGACCTAGAGGCGTTGGGGCGTTCGGCCCTGGCGCATGTGCAGGCGTTGCAGGCGGCGTGAACCTCGCCCGGACGAGACCGATCGACGACACCGATCTTTGGCCTTTCGTGGGATCATGGCTGACGCTCTGACCGCCGATACTCCGCCCTCCGCCGTCGCCTCGGCCAAGCGCGGCAGCATCACCCTGGTGCGGCACGGCGAACCGGCGCAGTCGCGCAAGGTGCGGCTGAACGCGGCCGAGTACCGCGACTGGTGGGCCGGCTACGAGGTCAAGGGAATCAAGCCGGGGCAGACGCCGCCCGAGGGGCTGAAGGTAGTGGCCCGCGAGGCCGACGTGATCATCGCCTCGATCCGGCCGCGCTCCATCGAGACCACCAAGGCGATCTGCGGGGAGCGGTCCTTCGCCCAGGACCCGCTGTTCGTCGAGGCCCCGCTGCCGCCGCCCAACTGGCCTGCCTGGCTCAGGCTGTCGCCGAAGATCTGGGGCTTCCTGGCGCGGCTCAACTGGGTGCTGACCGACCGCCACGACGAGCCCGAAACCCACCGCCAGGCTGAAAAGCGCGCCAAGGCGGCCGCCCGGATGGTCGGGGCCATGGCGGATCAGGGCCAGGACGTGCTGGTCATCGCCCACGGCTACTTCAACCAGCGGGTCGGGGCGGCGCTGAAACGCCAGGGCTGGCGCTGCGTCGAGGACCAGGGGTTCCGCTACTGGTGCGCGCGGGTGTTCACGCGGTGATCAGCTCCCGCCGGCGCGCCAGCGTCCTGGACTGACGCCCATCATCCGCTTGAAGGCCCGGCTGAAGGCCGCTTCGCTCTCGTAGCCCGCCTGTTCGGCGACCAGGGCGATCGGCTCGCCCGTCTCTCGGAGCCGCTCGCCGGCCAGCTGGAGCCTCCAGCCAGCGATGTACTCGATCGGCGGCTTTCCGAGCACGGCGTTGAACCGCTCGGCCAGGACGGTGCGGGAGGCGCCGGCTTCCCGGGCCAGGGCCTCGACCGTCCACCGTCGGGTCGGTTCGGCGTGGATGGCTTTCAGCGCCCGGCCCACGATGGGGTCGTTCAGGGCGGCCAACAGACCGGTGGCGCCAGCGGGCAGGCGGGCGGCGTGGCGGCGGAGCACCTCCACGAACAGCAGCTCCATCAGCCGGCCAAGAAGGAGCGGGGCGCCGGGCTGGGCGGCGTCCAGTTGGCGCAGGATTTCGCCGACCGTGCCCGCCAGCATGCCGGTCACCGGGTCGTCCCGCGTGCGCTCGACCAGCAGCTCTGGCAGGGATCGAAACAGGGGGCGCGGCCAGCATCTCCGCCGATTCCAGGAACCCGCAGACGATGCGGGTCTTATCGCCATCCGCCCCGCACCGGACGGTGGAGACCCCCTCGATGGGGCCGGGAATGACGATGTCCTCGGCGCGTTGGAAGGCCTCGGGCTCCCCGGACCAGAAGCGGTGCTCGGCGGTGAACGGCAGCAGGATCACGTCGCCCGCATGCAGCTCGCAGACCGCCCCGTCGGCCATTTCCAGGAAGCAGCTGCCTTCGGCGACCAGGTGGAAGACGCTGGCGTGGCGAAGGTGGGCCATCTCCTGCATCGAATCCCAGCGCGCCGGGCTGATAACCCCGAAGGGGGCGGCGAAGCGGCCGTTCATGAACACCGAGCCGTTGAGGCGGACGGCGCGCAGCACCTCGGTCAACACGTCCGCGCCCGGCGGATCGGCAATGTTTGACGGTTGCGCGGTCATGGCTCCTCCGGCCGCCCCGAGGCTATCACGCCGCATCGCTCGCGGCACGCTGTTCGCCGAGCCCCGATCATCACACCTTACGATTTCAGGACCACAGACATGCACGCCATGACCCAGACTGTTTCCCCTGCCACCACCTGGCGCGACGACCTTGCCGCCATCGGACCCCGGCTGGAGGCGGCTGGCGCCGCCTGCGACCGCGAAGGGAGGTTCGTCGCCGATAACCTCGACCTGCTCCAGGCGCGCGGCTTCTTCGCCCTCGCCGTGCCTGGGGAGCTCGGCGGCGGCGGCCTGCTGGCCGACGAGCTGTGTGATATGCTGCGCAGCTTGGCGCGCCATTGTGGCTCCAGCGCCCTCGCCCTGGCCATGCACACGCACCAGGTGGCCGTCGCCGCCTGGCGCTGGCGCCACCAGAACGCGCCGACCGAAGGCATGCTGCGCAAGGTGGCCGAAGGCGCCCGGATGGTGTCGAGCGGCGCCAGCGACTGGCTGCCGGGTGGCGGCGTGGCGGAGAAGGTCGACGGCGGCTTTCGAATTACCGCCCGCAAGCCCTTCGCCAGCGGTTCGCCGGCCGGGACGCTGCTGGGGACGAGCGCCGTCTATGACGACCCGGAGGCCGGGCCGACGGTGCTGCACTTCGCCCTGCCGCTGTCGGCCGAAGGGGTGTCGATCGCCCAGACCTGGGATTCGCTGGGCATGCGCGGCACCGGCTCGCATGACGTCGTGGTCGATGGCGCCTTCATCCCCGAGGCGGCGGTGACCGGCCGGCGGGTTCCGGGCCCGTGGCATCCGCTGTTCCACATCATCAGCATGCTGGCCTTCCCGCTGATCTTCTCGGCCTACGCCGGGGTGGCCGACGCGGCGCGCGACATCGCCATCAAGGCCGCGGCGAAGAAGTCCGACGACACGCTGACCGTACTGGCGGCCGGCGAGCTTTCGGCGGCCCATGCCGGGCTGGACGCCCTGTGGACGGCCCTGGTCGCGACCACCCGGCTGCAACCGGGCGAAGCGACCACCGATCAGGTGATGAAGCTGCGCGGGCTGGTCGGCCGGGCGGCGATCCAGGTCGGGGAACTGGCCCTGGAGTGCGCCGGCGGGGCGGGGTTCTACCGCAAGGCCGGGCTGGAACTGCGGTTCCGCGACCTGCAGGGCGCCCGGTTCCACCCGCTGCGCCAACGCGAGCAGCAGCTGTACAGCGGGCGGGTGGCGCTCGGGCTCCCGGTTGATGGCTAGGGCCTTCAACCGAAATTGAGCGGCGGGGGTTCGTTCACCACGAACCCCCGTTGCCGCCCAGGGCGCGTCTCTCTAGGGTTGGCCCATTCTCCCGAGAGACGAAATGACCGACACCGCCGACATCGACGCCCTGAGCTTCGAGGACGCCCTCAAGGAACTCGAACGCATCGTCCAGACCCTGGAATCGGGTCAGGCGCCGCTGGAGGAGTCGATCTCGGTCTATGAGCGCGGGGCCCTGCTCAAGGCCCATTGCGAGAAGAAGCTGGAGGCCGCCCGGCTGCGGGTCGAGAAGGTGGTGCTGGCCCAGGGCCAGGCGAGCGGCGTCGAGCCGGCCGAGTTCACCTAGCGATGGCGATGGGGCTGGAGCGCAGGGTCGCCGAGGCGGCCGACCTGGTGACCGTTGCGCTCGACGCCCTGTTGCCGCGGGCCGATGGACCCGAATCGCGGCTGACCGAGGCGATGCGCTACGCGGCGCTGGGGCCCGGCAAGCGGCTGCGGCCGTTCTTCGCGCTGGAAACCGGCAAGATGTTCGACCTGGCCGAGCGGCCCGTGCTGCGGGCCGCCTGCGCGCTCGAATGCATCCACGCCTACAGCCTGGTGCACGACGACCTGCCCTGCATGGATGACGACGACCTGCGGCGCGGCCGGCCGACGGTGCATGTCGAGTACGACGAGGCCACGGCCGTTCTGGCGGGCGATGCGCTGCAGACGGCGGCGTTCGAGATCCTGGCCCATCCCGACACCCATCCGGACGGCAATGTGCGCGCCGAGCTGGTCCGCCGGCTGGCGCTGGCCTCTGGGGCGCAGGGCATGGCCGGCGGCCAGATGATCGACATTCTGGGGGTCCGCGAAGACCTCGGCGGGGTCGCCCGCATGCAGCGGCTGAAGACCGGGGCGCTCATTGCCTACGCCTTCGAGATCCCCCTGGTGATGGCGCACGCCCAGGAGGGCGAGCGGCATGCCCTGATGGCTTTCGCCCAGGACCTTGGCCTCGCCTACCAGATCGTCGACGACGTGCTCGACGCCGAGGGCGACCCCGAGGCGCTGGGCAAGGCCGCGGGCGGCAAGGACGCGGCGCGGGGCAAGGCCAACTACGTCACCCTGCTGGGCCTGGAAGCGGCAAAGGAGCGGGTGGAACTGCTCAGCGCCCAGACCAAGGCTCACCTGGACGGGTTCGGCGAGCGGGCGGGCGTGCTGCGGGCCTCGGTGGACTTCGTGCTGGGGCGGAAGAACTAGGCCTGCTTTCCGGTCTGCACGCCAAATTCTCCGAATTCCCACCCACATTGGTTTGCAGCCAACGCCCGCGGCGCTAGTTTGCACATGACAAGGCGCGCTGTAGACCGCGCCGACGATGGATTGCTCCGCGCTATGCCCCCAGTGACCCCGTTGCTCGACACCGTCGCTTCGCCGGCGGACACCCGCTCCTTCACCCTGCCTCAGCTCAAACAGCTGGCCGCCGAAGTCCGGGCCGAGACGATCGACGCGGTGTCGGTGACCGGCGGGCACCTGGGCGCGGGGCTGGGCGTGGTCGAGCTGACCGTGGCGCTGCACCATGTGTTCGAGACGCCCCGCGACATCCTGATCTGGGACGTGGGCCACCAGGCCTATCCGCACAAGATCCTCACCGGCCGACGCGACCGCATGCGCACCCTGCGCCAGGGCGGCGGGCTTTCCGGCTTCACCAAGCGGGCGGAGAGCGAATACGACCCGTTCGGCGCGGCCCATGCGGCGACCTCGATCTCGGCGGCGCTCGGCTTCTGCGCCGCGCGGGACGCCAAGGGCGAGGACAACAAGGTCGTTGCGGTGATCGGCGACGGCTCGATGAGCGCCGGCATGGCCTATGAGGCGATGAACAACGCGGTGGAGACCACCGGGCAGCTGGTCGTCATCCTCAACGACAATGACATGTCCATCGCCCCGCCGGTCGGCGGGATGAGCGCCTACCTGGCGCGGGTGGTGTCGTCGGGCGGCTACCAGTCGCTGCGCAACCTCGGCAAGTCGATGAGCCGGGTGTTCCCCAAGAGCCTGCAGGAAGCCGCGCGCAAGGCCGAGGAATACGCCCGCGGCATGGTCACCGGCGGCACCTTCTTCGAGGAGCTGGGCTTCCAGTACGTCGGGCCGATCGACGGCCACGACCTCGACGCGCTGATTCCGGTGCTGCAGAACGTCAAGCAGATCGACCGGCCGGTGCTGGTCCACGTCGTCACCCAGAAGGGCAAGGGCTACGCCCCGGCCGAGAGCGCCGACGACAAGTACCACGGGGTGGTCAAGTTCAACGTCGTCACCGGCGAGCAGGCCAAGGCCGCGGGCGGGCCGCCGCAGTACACCAAGGTGTTCGCCCAGGCCCTGGTCAAGGAGGCCGAAAAGGATGAGCGGATCATGGCAGTGACCGCCGCCATGCCGTCCGGCACCGGGCTCGATGTCTTCGCCAAGGCCTTCCCCAAGCGCTGCTTCGACGTCGGCATCGCCGAGCAGCACGCGGTGACCTTCGCCGCCGGCCTCGCGGCGGACGGGATGAAGCCGTTCGCGGCCATCTATTCGACCTTCCTGCAGCGCGGCTACGACCAGGTGGTCCACGACGTCGCCATCCAGCGGCTGCCGGTGCGCTTCGCCATGGACCGCGCCGGCCTGGTCGGCGCGGACGGTCCGACCCATGCCGGCAGCTTCGACATCGGCTTCATGGGGGCGCTGCCCGGCATGGTGCTGATGGCCGCCGCCGACGAGGTGGAATTGGCCCGCATGGTGGCCACCGCCGCCGCCATCGACGACCGGCCGAGCGCCTTCCGCTATCCCCGCGGCGAGGGCCTCGGCCTGGAGATGCCGGCCGTCAACGAACCGCTGGAGATCGGCAAGGGCCGGATCGTGCGCGAGGGGACAGCGGTGGCCATCGTCTCGTTCGGGGCCCGCCTGTCGGAAAGCCTGAAGGCCGCCGACCTGCTGGCCGCCCGCGGCCTGTCGGCCACCGTCTGCGACGCCCGTTTCGCCAAGCCGCTCGACATCGAGCTGATCCTGCGGCTGGCCCGCGAGCACGAGGCCATCGTCACGGTAGAGGAGGGGGCCATGGGCGGTTTCGGCGCCTTCGTGCTCCAAGCCCTGGCGGCGCACGGCGCCCTCGACCGCGGCCTCAAGGTGCGCACCCTGGCGCTGCCCGACGTCTTCCAGGACCAGGACAAGCCGGAGGTGATGTACGCCCAGGCCGGTCTCGATGCGACCGGGATCGCCGGCGGGGCGCTGAGCGCGCTCGGCCTCGACAACGTTGCGACGGCCGGGCGGCGGGCCTGATGCGGACAGCGGTATTCGTGCTGGCCGTGGGCGCGATGGCGCTCGGCGGCTGCGTGATGCGCAGGGCCTCGGTCTATGAGCCGATCACCGAGGGGCTGGAGATGATGAAGGGTCGCGACGTGGCGGTCGCCTATCGCACCCTGGGCCTGCCCGACCGAAAGGAAACGGTCGGCAGGAAGATGATGTTCGTCTGGAACCGCACCCGCTGCGACGTGCTGATGGAGACAGACCTCGACGGGGTGGTGATCGAATCCACCATGGTGGGCCGGCCGGGCGCCTGCAAATGGGTGGCCAAGGCGATGAAGGGGTTCATGGCCCGCGAGGCGGCCAAAGGACCGTAGCGCTACGCCGCGCAGGCGGTGAAGAAGCGCGAGACCTGCTCGCGGGCGGCGCCCTTGGCCGGCAGTTCGATGGAGGCCTTGCCCTGCACGAGGGTCAGGTCCCCGGTGCGGGCGAACCGGGCCAGGGTCTTGTCGGTGGCGGCGGCGTTGGCTTCCATGTAGTGGCCCTCGACGGGGCCGCCGGGCATGGCGGTGGCCGTCAGGCTGGACCGGTCGCTCCCCGACTTCAGCACGATGGCCGACTGCGGCTTGGCCGCGACGGTGGACAGCCGCACCTGGCCGGCGCCGGGCTGGCAGGTCAGCATCAGCACGACGTTGTCGGAGGCGGGCGCCCCGTAGGCGAGCTTGACGCCTTCCTCGGGCGTCTGGTGCAGCGACCAGTCCATGCCCGCGGACATCGCCTGGCGGCCATGCATGCAGCTTCCCAGCAACAGAGCCGGGACGGTCAGAGCCACAACGGCGATCAGGCGTGACATGGTTGCGCGCCTCCCTTCGGCCTTTCAACGCAAGGGGAGGCGCGCTGGTTCACTTTGGCCGGCAGAAATTGCCGGCCGCCGTCAGAACGGCGAGAAGGTCTCGATCAGGGCCTGACCGGCCGGGGTCTTCTGGACGCGGCTCTGGTCGCCGCGGCCGCCATAGCTGATGCGGGCTTCGGCGATCTGGGTGTGGCGGACGGTGTTGGTCGAGGAGATGTCCTCGGGGCGGACGATGCCGGAGACCGTCAGGCGGCGGACCTCGTTGTTGGTCCGCACCTCCTGGGTGCCCTGGATGACTAGGTTGCCGTTGGGCAGGATGCCGGTCACCACTGCGGCGATCGTCAGGCTGATCTTCTCCGACCGGGCCACCGCGCCCGAGCCCGTGCCGCCGCTGGTGACGTTGGTCTCGATGGCGTTGGCCGGGTCGAACCCGCCGGGGAACAGCTGCCCCAGGCTGCCTTCCAGCCCGAAGAAGTGGGGCATGCCCGCCTTCATGCCGTTGGTGCGGGTCGTCGAGCTGGTGTTCTGGGTCTGGGCGCTGTCGTCGATGTCGATGTTGACGGTCAGGATGTCGCCGATGCGGCCGGCGCGCTGGTCGTTGAAGAAGGCGCGGGCGCCGGTGCGCCACAGGCTGTTGGCGGAGGCCGGCTGCGGCGGCTCCTGGCGGACGTCGAGGGTGGTCTGGGTCTGGGGGACCAGATGCGAGGGATAGCCGACCGGCGAGAGTTTGGGGCCCATCACCGCGTCGGAGGCGTCGGCGACAACGCCGTTGACCCCCGCGCAGGCGGCGAGCGGCAGAAGGGCGAGGGTAGCGAGCAAGGTCAGGCGCATGGGAGCCTCTAGCGAGCGGCGAACTGGGGCCCGGCAGCCTTCAGCTGCTGGGCCGCGGGACCGGTGACGGCTTCGCCGGGTCCGGTTGCGATCGCCTCGACGACCTTCTTCGAGGCGGGATTCTGGACGTTGACGGTCTCGCCCTGGGCGGCGGACTTCATGGCCTTGCCCTGCATGGTCAAGGTGACCTGGCCGTCGGACCAGGTGACGCTGACCATCTCCCCGGCCTTGATGACTTGGGGCGCGGAGACGTCCCGGCCGGTGACCGCCGCCCCGGCCCGCAGGGGGCGCTTGGCGGCCAGGCCGATCACCTGGTCGGCGTCGCGGGGCGCGTCCATCGGGGCGCCGGCGGCCTTGGCCCAGACCAGGTCTTCGGGCTGGACGATCTCGCCCGCGCCGATGGAACGGGCCCAGGTCAGGACGTCGACGTTGCCGCGGGCGGCGACTGGGCCGGCGGCGGGACCGGACGCGCCGGCCCGCACCACGATGCGGCGAAAGCCCTGCGGGTTGTCCCACAACAGGCCCGAGCGCCGAGCCATCAGCTGGACCGTCTGGGCGTCGAGCACCACGGTCGGGCCGGACCGGTTGGCGACCACCACATCGGCGGCGGAACCGGCGCCCTCGAACAGGTCGCCCAGGGTGACCCGGCCATCGGCGTCGGTGACCTCGGCGCGCAGGGTCACCGGGCCGGCGAGGGCGGGGGTCGCGAGCGCGAGCGCGGCGAAGGCGATCAGGGCGGCGGCGCGCATCCTACGACTTCACCTGGTTGGCGGCCTGGAGCATTTCGTCGGCGGTGGTGATGACCTTGGAGTTCATCTCATAGGCCCGCTGGGCGACGATCAGGGCGGTGATCTCGCTGACCGCGTCGACGTTGGAGGCCTCGGTGTAGCCCTGCAGCAGGGTGCCGAAGCCGACCGAGCCCGGCTGGCCGGTGACCGCAGCGCCGGACGAGCCGCTTTCCATGAACAGGTTGTCGCCCATGGCCTCCAGGCCCGCCTCGTTGATGAAGGTGGCCAGTTCGATCTGGCCGGCGATCTCGGGGGCGGCGGCGCCCTCCTTGGTGACCTGCACCTGGCCGGTCTTGGAGATGGCCACGTCGACGGCGTCCTGCGGAATGGTGATGGCGGGCTGGATCAGATAGCCGTCCTCGGTGACCAGCTGGCCCTGGTCGTTGAGGGCCAGGTTGCCCGCCCGGCTGTAGGCGGTCTCGCCGCTGGGCAGCAGCACCTGCAGGTAGCCGCGGCCCTGGATGGCGACGTCGTAGCGGTTGTCGGTGCGGGTCACCGAGCCCTGGCTGGTGATGCGGTAGGTGCTGCCGGCCTTCACCCCGGCGCCGATCTGGATTCCGGTGGGAACGACCGTGCCCTGGTCGGAGGACTGGGACCCGGCCCGCTCCAGCGACTGGTAGAGCAGGTCCTGGAACTCCGCCCGCTGCCGCTTGAAGCCGACGGTGTTCATGTTGGCGATGTTGTTGGAGATGACCTCGACGTTCAGCTGCTGGGCTGACATGCCGGTCGCGGCGGTGCGGAGCGCTTGCATCTACAGATACTCCCTAAGCAACCCGCCCGAGCCGTTCGACGGCGCGGCGGGACAGGTCGGCGGTGTTTTCCATGGTCCTGACCACGCTCTCGTAAGCGCGGCTGACCTCGATCATCCGGGTGATCTGGAGGATCGGATTGACGTTGCTGCCCTCCAGCATCCCCTGGCGCACCCGGCTGGCGGTGTCGGCGGTGGGGGCGGCGTTGGAGGTGTTCTTCAGGAGGTTGTTCTGGTCCTTGGCCAGGACCGATCGGTCGTCGAAGACGAAGACCCCGACCTTGCCGACGCGCTCGCCGGCCTGGCTGACCGTGCCGTCTGCGGCGATGGTCACCGGCCCCTTGGCCGGATCCAGCACGATCTCGCCGCCTTCGCCCATCACCGGATCGCCGGCCTGGGTGGTCAGTTTGCCTTCGGGCGAAAGCGTGAATCGGCCGTCGCGTGTGTAGCGCTCGCCCTCGCCGGTGGTGACCTGGAAGAAGCCCTTGCCCTCGATCGCCAGGTCGAAGTCGCTGCCCGTCTGACGCAGGGAGCCCTGGGTGAAGTCGCGGGCGACGCCGTCGTCCAGCACGAACTTCACCGAACCTGGGCCGTCCGTCATATGGGCCGGCGCCTGGGTCTCGGTGCGGACCATCAGCGATTCGACCTTGAAGCCGGTGGTGTCGGCGTTGGCGATATTGTTGGCGATGATGTCCATCTCGCGGCGCAGGGTCATATGGCGCGACAGGCTGATGTACAGCGTGTTGTCCATTGGTCTGCCTCCGTTAAGACCCGCGACGCAGGGTCGCCACGAGGGATGAACCTGCAAGCTGCGGGCCAAGTCGAAAAGTCGAACAAAAACAGGAAATAAGAAGGTTAACGCCAAGCTGGCGGCGAATATTGCCGGGCGCCTTTCGAGCCGGCCGCACACCCATCCTTAACCAACTCCGCCCAGTAAGGACTCACGCGCGACTTACAGAGAGCGGCAAGCACGGTGTCGAAGGACAAGGCCAAGGAAGCCGAAGCGCCCCCCGAGGGCGCCGAAGGCGTCGAGGGCGAGGCCCCCGCCAAGAAGAAGCCGAAGCTGATGGTGCTCATCATCGCCGGCGTGGCGGCGCTCGCCGTCCTGGGCGGCGGCGGGGCCGGCGCCTGGTTCATGTTCCTGCAGCCCAAGCCCGCCGGCGAGCACGGCGAGGCCAAGGAAAAGCCGAAGAAAAAGAAGAAGGACGGCGGCGACCACGGCAAGGGCGGCGGCAAGGGCGAGCCTGGCGCCGCGGTGGTCAAGGAAGGCCCCGACGGGGTGGTCTTCTACACCCTGCCCGACATCACGGTGAACATGCAGACGGCTGACGGCCGCCCGACCTACCTCAAGCTCAAGCTGACGCTGGAGCTGCCCGATGAGCACCTGGTCGAGACGCTCGACCCTGCGATGCCGCGGATCAACGACATGTTCCAGACCTTCCTGCGGGAGATGCGCCCGGAAGACCTCTCCGGCAGCCAGGGCAGCTACCAGCTGCGGATGGAGATCCTGCGGCGGGTCAACCTGCTGGTGGCCCCCTCGAAGGTGAACGCGGTGCTGATCGAGGAGATGCTGATCAACTAGCCCTCGCGGGCAGGTTGGGCGTGACGCATGGCTGAAGACACGGACGATCAGGCGGCTCTGGCCCAATGGGCGGCGACCAACGCGGACGGCGCCGGCGCCGACGCGCCCGACTGGGGCGGCGCCGATCCCGAGGGGCTGATCGGCTCGGAGCGGATCCTGAACCAGGACGAGATCGACAGCCTGCTGGGCTTCGATCTCTCCGAGGACGATGGCGGCGAGCGCACCGGCATCCGGGCGATCATCAACTCGGCGCTGTTGTCGTACGAACGCCTGCCGATGCTGGAGATCGTCTTCGACCGTCTGGTGCGGCTGATGACCACATCCCTGCGCAACTTCACAAGCGACAACGTCGAGGTCAGCCTCGACAACATCTCCTCGATCCGGTTCGGGGACTACCTCAACTCCATCCCGCTGCCGGCCATCCTGTCGGTGTTCCGGGCCGAGGAGCTGGACAACTACGGCCTGCTGACGGTTGATTCCAACCTGATCTACTCGATCGTCGACGTGCTGCTCGGCGGCCGGCGCGGCACGGCTGCCATGCGCATCGAGGGCCGGCCCTACACCACCATCGAGCGGGTGCTTG
The DNA here is from genome assembly GCA_035627755.1 of Caulobacter sp. Taxonomy (GTDB): domain Bacteria; phylum Pseudomonadota; class Alphaproteobacteria; order Caulobacterales; family Caulobacteraceae; genus Caulobacter. Next base: position 13,180 of record DASPLD010000331.1, on the reverse strand, counting down.
TCCAGCGGATGGTCGAGGTGGTGCTGCAGGACGCCAAGGCGGCGTTCGAACCGCTGACCCCCGTCCACTTCGTCCTCGACCGGCTGGAGACCAACCCGCGCTTCGCCGCCATCGCCCGGCCGGCCAACGCGGCCATCCTCGTCAAGCTGCGCATCGACATGGAGGATCGGGGCGGGCGCATCGAGCTCCTGCTGCCCTACGCCACCCTCGAGCCCATCCGGAAGATGCTGCTGCAGCAGTTCATGGGCGAGAAGTTCGGCCGCGACAACATCTGGGAAAGCCATCTGGCCACCGAGCTTTGGACCACCCAGCTGGAGGTCCGCGCCGTGCTCGACGAGCAGCAGACGCCGCTCAGCAAGGTGCTGAACCTGAAGGTCGGCGACACCCTGATGCTCAACGCCACGGCGGACAGCCTGGTTGAACTGCGGGCAGGCCAGATCCCCCTGACGCGCGGCCGCATGGGCCGCCGCAACCACCACATCGCCGTGCGCTGCGAAGCGCCGCTCGATCCCGCCGCCAAGGTGGCGGTCCAGAAGAGGCTGACATGAGCATCGTCGCGATTTCCATGAACATCCTGCTGGGCGTGTTGCTGATCGCGGCCATGGTGTTCGGCTGGCGGCTGGAGCGGCAACTCAGGAAGCTGCGCCAGGGCCACGAGAACTTCGCCAAGGCCGTCCGCGACCTCGACGCCGCCGCCGCCCGGGCCCAGACTGGCCTGGCCACCCTGCGCGAGGCCACCCAGGAAGCCGAGGCCAACCTGGCGGCCCGCATCGAAGCGGCCAATGCCCTGGCCGAGCACCTCGACAAGGCGGTGCTGGAGCGGCCGCGCCGCGCCGCGGCGCCCGCCGCCCCGGCCCGCGAGGACGATTGGCTGGACCGGCCGATGCCGCCGTCGCGGGAGCGCCTGGCCCCCGCCCGTTTCGAGCCCCAGACCACCGCCCGCTCGCGGGCCCGCATCGACGACGACCTGTTCGAGCCCGAGGCCGGTCCCGGCCGCCTCCGCGCCATTCCCGGAGGCCGCCCGTGAGCCGTATCCCCCGTATCCTGCCCTTGGCCGGCGTCGCTGTCGCCGGGGTCCTGGCCATCAACTTCATGGCCGGGGCGGACAGCTTCCCGAGGCTGCTGAGCGGCGCCCAGGCCTGGGCCGAAGGCGCGCCCGGCAAGGCCGCGGCGCCCAAGACCGACACCCAGGCCGTGGCCGGCGCCAAGCCGGCGGCGGTATGCGCCCCAACGGCGGCCGAACTCGCCAAGGAGGCCGGCCTGTCGCCCTCCGAGCTGCGGATGCTGCAGAATCTCGGCGAGCGCCGGGGGCAGCTCGACACCCGCGAGGAGGGGATGGACGTCCAGTTGCAGCTGATCGCGGCGGCCGAGGCGAAGCTCGACGCCAAGTTCAAGGCGCTGGACACCCTGAAGGGCGACATCAAGGGCCTGCTCGGCCAGGCGGACGCCCAGCAGGAGCAGGAGATCAATCGATTGGTGGCGGTGTTCTCGGCCATGAAGGCCAAGGACGCGGCGGCCCAGTTCCGGGTCCTCGACGACAGCGTCCGCCTGCCGATCGCCTCGAAGATGAAGGAGCGGACTCTGGCCGCCATCCTGGCCCAGATGCCGCCCGCCGAGGCGAAGCAGATTACCGAGGCGCTCGCCAAGCGCTTCACCCAGAACGCCGCCGTGCTGGCCGGCAAGCAGGCCCTGGCCCCCGAACCGCCCCCGGCCCCGACCGCGGGACCGCAGCCGAAGGCCTTGGCCGGCGCGTCCAAGGCCGCTCCCCAAGCCAAGGCTGAAGCCAAGCCCGAGGCCAAGCCGCCCGCGAAGGCCGGCTGACGTGAGCCTGCGCCGGGCCCTCCGTTCCGGCGTCGCGGCCGCCTGCATTGCGGGCGTCGCCGTTCCGACGGGCTATGCGGTCCCGGCAGTCGCGGCGCGGCCGGCGCTGGAGGTGCGGCTCGCCCAGGCCGAGGATTTCACCCGGCTGGAGTTTCACTGGGCCGGCGGGGCGCGCGTCACCAGCCGCCGGGAGGGGCAGGTGCTGGTCCTGCGTTTCAGCCGCGACGCCAAGCCCGACATCGCCCTCATCCGCGCCGCGCCGCCCAGATGGCTGAAGGCGGCCGAGGCGCGGCGCGTGGGGGGGGCGCTGGAGATCGTCCTGACCCTGGCCGAGGACGCCGACGCCAAGGTCGGCCAGGCGGACGGGGCCACCTACGTCAACCTGTTCGAGAAGAAGGAAGCGCCGCCGGCGCCGCCTGCTCCGGCGCCCGAGCCCGAGGTGGTCGCCGGTCCCCCGCCTCCGCCCAGGCCCGATCCGACGCCGGTCGGCGGGGTCGTGCCGGTCGTCGCCGACGTCAGCGCCTCCCAGACGCGGCTCAGGTTCGACTGGCGCGCGCCCCTGGGCGCCGCTGTATTCCGCCGCGGCGAGGCGGTGTGGGTGGTGTTCGACGCCCCGGGCAGGCTGGACGTGGCCCGGCTGCCCAAAGGCGGCGACCGCTATCGCGGCGTGCAGGCGGTCCATGGAAAGGACTACGCGGCCCTGCGGCTGGTCGTGCCGAGGAACATGCCAGTCACCGTGGCGGGCGAGGGCGCCAGCTGGACCCTGGCGATCGGCGCCGGCCCGCCGGCCGGGCGCGAGCAGACCGGCGGAGGGTCCGTCAGCGTCGCCCGCGATAGCGAGAGCGCCCAGGCGGGACTGACCGCCACCATGGCCGGCGCCGGCCGGCTGGTGTGGGTCGACGACCCGGCGGTCGGCGATCGGCTGGCGGTCGTGCCGGCCCTGGCGCCCAACAAGGGTCTGACCACGCGACGGGACTTCGTCGACCTCGCCATGCTGGCGACCATCCACGGCCTGGCCATCGAGAGCTATGCGCCGGGACTGGGCGTCGCCGTCGAGGGCGACCTGGTGCGGATCGGCAAGGCTCAAGGCCTGGCCCTGTCGCCCAGCTGGGCCGGCGACAAGGCCCAGACGGCGGCCATCCTCGGGGCGCCGGCCAAGGCTTCGATGCCGGGGATGATCGACGGGACCTGGGCCCAGACCGGCGAGGGCGGCTTCATGCGCCGCTACGACCAGTTGCTGGCCGAAGCCGCGGCCGAGACCAACAAGGGCAAGGACGCTCCGACCGAGGCCCGCATGGCGCTGGCCCGGTTCCTGGTCGGCTCCGAGCTTTCCTACGAGGCCATCGGGGTTCTCAACGCCGCGAGCCGTTCGCGCGAGACCCTGATGGGCGACGCCGAGTTCCGCGGCCTGCGCGGCGCCGCGCGGGTAATGGCCGGACGGCTGAAGGAAGCCGACAGCGACCTGTCGGTCGGCGTCCTGGCCGACGACCCCTCAAGCGCCGCCTGGCGCGGCTACATCGCGGCCCGGCAGGGCGAATGGGCCGACGCGCGGGCCAAATTCGGCCAGGCGGCCCGGGCCATGGAGCTGTTTCCGGCCCTGTGGCAGGCGCGATTCATGCGGGCCGACGCCGAGGCCGCCATCGCGCTGGGCGACTTCGCCGGCGCTCAGGACTGCCTGCGCCGGGCGGCCATCCCGGGCATCCCGCAGGCCGAGGAACTGGCCAACCGGCTGATGGAGGCCCGGCTGCTGGAGGCCAGGGGCGACAAGGACAGGGCGCTGTCGGTCTATGAACTGATCGCCAAGGCGCCGCTGGAACAGTACGCGGCCCCGGCCCTGCTGCGCGCCACCCAGATCAAGCTCGACCAGGGCAAGATCACCCCGGTCGATGCGGTTCGGGTCTTCGACGGGCTGCGCTACCGCTGGCGGGGCGACGCCACCGAACTGGAGACAGTGCGGCTGCTGGGCAAGCTCTACATGAGCCAGGGCCGCTATCGTGAAGGCCTGGAAGCCCTGCGCTCGGCCGGCACCCGGCTGCCCGACCTGCCGGCGGCCGTGGACCTTCAGAACGACCTGTCGGCCGCCTTCCGCGCCCTGTTCCTCGAGGGGCTCGCCGATGGGCTGGAGCCGATCCAGGCGCTGGGCCTCTACAACGACTTCAAGGATCTGACGCCCATCGGCGCCGAGGGCGACCTGATGGTGCGCAAGATGGCCCGGCGGCTCGTCGACGTCGACCTGCTGGACCAGGCGGCGGACCTGCTCAAGTACCAGGTCGAGAACCGGCTGGACGGCGTGCCCAAGGCCCAGGTGGCTACGGACCTGGCGCTGATCTACCTGATGAACCGCCAGCCCGAGCAGGCCTTGAGCGCGATCAACAACAGCCGCACCACGGTGCTGCCGGCGGCCCTGAACGCCGAGCGGCGGATCATCACCGCACGGGCCCTCATGGGGTTGGGCCGACTGGATGCGGCCGAGGAGGTGATCGAGAGCGACACCTCGGCCGAGGCGACCGACGTGCGAGCCGAGATCGCCTGGAAGGCCCGGAACTGGCCCCTCGCGGGCGAGCTGTTCGAGAAGCAGCTGGCCGACCGCTGGAAGAGCCCTCAGCCGCTGCGCTCGGACGAGGAGGGCCGGTTGCTCAGGGCCGGAGTCGCCTTCAGCCTGGCCGGCGACGAGGCCGCGCTGACCCGCATGCGCGAGCGCTTTTCGCCCCTGTTCGAGGCGGCTCGCAATCCGGAGGCCCTGAAGGTCGCCTTCGCCGACATGGACGACGGCCGCCTGACCACCGCCGACTTCGGCCGCTCGGTGGCCGACTCCGAGGCGTTCAACGGCTGGGTGGCCAAGATGAAGCAGAAGTTCCGCGAGAAGCCGGCCCCGGTGGGAACGGCAAAGGCGCCGGAATCGAAGGCGGCGCCCGCCAGGGGGTGATGCCTCTCCGCAACGTCCGGGGAAGGGGGGCTATCCCCCTCCGCCGGGCACGAAGCTTTCCACCAGGCTCCCCGCCACCAGCCGCCAGCCGTCGACCAGCACGAAGAAGATCAGCTTGAAGGGCAGGCTGATGACCACCGGGGGCAGCATCATCATCCCCATGCTCATCAGCACGCTGGCCACCACCAGGTCGATGACCAGGAAGGGGACGAACAGCAGGAAGCCGATCTCGAAGGCCCGCTTGAGTTCGCTGATCATGAAGGCAGGGGTGACGACCCTCAGGGGCGTGTCCTGCATGGTCGCGGGGCGGGGGATCTTGGAGAGGCGGACGAAGAGGGCGAGGTCGTCGCGGTCCACCTGGCTGAGCATGAAGGCCTTCACCGGCGCGGCGGCGGCGTCGAAGGCCTGCGGCAGCTCGACCTGCTGGTCCAGCAGGGGCCGGATTCCCTCATCGTAGGACTTCTGGAAGGTCGGGGCCATGACGATGGCGGTGAGGAACAGCGCCAGGCTGATCAGCACGGCGTTGGGCGGGCTCTGCTGCAGGCCGAGCGCGGTGCGCAGGAGCCCGAGCACCACCACGATCCGCACGAAGCTGGTGGTCATGATGACGATCGATGGCGCGAGCGACAGGACGGTCAGCAGACCGACCAGCTGGACCACCCGCTCGGTCAGGCCGGCCCCGGTGCCGAGGTCGATGTTCACCGCCTGCGCCGCCGCGACGCCCGGCAGGGCGATGGCGACCCCGAGCAGCAGGGCCAGGCCCAGGTAGCGGCCCAGGTGCGGGATCTTCTGTCGGGCGGCCATCAGGCGGTCTCCGCGGGGGTCTTGCGGGCCCTGGGCGTCTTCACGGCCTCCAGGGTGCGGCCCTCGCCGAGCAGGATCAGCCGTTCCTCCTGGTCCAGCCGCACCAGCACCAGCCGGCGGGTCGGGTCCAGCACCAGGGTCTCGACTAGCTGCAGCCGGCGGTCCCTGGCGGCGACCCCCTGCATGCGGGCCAGCATGTCCGGCGCGAAACGGCGCAGGCCGACGGCGGTCAGGCCGATCAGGCCCAGGGTCACCGCGAGGGCGGCGATGGCCTGGATGACTTGGGCGATGTCCATGGAAAGCCGCGCGCGAGGGAACTTGAGCCCTTTGATGCGCCGCAAAACTTAAGGCGCGATTAACCCTGTTTGTTCACCCTGTCGGGCATGAACATCGGCGACATCCCGCTCTTTTCGATGCTGCGCAGCCGGATGGGCTACCTGTCCGACCGGCAGAACGTGATCGCCGAAAACATCGCCAACGCCAACACCCCGGGCTTCGTCGCCCGCGACGTGGGGCCGTTCAGCTTCGAGGCCCAGCTTCGCGGGCAGGGCGCTGGCCTGACGATGCAGCCGGCCCAGACCAAGGCCGGCCACATGGCCGCCCCGCCCCGCCGCGGCGGCGGCTCCCAGGCCTACGCCAAGGCCAGCAAGGCGGGCGATTCGGAAACCACCCTCGACGGCAACGCCGTGGTGCTCGAGGACCAGATGATCAAGATGACCGAGACGCGGATGCAGTACGACGCCGCCATCGGCTTCTACCAGAAATCCATGGCCCTGCTGCGCATGGCCGCCCGGCCGCCGGGCCGATAGGAGGCTTGAGCGATGGCCAGGATTCCCGAACAGTCCAACCCGACCATGCGGATCGCCACCTCGGGCCTGCGCGCCCAGCAGGCGCGGATGCGGGTGATCGCCGAGAACCTGGCCAACGCCAGCTCCACCGCCCGGACGCCCGACGGGGATCCCTACCGGCGGCAGGTGTCGGTGTTCGCGCCCCAGGCGGTCGGCGGCGGACAGGGGGTGCGGCTGGCGCGGGTCGAGGCCGACCAGAAGGACTTCAAGATGTCCTACGACCCGGGCCATCCGGCGGCCAATGGCGATGGCTATGTGAAGATGCCCAACGTCGATCCGCTGATCGAGGCGCTCGACCTGCGCGAGGCGCAACGGGCCTACGAGGCCAATCTCAACGTCATCGAGACCGCGCGGTCGATGGAGCTGCGCACCCTCGAACTGCTCAAGAAATAGGGTAGGTCATGATCACGCCGCTCGCCGCCGCCAAGGCCTACGCCGCCACCCAGGGGACCGGCGGCATCCCCGGATCGGACGCCGGCGCGCTGCAGGGCCCGAGCTTCGGGGATCTGCTGAAGAACGTCATGGGCGATGCGGTGCAGAGCTCGAAGGCCGCCGAGGCGCAGATGGCCGCCCATGTCACGGGCAAGGCCGAGCTGATCGATGTGGTTACTGCCATATCGTCGGCCGAGGCCAGTCTTGAAACCGTGATGGCCGTGCGCGATCAAGTGATCAGCGCCTACCAGGAAATCATGCGGATGCCGATCTGATCGGCGCGGCAAATATGAACCGAGAATAACGACGGGCTCAGGCTGGCTTCAGGCCCGCGCAACTAAAACCTCCATCAAGCAGTTCAACCGGCCATCGGGTGGACATCGACTTGAAGGAGTAGGTCAATGATCAAGAAGGTTCTTCTGACTGTCGCCGCGACGGCCGCCCTGGTTTCCGCCATGCCCGCCGCCGCCCAGTCGTACGGTGACCGCGACCGCGACGGCCGCGGCGGCTACGACCAGCCGCGCGACTACGATCGCCGTGGCGACGACCGCCGCGACTACGATCGTCGCGCGGACGAGCGCGGCTTCTACCAGCGTCAGCGCTGGAACCGGGGCACCCGCAATGAATGGGCCCAGGCCCGCCGGATCGACATGCGTCAGGCGCGTCTCGACGAGCGTCTCGACATGCTGGTCCGCCGCCGCGCCATTACTCTCCCAGAGGCCCGCGCCCTGCAGGGCTGGCTCCACAGCATCGAGCGGGTCGAGCAGGGCTACAAGCGCAGCAACCGCGACCTGAGCCGCCGGGAGGTCCAGCACCTGAACCAGATGCTGAACAAGATGGAGTGGGACATGAACCGTCGGGCCCGCAGCTAGGCGCCCGGTCTTCATCGAAACGGAAAGGGGCGGTCTTCGGGCCGCCCCTTATTCGTTGTTCAGAGCGCCAGTTCCGCAACCACCGGCACATGGTCCGACGGCTTTTCCCAGTCGCGGACGGCGCGATGGATCTCCACCGCCTTGAGACGGTCGGCGGCCTGGGGGCTGAGCAGGTGGTGGTCGATGCGGATACCGTGGTTCCGCTGCCAGGCGCCGGCCTGGTAATCCCAGAAGGTGTAGCCGCCCGGGGCGCCGTCGACCTGCATGTAGGCGTCGGTGAAGCCGAGGTTCTTCAGGGCCCGGAAGGCGCCGCGGCTTTCCGGCTGGAACAGGGCGTCGCCAAGCCAACCTTCCGGCTTGTCGGCGTCCTCGGGCTCGGGGATGACGTTGTAGTCGCCGCAGATGACCAGCGGCTCCTCCAGTTCCAGCAGCTTGCGCGCGTGCAGGCGCAGGGCCTGCATCCAGCGGAGCTTGTACTCGAATCGGTCGGTGCCGATCGGGTTGCCGTTCGGCAGGTAGATGCCGCAGACCCGCACCGGCGTCGGGCCGGAGACCACCGCCTCGATGTATCGGGCATGGTCGTCCGGCTCGCCGGTCAGGCCGATGATCTCGGGCAGGCCGCGGCGGACGTCCTCCAGCGGGGTCTTCGAGAGCAGCGCCACGCCGTTGTAGGTCTTCTGGCCGTGGACCTCGACGTTGTAGCCGAGCCGCTCAAAATCCTCGCGCGGGAACTTCTCGTCGATACACTTGATCTCCTGCAGGCAGGCGACGTCGGGCTGCGCCTGCTCGAACCAGGCCAATACAGTCGGCAGGCGAGCATTGACCGAGTTCACATTCCAGGTGGCGATACGCATTGACGGCTCCGGCTGCGGCGCGGAAGGCTATTGCCCATGACCACGGGGCTCAAGGGGCGTGATCGGCGGGAAAGGCGGCAGCGGGCGTTCCTGCTCGGCCTGCTGACGCTCGGCTGGCTCTGCCTGATCCCCTTCGGGGCGGTCGGGGCGTTGTTCTCGCCGCTTGTCTTCGATCACCGGCCCAACCTGCTCAACCCGCTGGCCTGGCTCGGCTTCCTGCTGATGATCGGCTTCTGGATCGTCTGCATCCTTGGGCCGTTCGCCGCCTGGGTCACATGGAAGCGGGGCCAGGAGTCCTACGCCTGGATCGCCATCGCCGTACCGGCCGTCTGGCTGGCGGCGATGGCGGTGGCGCTTCAGTTCGTGCCGGGCTGAGCCCGGGCCGGCGGGCGCCGGCCTGCAGGCTGTCCAGGGCGCGCAGCGCCCGGGGCGGCGACGGAGCGCGGTTCGCCCCGCCCCTCAGAGCGAGAAACTCACCCCGCAGCCGCAGCTGCTCTTGGCGTTCGGATTGCGGACCTTGAACTCCGCCCCGGCCAGTTCGTCGACGAAGTCGATCTCCGAGCCCTTCAGCAGGCCCAGCGAGATGTCGTCCACCAGCGCCGCGGCGCCGTCACGTTCGATCTTCAGGTCATCCGGCTCGGCCGCCTCGACCAGGTCGAACCGGTACTGGAAGCCCGAGCAGCCGCCGCCGTCGACGGCCACGCGCAGCATCAGCGGCCGGCCTTCGGCCTCGCCGATCTGGCGGATGCGGGCGGCGGCGGAGGGGGAAAGGGTAACGCTGGTGTCGGTCATGCTGTGGAAAACTCTCCGGAGTCCTATATGTGCAGGCCCGCGCCGCCTGGAAAGGGGCGCCCGACAGGACCGATCGCTTCGATGAGCCACAGCGAAGGCAATAGCTACACCGTCTTCCGGGCGCCCTATTCGGAAATACCGGGCCGATCGCGGGGTCGGCTGCACCCGGAGGCGCCCAGCCGGACGCGCAATCCGTTCGCCCGCGACCGGGACCGGATCATCCACTCCACCGCCTTTCGGCGGCTGAAGGAGAAGACCCAGGTCTTCGTGGCCCACGAAGGGGACCATTATCGCACCCGGCTGACCCATTCCCTGGAGGTCGCCCAGATCGCGCGGTCGATCGCCGGGGCCTTGGGGCTGGACGCCGACCTCGCCGAGACCATCGCCTTGGCCCACGATCTCGGCCATCCGCCCTTCGGCCACGCCGGCGAGGACGCCCTGGACGAGGCGATGAAGCCCTGGGGCGGGTTCGATCACAACGTCCAGACCTTCCGGGTGGTGACCGAACTTGAACACAGATATCCGGACTATCTCGGCCTGAACCTGACCTGGGAGACGCTCGAGGGAGTCATCAAGCACAACGGGCCGGTCACCGACCGGCTGAGCCGGCCGAGCTGGACGGCGGTCAAGCGGTTCGACCAGAAGCTGGACCTGGAGCTCTCCGGATGGGCCTCGGCCGAGGCCCAGGTCGCCGCCATCGCCGACGACATCGCCTACAACAACCACGATGTCGACGATGGGCTGCAGGCCGAGCTGTTCCGCCTGGAGGAACTGCTCGATGTGCCTCTGATCGGCCCGATCCTGCAGGGAGTGCGCAGCGAACGGCCGGACCTTGACGACCGCCTGACCCGACTGGAGGCCGTGCGGCGAATGATCGGGGCCATGGTCGACGACGTCATGGGGGAGACCCTGCAGCGGGCGGCGGGCAGCGGCGTCGCCAGCGCCGCCGACGTGCGCAATCTCGGTCGCGCCCTGGTCGCCTTCTCGCCGGACATGCTGATGGACCTGGCCCGTCTGCGCGCCTTCCTGTTCGAGCGGATGTACCGCCACTGGAAGGTCAACCGCACGCGCAGCCAGGCGCGCCGCATTCTGGCCGAGATGTTTTCGTTGTTCATGGCCGAACCCGAGGTGCTGCCCACCGAGTGGTTCGTGAGGTCGCAGAACCGCGACGACGCCGGCCGGGCCCGGGTGGTGTGCGACTACATCGCCGGGATGACCGACCGGTTCGCCATCGAGGAACACCGCCGGCTCTTCCAGCTCGAAACCTGGGCATAAGACCTTTGGTCGCTGGCCGGGCCGCGGCGCGATTCGATAGACTGGCGGGAGCGATTCGCTTCCCAGGCTCATCCGAGCGGAGCTTCGATGTCCGACTACAACCGCGGCGCCTACACCCCGCCCAGCCATGACGCCCCGCTGGCGTTCGACGCCCGCCGGCCAGTGCGCGGCGGCTCGCCCGCGCCGGTGACCCTGATCGTCAGCGCCCTGGTGCTGATCGTGCTGATCGGCGGAGCCTGGTTCATCTACAAGGACGGCTTCCGCGCCAGCGGCGATGCGCCCAAGGCGGTCGGGACCCCGGTCGCCGAGACCAAGACCGCGCCCAAGGCCGAGGACCAGCCGGTCGACGAGACCAAGGGCCTGCAGATCTATGACGGCGAGGAGGGGACTCCCACGGAGCTCGCGCCGGCTCCGGAGCAGCCGTTGCCTCGGCCTGAGCCGCAGGTGATCGCCAAAGCGCCGACCACGCCGGTCGATGGCGGCAAGCTGCCGCCGGTCGGCGCGCCCAAGCCCGCGCCGCCGCCCGCCGAAAAGAAGGTCGCCACGGCCCCGGCGCCGCCAGCCCCGACGCCAAAGGCCGCGTCCGGCGGCTTCCTCGTCCAGATCGGCGCCTTCTCCTCGCCGGCTCTCGCCGACAAGGGCTGGAACGACGCGGCCGCCCTGGCTCCCGGCATGGCCGCCGGCAAGGGCAAGAGGGTCGAGACCGTCGAGCGCGACGGCCAGACCCTTTACCGCACCTCGGTGACGGGCTTCGGCGACCGGGCCTCGGCCCAGGCCTTCTGCGACCGGCTGAAGGCCGCCGGAAAGAACTGCTTCGTCCGGTGACCGTCGCCGCCTGCATCCTCGGTTGCGCCGGCACGGTATTGTCGCCGGAAGAGGTCGCGTTCTTCCGTGAGGTCCAGCCCTGGGGCTTCGTGCTGTTCAAGCGGAACGTCGAAAGCCCGGAGCAGGTGAGGGCGTTGACCGCGGCCCTGCGCGAGACGGTCGGTCGGCACGCGCCGATCCTGATCGACCAGGAAGGCGGGCGGGTGCAGCGGCTGGGGCCGCCACACTGGCGCAGGTATCCGCCCGGCCGGGCCTACGGGACCCTGGGCGGCAACGATCCGCTGGTCCGCCGGGAGGTGACCCGGCTGGGCGCGCGGCTGATCGCCCATGACCTCCTGGAGCTGGGCATCAACGTCGACTGCGTCCCGGTGCTCGACGTGCCGCAGCGCGGCTCGCACGACATTATCGGCGACCGCGCCTACGCCGAGTCGGTGGACGAGGTGGCCATGCTGGGTCGCGCGGCCGCCGAGGGGCTGATCGCCGGCGGGGTGCTGCCGATCATCAAGCACATCCCCGGCCACGGCCGGGCCCTGGCCGACAGCCATGAGAACCTGCCCGTCGTCGACGCGGCGCTGGACGACCTGCGCGCCGTCGACTTCGCGCCCTTCAAGGTGCTGTCCGACATGCCGATGGCCATGAGCGCCCACGTCGTCTTCACCGCCCTCGACGCCAGGCGGCCGGCGACCACCTCCAGGACGGTGATCCGGGACGTCGTCCGGGGCGAGATCGGCTTCGGCGGCTTGCTGATGACCGACGACCTGTCGATGAAGGCGCTCGACGGCGGCTACGAACAGCGCGCCCGCTCTGCCCACGCTGCCGGCTGCGACATGATCCTCCACTGCAACGGCAGGATGGAGGAGATGACCGCGGTCGTCGCGGGGACCCGCACCCTCTCAGGCCTCTCGAGGCGGCGGGCCGAGGCGGCGCTGGCCCGGCTGGCGCGGGTTCCGGAGCCCTTCGATGTCGCCGAAGCCCGCGCCCGGTTCGACGCCGCCTTCGACGGGCGGTTCGCGGCATGAGCGACGTCTTCCAACCCAACCTCGACTTCAAGGCCGCCAACGAGGCGGCCGAGGATGGCGAAGCCCTGATCATCGACGTCGACGGCTACGAGGGGCCGCTGCACGTGCTGCTGGCCCTGGCCCGCAGCCAGAAGGTCGACCTGATGCAGCTGTCGATCACCCGGCTGGCCGAGCAGTACCTGGCCTTCGTCCAGCGGGCGCGGGCCCTGCGGTTCTCCCTGGCCGCCGACTACCTGGTGATGGCCGCCTGGCTGGCCTACCTGAAGTCCCGCCTCCTGCTGCCCCGGCCGGACAAAGCCCGCGGCGACGAGCCGCCGGCCGAGGAGGTCGCCGCCAACCTGGCCTTCCGCCTGGCCAAGCTGGACGCCATGCGCAAGGCCTCCGAGGCCCTCAACCTGCGCCCCCGCCTGAAGCGCGACGTCTTCACCCGTGGAGACCCCGAGCAGGTGAAGGTTGTCGGCTCCGGCCGCCTCGAGGGCGATCTCTACCAGCTGATGAGCGCCTACATCGGCCAGCGCCGCCGCGAGCACTACCGCACCTACCGCCCCGAGGCGCCGGTGGCCTACCCGCTGGAGGACGCCCGCGGCTGGCTGCGCGAACTGCTGCCGACCATGGACCGCTGGACCGCCCTGCAGGGCATCGCCCCCATGCCGCTCGAGGATGTCGGGCCCAGCCGCGCCAGTTACCTGGCCTCCACCCTCTCGGCCAGCCT
>DASPLD010000330.1:0-11200 GCA_035627755.1 Caulobacter sp. | reverse complement strand
ACCGGGCGGCGCCGGGCGCGCTGGATGGGCTGGGGGCCTGGGTGGCGCGGTACCGGACCTTCTGGCCCGAGCGGGTAGAGGCGCTGAAGGGCGTGCTCAAGGAGATGGACGAATGAGCGGACGCGATATCGACCTCGCCTTCGAGCTGGAGGAGCCGCCGGAAAAGGTCTGGCGGGCGCTGACGGAGCCGGCGCTGCTGGCCCGGTGGCTGGGCCCGAACGACTTTCGGGCCGAACCGGGAGCGGTGTTCACAGTCGGCGGAGCGCCCGGCGCGGCGAACGACAACGCAACGGCGCGCTGTGAGGTGCTGACGCTGGAGCCTGGGCGGCGGCTGCGGCTCTCTTGGAAGGAAGGCGTCGTCGAGAGTTTGATCACCTTCACCCTGGAGCCCGGCGCCGATGGCGGTTCGCGGCTGCGCCTGACCCACGACGGCTTCGTCACCGAGGGCGGGCTCCCCGCCGTCCTGACCATGCAGCCGGCCGGCGCCGGCGACTGGAGGATGCAATGGGCGGCCTGATGAACCTGGTGCCGATGGTGGTCGAGCAGACCAGCCGCGGCGAGCGCAGCTTCGACATCTTCTCGCGGCTGCTGCGGGAACGGATCATCTTCGTCAACGGGCCGGTGGAGGACGGCATGGCCAGCCTGATCTGCGCCCAGTTGCTGTTCCTCGAGGCCGAGAACCCCAAGAAGGAGATCGGCCTCTACATCAACTCGCCGGGCGGGGTGGTGACCGCCGGCCTCGCGATCTACGACACCATGCAGTACATCAAGGCCCCGGTGGCCACCCTGTGCATGGGCTTCGCCGCCTCGATGGGCTCGCTGCTGCTGATGGCGGGGGAGCCGGGCCAGCGGGTCTGCATGCCCAACGCGCGCATCGTGCTGCACCAGCCCAGCGGCGGCTTCCAGGGCCAGGCGAGCGACATCGCCCGGCACGCCGAGGACATCATCAAGATGCGCCAGCGGATCTATGAGCTGTACGCCAGGCACTGCGGCCGGACGATGGACGAGGTGGCGGCGGCGCTGGACCGCGACAACTTCCTGGACGCTCAGGAGGCCAGGGCCTGGGGCCTGGTAGACCACGTCTGGGCCAGCCGCGAGGAGGCGGAAACGGCGGCCTGACAGGAGTCATGCTATCGGGTTGCGTCCACCGGAACTCAAACATCTGTTCAAATCCCGGGAGTTCCTGCCAGAATGGGTCCAACGAGCGATCATCGGGAGGACCCCAAGCCATGCGTGAAGCCGTCATCGTTTCCTATGCCCGGACCGGGTTGGCCAAGGCCGGCCGCGGCGGCTTCAACATCACCCCGCCGATGACCCTGGCGGCCCACGCGATCAAGCACGCGGTCGCCAAGTCCGGCGTCGAGCCCAAGGACATCGAGGACGTCTACCTCGGCAACAACGCCCACGGGGCGGCCAACATCGGGCGGCTGGCGGGGCTGCTGGCCGGGCTGCCGGTGACCACCGCGGGGGTGACGATCAACCGGTTCTGCTCCTCGGGGCTGCAGGCCATCGCCATGGCGGCCAACCATGTGCGCGGCGACGGGGCCGACGTGGTCGTGGCCGGCGGGGTGGAGAGCATCTCCATCCCTGGCGGCGGCTCCGGCGGGGCGGCGGCCAACGACCCGGAACTGCTGAACATCGCCCCGGCCATCTACATGGCGATGATCGACACGGCCGACATCGTCGCCGAGCGGTACGGCGTCTCCCGCGAATACCAGGACGAGTACAGCCTCGAGAGCCAGCGCCGCATGGCGGCCGCCCAGCAGGCGGGCAAGTTCAAGGACGAGATCGTGCCGATGAGCACGAAGATGAAGGTCGTCGACAAGGTCACCAAGGAAGAGAGCATCGTCGACTACACGGTCGATCGCGACGAGTGCAACCGGCCGGACACCACGCTGGAGGGACTGAGCGCCCTGCAGCCGGTGAAGGGGCCGGGCAAGTACATCACCGCCGGCAACGCCAGCCAGCTGTCGGACGGGGCCGCCGCGGTGGTGGTCATGGAGGCCAAGGAGGCCGAGCGCCGGGGCCTGGAGCCGATGGGCCGTTTCGTCAGCTGGGCGGCCGCCGGCTGCGAGCCGGACGAGATGGGCATCGGGCCGGTGTTCGCCGTGCCGCGCCTGCTGGCCCGCCAGGGGCTGAAGGTGGACGACATCGACCTCTGGGAACTGAACGAGGCCTTCGCCAGCCAGTGCCTCTACAGCCGCGACCGGCTGGGCATCGATCCGGAGAAGTACAACGTCAACGGCGGCTCCATCGCCATCGGCCACCCGTTCGGCATGACCGGGGCCCGCTGCACCGGCCATCTGCTGCAGGAAGGCAGGCGGCGCGGAGCCAAGTGGGGCGTGGTGACGATGTGCATCGGCGGCGGCCAGGGCGGCGCCGGCCTGTTCGAGATCTACTGATCGCGGACCCTTCGCGCGCCTGCCGGGTTTACAGCCGGCAGGAGGCGCGCATGACGCAAGAGAACATCGGCGAACAGAACATCAATCCCAAGACCTCGGCCCGGGACCTGGCCAGGCTGGCCGAGCGCGAGGAAGAGGAGGGCGTGGTCGACCAGCAGACGGTCAGCGCCCCGGTCGACCGCGGCGGGACCGACGAGGCGCGCGAGGGCGGCGGCAAGGCTGCCGAAGGCGCACCGCCGGCGGCGGGCGAGTTCCGCGGCCCGGCCGGCGACCCGGCCGAGGGCAGGCGCTAGGGAGCCGGGGCGGCCCGCTGGACAGCCGGTCGGGATCAGCCGCATGGTGCGGTATCGGGACACTCCGGCGGCGGCAGGCGCCGGAAACCTGGCTCAGGGGTGAGGGCGACGATGAAATGGATTCTGGCGGGGTTGGCGGCGGCCCTGGTTCCTGCGGCGGCGCTGGCCTCGATCCCGCCCAGCTACAAGGTGCTGGTCGTGGCGCCGGACGCGGAGACGGAGGCGACCAGTCGCGCCCTCGTCGAGGCGATGAGCACCTTCAACGCCTTCTTCTGGGCCTCGCCGGACATCCATAGGAACGAGATCGCCGCCTGCCTGTCCGCGCCTGACCTGGCCGCCTGCGCCCGAGCGCGCATCGCCGCCCGGCCGGTCGACCCGCGCGCCCGGCCGGTGGTCATCGTCGCCCGGCCGGTGAAGCCGGGGATCGCGACCTGGACCTGTTTCGGCAGCGGACGGAACGCCAAGGCGCCGGGTTCGGGGACGGTGGCGATCGACCTGAAGGCCGCCCTGTTCGGCGACGCCAAGACGCGGACGGCGGAGCGCCGGAAGGCCATGGCCTGCATCTATGCGGCGGAGACGGAGTCGGCGGAGGGGTAAGGCCGGCGCCCCGCTCTAGGGACCGACCGGGACCAGCAGGACGTCGAAGCGCGTCGGCTTGTCGACCAGGCCCCAGCAGCAGTCGCGCATGACCAGGATGAAGCGGGGGTCATCGTCGTTGAGGCGAAGGCCGGACCAGTCGCGCAGCGGCGGGATCGGCTTCACCAGCACCACGGGGCCGGTGGCGATGAACAGTCGCTCGTCATGGGCCGCCGCCGCCCAGCCGCCGTCGTCCAGCGCGATCAGGCCGGACAGCGGCCAGGTCCTGCCGGCCAGCCGGTCCGGGGGGACGTCGCCGGGCTCCACCCGCGGTTCGTAGACCGGCGTCACCGTGGAACCGCAGACCCGCACCACGCGACCCGAGCCCAGGCCGTGCAGCAGCCCGATGGCGGCGATAGCGCAGTGCGGCCGGGCGGCGTCCGGGATCAGGCCCCGCACCGGATCGCATTCCGGATTGAGCAGGCCGCCGCAGAGGTCGCCGTCGATATTCTCAACCTGCGAGACCGCGCCGGATCCAAGGTCGACGCGCCGGAGGCCGCCGCCCCATTCGCCGTGATCGAAGCCGACCAGCAGGGCGCCATCGACCGCCAGGACGGCGGCGACCCGACCGTGGAGCGGGCTTCGCCCCTGCGCGTCACGGGGCAGGGTCAGGATGCGCCAGCCCGGGCCTCGGGGGATGGCGACGGCGTCGGTGGTCAGCACGCCCACGCCGGCGGGGGTTGCGAACAGTCGCAGGGCGCGGCCGGGCAGGGGCGGGGTGGACCGGCCAGGCCCGCCGCGCGGGTCGTCGATGCGGGCCCGGCCGCCGGCGGCCTCCTGGCGCAGGATCCACAGCCGGGGGCCGTCGCGCAGCAGGTCGAGCGCCGCGCCCTGGTGGCGGCGGCGCGCGCCGGTGCGGCGGTCGAAGGCGACGAGCCGGCCTTCCTCCCCCAGCAGCCAGAGGGTCCGGGCCGTCGCCGCCCCGGCGGTGACCTCGCCGCCGAGGTCGGGATGGGTCCAGTCGCCCGGCCGCGCCGCCAGGGCGCCGGAACCGAGGCGGAGGGCGAGGAGAAGGGCGACGAGGAGGCGAAAGGGCATGATGAGGTACCTCCGGCGGGCGCCGCTATCCCAGATTGTCGCGGGACGCCTTTGCGAGCCGGTCGACGAGCTCGCCTGGGATCGGCTTGCGGGCTGAGAAGGTGATGCCGGTCTTGGTGGCCTTCAGTCCAGCCGCCGCAATGTCTCCGGCATGAGCCGCGATGGCGCCCGGCGGGAGGTAGAGGCCGCACTGCTTGCTGAAGGCGGCGTAGCCGGCGACGATCGAGGTACCGATCCGGAAGCCGGGCATGTCGTACTGGATGACTTCCTCGGCGCCCGGCAGCGCGCTGGCAAGCTGCGCGCGAAGGTGGGTCAGGAGGGGGCGGAAGTCTTCCGGCGCCGCGGCGATGTAGGCGTCGTGGTCGGTGGGCTTGGTCATGGCGGCTCTGGCTGCGGGTTGCCGATGGGCCGAGGCTAGCTCATCGCGAGCGGTGCGATAACCTGTGTGATGGAGCCGACGGCGGCGGTCGCCTAAGAGCAGGGCATGCCCGCTTACAGATTCTACGACCTGACCCCGCCGGAGCCGGAAGCGATGAGCCAGGGCGTCTTCTTCAGCGATGCGGCGGCGATGACCTGGGGGTTCCGGCGAGCCGGCCCCGGCGGCATCGAGGTCTGGCAGGGCGACCGCTTCGTCGGCCGCCTGCACGGGGCGGACAGCCTGGCGGCCGGGGAAGGTCTCGACCCTTGATGTCCCGCGTGGGCCTGGAAAAAGGAGCAGCGGCTCGCCGCTCCGCGCCTCCCGCCCAGGGGAAGAACCGCGATCATCCTGTCCGTCCCGGCCATCGTCCCGCGGCCGTGACGATATCCTCCCCCCAGGATCTTCCTCGTGGCCGCCCAGGAGCGAGGGCGGCCCGTCAGGCTCCGAGCGACCTAGAACCGGGTCCTCAGGGTGAAGCGGGCGTTCAGCGGCGCGCCGGTGGAGATGTTGTTGTTGTTATGGGCGTCGGGGAAATAGGTCTCGTCGAGCAGGTTCTCGACGTTCAGCTGCAGCTCCAGCCGGTCATTGACGGTGTAGAACACCGCCGCGTCGACCCGGGTGAAGCTCGGCAGGCGGGTGGCCGCCGCCGTGGTGCGGATCGCCGCATACTGGTCGGCCTGATGGATGATCCCCAGGCCCAGGCCCAGGCGCTCGTTGACGTCGTAGCGGTTCCACAGGCTGAACTGGTGTTCCGGCGTCTGGGCCAGCCGCACCGCGTCGTTGCCCCGCAGGGTGGCGTCCTGCCAGGCGTAGCCGGCGCTGACCTGCCAGCTGGCCGTCAGGGCGCCGGTCGCCGAGACCTCGAAGCCCCGGGTGCGGGTCGCGCCGGCGTTGATCGTCAGGGCCGGGTTGTTCGGATCGGGCGTCGTCGCGTTGGTCCGGTCCAGCTGGAACACGGCGGCCGTGACGTTGAGCCGGGGCGTGATGTCCCACTTGGCGCCCAGCTCGTAGTTGGTGAAGGACTCCGGCTCCAGGTCTTCCTGGGTGGTCGACAGGGTCAGGAACTGATCGCCCGAGCGCGGCAGGAACGAGCGGCTGTAGCTGGCGTAGAGCGAGACCGGCTCCACCGGCTTGTAGATCACGCCCAGGCGAGGGGAGACCTTCTCGTCCACCCGGCCGAAAGGCCGGTCGGGATTGGGCTGGCGGTCGACGCCATCGATGTCGAACCGGTCGTAGCGCAGGCCGACCACCACGTCGAAGTGCGGTCCGATGCTCATCTGGTCCTGCACATAGACTGAAACCGTCTCGACCGTGGAAACCGTGCTGCGGACCTGGGTCGGGAAGGTGACGGTCGGAAAGACCGGGTTGCTCAGGCTGAAGGTGGCGTTGGACAGCACGCCGTTGCGCCGCAGGTTGACCGAATGCTGGTCGCCGTATTCGAAGCCGAAGAGCAGCTTGTGGTCCAGGGGGCCGGTCGAGACGGTCCACACCAGGTTGGTCTGCAGCAGGAGGTTCTCGCGCTGGGTGGGGTCCGTATAGGCCGCCAGGGCCACGGTTCCCGTCTGGCTGGTGGCCGCGCCGTTGGCGTAGACGTTGGTGTAGATCTTGTCGTAGTCGCCGTAGAGCAGGGTGGTCGAGAGCTGCAGGCTGTCGGTCAGGTCGCCGTCGAGGCGCAGCTTGACGATATGGGCCTCCAACTGGGTGTTGTTGACTCCGGGAACGCCGAAGAACTGGTCGCGGTAGCCGTCCAGCGGCCGACCGGCGAGCGAGGGGACGCCGCGGTCGGTGACCCGGTCGTCGTGGACGTATTCGTACGACAGGCCGGTCTTCCAGCCGCCGCCGAGATCGATCGCTACATAGGGGTTCAGGGCGTAGCGCTCGCCGTCGTAGTGGTCGCGGTGGTTGGCCAGGGATTCGAAGGTCCCGTTGACCCGGAAGGCGGCCCGCTCGCCCATCGGCGCGTTGAGATCGGCCGACACGTCCCAGGCGCCGAAGCTGTTGGCGCTGGCCCGGCCGCCGAAGAACAGGTCGTCGGCGCTTGGCGTCTTCTGCACCCGGTTGACGATCCCGCCGCCGCCGCCGCGCCCGAAGATCAGGGCGTAGGGGCCCTTGAGCACCTCGATCCGCTCGATGTTGTAGAGGCCCCGGTAGTACTGGGTGTCATCGCGGACGCCGTCGAGGAAGAAGTCGGCGGTGGTGTTCTGGCCCCGCAGGGTGATCTGGTCCCGGTTGCCCTCGCCCTGGCCGACCGTCACGCCCGGCACATAGCGGAGCACGTCGCCCAGGCTGTAGAGCGCCTGGTCGTCCAGCTGCTCGCGGGTGACCACATTGATGCTCTGGGGGATGTCGAGCAGAGGGGTGTCGGTCTTGGTGGCGGTGACCGAGTCGACCGCCACATAGCCGCGGCTCTGGCCGGTGACGATCAGCCCCTCCACGTCGGTCGGTGCTTCCTCCGCGGCCCAGGCGAGGGCGGGCATCGCCAGCAGGATGGCGGTGGTGGCGAACAGCAGGCGCATAGGGATCCCCGAGGAAAACGTCCGGCTGCGCTAATGCAATGCGTTATCAATATCAAGCTGGATGTCGCGGCGCGGATGGGGCGCTGCGCCGCTGCCGCGTGTTGGCGCAGGGGCCTCAGAGGCCCCGCAGCAAGACCCCGGCGGTCAGCAGGGCGAAGGCCACGGCCAGGGTCTCGAACACATAGGCGCTGACCAGCGGGATGGTCACGCCGCCGTAGTTGGCGATCAGCGCGACGACCGCCAGCACCACGGCGATGGCGAACACGGGCAGGGTGGGGGCGGTCAGAACGAGGGCGGGACGGGCCATGGTCAGTCTCCTGGGCGCGCCCAGGAGAGACCGGACGCAGGTCACCATGGGCCAGGGACGCGGGCGTGGCAATGTAAGGCCGCCGGGACGGCTCGGCTCGGCGTCCGCGCCGCCCGGCCGGGGTCAGGCCGCGGCGATGGCCTTTTCCACGTCCTGCAGCGCATGGCCGGTGAGATCCTTGGCGATCTCGCCCACCAGGGCCGCCGAGAGCCTGGCGTGGTACTGGGGCCGGATGGCGCCGAGGGTGCGCGGGGCGGCGATGATCAAGAGGTCGGTGATCTGTCCCGCCAGGACCTGCTTGTTGAGCAGGGCGACCACGCCCGCCGAGAAGCCGTCCTCCCTGTCCTGCCCGCCATCGGGATTGGCGGAGCTGCCGTGGCGACCCGGGGTGGCCCCCTGGTGGCCGGCGTCGACCGCCTCGTGAGCCAGGGCGGTCAGCTTCAGATCGCCTTCGTCGCCGGCATTGCGGAACAGGTTGAACTTCTCGCCGTCGGCGACAGCGACGGTGGCGCCCTTGGGAAGCTGCATGGGGTGGTCTCCAGATCGGCCACAGGCTGTGGCGCCCAAGCAGGGACATCCCGCACTCGGAGTGATCGACCTCGGCGTGTTCTCCGGCGGGTCGGTCAGTTGGTCAGGACGTAACGCCTGGCGCAGGCGCAAGTGGCGCCGGGGGGCAGATTGTATTTGCTCGTGCAATTGGAGGGCAGCGGTGCATCGTGGCGTCCCTTGAGCGCGGCGGCGCGACCTGGCTGCCGGACTCGCGCCAACGGCCCTCTTCGGCTTAGGCTGAGCGTCTCTTTGCGGGAGACTTCAGCATGCGCGCCATCCTTGTCGCCACGATCGCCGCCCTGGCCCTGGCCGGCTGCGGGGTGGAGAGCACGGTGACCCCCGACGCCGCCGCCGCGGCCGCGGCGCTGCCCGCCTCCGCGCCGGCCTATCCGGGCGCCAAGGCGGGCGCGAGCACCCGGACCGTGATGGGCGACACGACGTCCACGGCGGTCAGCCTGACCACCCCGGACAGCACCGAGCAGGTCCTTGCCTTCTACAAGGGCAAGCTCGCCGCCGGCGGCCTTGGCGAGGTCAGGGAAGTGAACATTGGCCTGGGCCGGATGCTAGTGGTGCAGGACGTGGCCACGGGCCGGGGCGTGCAGGTCATGGTCATGAAAAAGGACGGCGGGTCACAGATTCAGATCACCCAATCCACCGTCAAGCCGAAGGGCTAGAGAGGCTTGGGTTGATCCGGCTTCGGTGACGTTGCGCCTTCCGAACTCCGGATATGAGTGCACGTCACCGCAATCGTCCCCCTTGTCAGCCATGAGGTTCGGCGAGACTTGCTCGACTCGGCTCAATGGGGAAATGAACCATTTCTTGCACCGCCTTGCGTAGCACAAAATGTTCTGCTTTTGTTCAAACCTGAACACCAACGCAACTCGGCGGACAGCCCATGGATCGTGATCTAAGATTTCTGTCGCTCTGCTCGGGAGCAGGTGGCCTCGACGTTGGGCTGGAAATGACTGGGTGGGAGCCAGTTGCTCAAATTGAAATCGATCGAGACTGCTGCAGTACGCTAGAGGCCGTGAACGCCAATTCGGCTCGGCCTGCGCGGGTTATCAATGCTGGCATCGAGACTATTGATCCACGTGAATTGCGGCTGTCGCTCGGTCTTGCTCGGGGTGAACTCAGACTGATTGCGGGGGGGCCTCCTTGCCAACCCTTCACGACACACGGCCTTCGCCAGACTCTCAGCGACAAGAGGGCAGGTTCGGTTTTTCCGAGCTATTTGAGATTCATTCGGGAATTTGAGCCTGAGACTTTGGTGATTGAGAACGTTGATGGATTCCTCTCCGCAGCGCTCGAACATGTGTCGCTTGCTGACCGCGAGCACCGAACGCTGGGTAGGCGAGAGATGAAGGGCTCGTTTCTAGAATGGGTGTTGCTGGAACTGGATCGGCTCGGATACTCAATAAGTTGGGGAGTGGCTGAAGCGGCGGACTACGGTGTGCCCCAGTATCGTCAGAGGGCCATTCTGATTGGTACCCGGCGGTCGGACCCCTGTTATCTTCCGATGCCCACAACGTCTGTGGCGCGGACGGTGCGCGAGGGGCTCACTGGTGTGAGCGATCCAGGTCCGATTCAGCCGTTGAGTGAGCGGAAGCGGAACATCTACGCACTCATTCCTGCTGGCGGAAACTGGAGATCTCTGCCCGTCGACATCCAGCGCGAGACGATGGGGAGGGCGTTCTATGCGACCGGCGGGAAGAGCGGTTGGTGGCGTCGATTGGCATGGGATACCCCCTCGCCCACGATCTTAGGTATGCCCGACCATTCAAGCACAGGGTTGATCCACCCGGATGAAGTTCGGTGTTTGGGCCTCAACGAATGTGCGGCTCTGCAGTCCTTTCCGACTTGGGTCGCGTTTCAGGGGTCGTCAAGATCGAAATATCAGCAGGTTGGAAACGCGGTCCCACCCCTCTTGGGTGCCGCAATCGGTCGGGCATTGATTGCGCACCTTGAAGCGGTGCCGTCCGCAATGCCACCTTCGCCAGAATGGAGAAGTGAGTCGGCGAACCGGCGCATAGGCACTCACGGGTGGCTGCTTAGACGAGGCAATCGGGCCGTGGTTTCAATGAACGCGAAGGTTCGGCCCGACCACGTGTGGGCGCTTGAAGATGGCGAATTTACCGTCGCTGCTGTCGGAAGACAGGCAGGTTCTGATCAACCAGATCAGGGCGGCCTCCGACGTTCCGCCTGAGGAAGGGCCAACCGACAAGGACATCGGAAACGCGCTGGACGGGTTTGCGGGTCGGTTCGACTACTGGTTTGATCGCGTCATAGCCAATGCCGTCAAAGATTATCGCAAGGTGATTGTTGCCCGGATCAACCCTTTTGTCCGAGGAATCGAGTATCAGGGGTTTCCAAGCACTCGCGTCGCGCACGAGCTCGTGCGCGATTATGCCAACCGCAATTTCGTTACTGCAGGTGGCTGGGCAATTGAGAGTATGGCCATTGCTCTTGGTTCCAAGAATGCGAAGGCAGCCGCCAAAGGCATAGATCTTCACAAGATCGATCCCGTCACTGGTGCCCAGCATTTGTACGTAATCAAGAGCGGTACGGTAACTCGGAATTCGGACATCTTAAGCGCACTCAAGCAGCATGCTGAAGCGGCGAGAAAATTACTCGTTCAAGGCTCAAAAGTTAGCGTGTTCGCTAGCTACGCCGTCGCGGCCGGTGCAACAAACTCCAGCTATCATGATAACATCTACAGACCCTCTTCCGCTGCGTTCTGGGCCGAAGTCACAGAGCTCGGAGAGGATAAGGCGATGCGACTGGCCTACGAGATATCGCGCGCCGCCGCCAATATGATCCGTCGTGAAGCACAACCGCATATTGAAGCTATGGAAGCTCTGGTTGCGGACTACATCGCCAATCCCGAAATTCCTGATGAGGTAGATTGGGAGTTTATCTTTGATCGAAACATGAAGGACAAAAAGGCTTGGCAAGCTGAGGATGCGCTCCGTCACAAGCATGCTTGGGCGAACCTGCTGATGAGCGGGTATATTCCGCAGGCAAAGGCTAAGTCCGCAGTCAAG
>DASPLD010000329.1:0-2347 GCA_035627755.1 Caulobacter sp. | reverse complement strand
CTGGCCACCCTGGTGGTCAACAAGCTGCGCGGCGGCCTGCGGGTCGCGGCCGTCAAGGCTCCGGGCTTCGGCGACCGCCGCAAGGCCATGCTGGAAGACATCGCCATCCTGACCGGCGGTGAAGTGATCAGCGAGGACCTGGGCATCAAGCTCGAGAACGTCACCCTCGACATGCTCGGCAAGGCCAAGAAGGTCACCATCACCAAGGACGACACCACCATCGTCGACGGCGTTGGCGCCAAGGAGGGCATCGAAGCCCGCATCGGCCAGATCAAGAAGCAGATCGAAGACACCACCAGCGACTACGACAAGGAAAAGCTGCAGGAACGCCTGGCCAAGCTGGCCGGCGGCGTTGCGGTGGTCCGCGTCGGCGGTTCGACCGAAGTCGAGGTGAAGGAAAAGAAGGACCGCGTCGACGACGCCCTCAACGCGACCCGCGCGGCCGTGGAAGAAGGCATCGTCCCCGGCGGCGGCGTCGCCCTGCTGAAGGCCTCGAAGATCCTCGACGGCTTCGAGGGCGCCAACGCCGACCAGACCGCCGGCGTGGCCATCGTCCGCCGCGCCCTGCAGGCTCCGATCCGTCAGATCTCGGAGAACGCGGGCGTCGAGGGTTCGATCGTGGTCGGCAAGGTGCTCGACAACGCCTCGGCCACCTTCGGCTTCAACGCCCAGACCGAAGAGTACGTCGACCTGGTCCAAGCCGGCGTCATCGACCCGGCCAAGGTGGTCCGCACGGCCCTTCAGGACGCGGCCTCGATCGCCGGCCTGATGATCACCACCGAAGCGGCGATCGTCGAAGCCCCGAAGAAGAACGCTCCGGCCGGCGGCGGCATGCCCGGCGGCGGCATGGGCGGCATGGGCGACATGGACTTCTAGTCCAGGTCACTCACCGACTGAGTATGGGAGGGGCGGGATCGAAAGGTCCCGCCCTTTTCTATTCCTTCTCCCGCTCGTCGGGAGAAGGATCAGCACCGCGCCAGCCGGGTCGATCCGCCGCGGGTCGCCAGCCAGATCAGCGTCTCGGTAACGGCCTCGATCATCCGCGCCAGTGGCCCTTCCGCCGGACCGCCTGCTTCGGCGAAGGCCAGGTGCTCAAGCTCCTCGACCTCGATCTCCGCGATGGCCAGGGCCAGCTCCTCATCGCGCCCGGCCAGCCAATGCTTCTGGTCTGCGAGGTGCTGATGGACCGTCCGCTCCACGGCGGCGGTGCAGGTCATGATCGCCCGCCGTCCGAGCAGTCCGGTGGCCAAGCCCAGCAGGCCGCCGCCTAGCGACCACAACAGCATCAGTCGGCAGGGCCTCGCCCGGCGGTCCGGCATCAGCGCCTGGAACACCGCTCGGTGGCGAATCTCATGAGCCAAAATTGTGCTTAGCGGCGCGACCAGCTCCCGCGCCGTCAGCCGCGCGGCGAGAATCTGGCCACGATAGATGGCCACCGCCCCGTGCTCGCCACCGTGATTGACCCGCAGGATGCCGGCGATGAGCCGGTCGGAATCGTTCACGCGACCACCTCAGACGGCCGGTAGGCGATCTTCCAGACCACCCTGGCCACGATCGCGCCAAAAGCGCACAGAACAAGCAGCGGGCCGTACAGGACCAAAGGGTGGAACGCCTCGTCGGCGGGCCGGCCAAGGGGGATAAGTGGGTTGCCAGGCAGGACCATCGTTAGCCCGGCGGCGAATGTGAGGCCGACGCCCAGCAGAACGGCTGCCGCCTGTCCTCGTACGCCCAGGTGATGCAGCAAGGCCCAGGCGGGCGTCGCCAGAACGACAAGCCCGGCCGCCCAATAGATCAGGGCCACCGGGAAGGCGAAGATCACCAGCGGGCCCATGGGCAGAAGCGCCAAGGTGGTGAGGCCGGCCCCGGCCAAGGCCCCGACGAACAGCGCCCACGCCGCACGCCCGACGCTGGTGTCCAACCTCTCTGTGTGAAGCCGCATTGTCGCCTCCATAAAATAAGAGATAACTTAATTACCTAACTGCCATGTTTGCAAGCGTTTAATTTATGGCTTAAATACACACCGATGCAGCGCGTCTTCGAAGCCCTCTCCTCGACCGTCCGGCGCAAGATCCTCGCCTACTTGGCGCACGCCGACCTGACGGCCGGCGAGATCGCCTCGCGGTTCTCGATCTCCAAGCCGGCGGTGTCGCAGCACCTCAGCGTGCTGGAGGCGGCCGGGCTGGTGACCAGTGAGAAGAAGGGGCAGTTCGTCCACTACAGCCTGGTGCGCGAGAGCCTGGTCAACACGCTCAACGACTACGTCCAGGAGGTCTGCCCGGTGTCCAAGCCGCTCAAGGCCGAAAGCGCCGCCATCGCCGGCAGGCGCAAGGGCTGACGGCCCCACTTT
>DASPLD010000328.1:0-16785 GCA_035627755.1 Caulobacter sp. | reverse complement strand
GAGCTCTTCCATCAAGGACACCGAAAGGGCGCGGACTCCCGGCTCGTCCTCGACCACCAGCACCGTCTCCCCGCTCTCGGCAGCGGCGCCGCTGGGGACCTCGGCGTCCAGAGCCGCGGGCTTGCCCCGGTGGCGCGGCAGGTAGAGCTTGACCGTCGCGCCTTCGCCGGGCTCCGAATAGATCCGAACATTGCCGCCGGACTGCTTGACGAAGCCGTAGACCTGGCTGAGGCCCAGGCCCGTGCCGCTGCCGACCGGCTTGGTGGTGAAGAACGGCTCGAAGGCGCGGGCCAGGGTGGCCTCCTCCATGCCGCAGCCGGTGTCGGACACCAGGATGCAGACGTACTGGCCGGGGGCCACCTCGGCATAGGTCTGGGCATAGGCCTCGTCGATCAGGGTGTTGGCCGTCTCCACCGTCAGCTTGCCGCCCTCCGGCATGGCGTCGCGGGCGTTGAGGGCGAGGTTGAGGATGGCCGATTCCAGCTCGTTGGGATCCGCCTCCACCTGCCACAGGCCGGCCGCCTCGACGGTCTCCACGGAGATGGTCTCCCCAAGGGTGCGCTGAAGCAGCTCCGACAGGCCGGTGACCAGGGTGTTGACGTTGACGGGCCGGGGATCGAGCGGCTGGCGCCGGGAAAAGGCCAGCAGGCGCTGGGTCAGGGCGGCGGCGCGGCGGGCCCCGTTCATCGCCTGGCCGGCGGCGCGGCGCAGGCGGCCGGACTCCTCGGGCAGGTTGCGCTGCAGGATGTCGAGGTTGCCGATGATCACCTGCAGCAGGTTGTTGAAGTCGTGGGCGACGCCGCCGGTCAACTGGCCGACGGCCTCCATCTTCTGGGCCTGGCGGAGCGACTGCTCCTGCTCGCGCAGCTGTTCGGTGCGCTCGAGGACCTGGCGTTCGAGCGTGGCGTTGAACTCGCGCAGGGCGTCCTCGGCGCGGCGGCGCTCGAACAGTTCGCGCTGCACCTCCTGGACCAGGGCGGCGTTGTCGATGGCCACGGCGGCCTCGGCCGCGAGCCCCTCCAGGCCGCGTTCGGATCGGTCGTTGAAGACACCCGTCTGCTCGTGGCCGAAGAACAGGCCGCCGAGAACGTCCTGGGAGGCGGAGATGACCGGCACGGCGAGGTAGCTGCGGACCGGCAGGTGGCCCTCGGGCATGCCGCGGCGGGGGGCGTTACGGCCGTAGCGCGGGTCCTGGGTGATGTCGTCGGAGCGGACGATGCCCTCGCCGTTGAAGGTTGGGGCGAAGATGTCGGTGTTGCGCGGCATCGGGAAGCTGGAAAAGGCTTCGGCCGGGGCGCCGGAGAGGGTGTAGAGGGTGTAGCTCTCGCCCTGCTCGTTCTTGAGGTTATAGAAGAAGGCCCCGAACTGGGCGCCGGTGAGCTCGACTCCGGCGTCGGTGATGATCTGGACCAGGGTCTGCAGGTCGAGCCGCTGGGCCAGGGCCGAGCCGGCGCGGTTGAGCACCTGCAGGGCGTGGCGTTCCTCGGCGGCGGCCTGTTCGGCGGCGCGCTGGGCGGTGCGGTCGCGCAGAACCTTGACGAAGCCGACCACCTCGCCGGCCGGGCCCCGGATCGGCGTCAGCTCGCCCGCCGCCCAGAGGCGGGAGCCGTCGGCCCGCATCCGCCAGCCTTCCTCGCCGCCGCCCCGTCCATGGGCGATGGCGTCGGCCATCTCCTGCCGCAGGGGTTTGTCGCCTTGGCTCTCCTCGGGAAACAGGCGGTCCAGGGTCTGACCAAGCATCTCGGCTTCCGTCCAGCCGAGGATCTTCTCGGCCCCCGCGTTCCAGCTGGTTATCAGGCCGTCGCGGTCGGTGCTGATGATGGCGGTGTCGGCGGCGCTCTGGACGATCTGACGCCATTCGGCGGCGGAGATCCCCTCCGGTCCCTCCCGCGACGACGCTTCACTCATGCAGGTTGGCCCCCCACGCTGCCGTCCGGGCAAAGGACGCCGCCCGCCTGACGCGGGTCCATCGGCGTTAAGCGCACGAAAGCGGCTGCGGTTCCCCGCAGTGGCGCACGGAGAAAATCTGTCCTTTGATGTCGGATCGGCGTCAGCCCGCTCGTCCTTCGGGAAGGTCGGCGCAAGGAGGCTCGCATGGGCAGGATCCAGTATCGGTGGGTGATCGTGGCGGCCGGCGGGGTGCTGGGCTGCGTGGCGATCGGCGCGATGTTCTGCCTGCCGGTGTTCCTGAGGCCGATCTCGCAGGACACCGGCTGGTCGACGACCGGCGTGTCAACGGCGATGACCATCGCCTTCCTGTCGATGGCGCTGGGCAGCATGGCCTGGGGCGGACTGTCGGACCGGTATGGGCCGCGGGCGGTGGTGCTGGTCGGGTCGGCGGTGTTGGCGGCCAGCCTGGCGCTGGCGGCGATGGCGACCTCGCTCATCCAGTTCCAGCTGGCGTTCGGCCTGGCAGTGGGGGCGGCGACAGCGGCGATCTTCGCGCCGATGATGGCCTGCGTGACCGGCTGGTTCGACACCCACCGGAGCCTGGCCGTGTCGCTGGTCTCGGCCGGGATGGGGATGGCGCCGGTGACCATGGCGCCGCTGGCCGCCTGGCTGATCACCCGCAACGACTGGCGGACCTCGATGCTGATCATCGCCGGGGTGGTGGCGGCGGTGATGATTCCGGTGGCCTTCCTGGTGCGGCGGCCGCCCGCGCTGGAGGCCGGGGCGGCGGCGGTGACGGAGGAGGCCGGACCGCCGGACATGTCGGTCGGCCGGGCGCTGCGCTCGCCGCAGTTCATCGTGCTGGCGGCGACCAACTTCTTCTGCTGCGCGACCCATTCGGGTCCGATCATCCACACGGTCAGCTATGCCGTGACCTGCGGCATCCCGATCATGCTGGCGGTGTCGATCTACAGCGTTGAGGGCATCGCGGGTCTGGGCGGGCGGCTGGCGTTCGGGATCATGGGCGACCGGTTCGGCGCCAAGCGGATCCTGGTGCTGGGGCTGCTGGCCCAGGCGTTCGGGGCGCTACTCTACGCCTTCGTGCGGGACCTTTCGGCCTTCTACGCCGTGGCGGCGCTGTTCGGCTTCCTCTACGCGGGGGTGATGCCGCTGTATTCGGTGATCGCCCGGGAGAACTTCCCGTTGAAGATGATGGGCACGGTGATCGGCGGCACCGCCATGGCCGGGGGCCTCGGGATGGCCACCGGGCCGGTGGCGGGCGGGCTCGTGTACGACGCCTTCGGCAGCTACAGCGGCCTGTTCTTCGGCTCGTTCGGGCTGGGGCTGCTGGCCTTCCTGGTCGCGATGACGTTCCGGCCGTTCCCGAAGGCGGCGGCGGCCCCGGTGGTGACCCCTGCGGAAGCGACCTAGGGCCCGCCGGTCTGGGCGAAGTCGGCCTTGGTCCCGGGCGTGCGGCGGCCGGGGTCCATCATCATCTCGGCCTGGTCCTCGCGGCGCTTCCAGCCGAGGCTGGTGTCGCAGACCTTGATGGGGCGGCGCTGGCCGAGGGGAACGATGCGGCGGCAGCTGATACGGTCGAAGTCGGTGATCCCGACCTTGCCCGGGCGGACGCGGACGGGCCGGGTCCAGGTCGGCTTGGTCTCGGCCGGCGGCGGGGCGGTCGGCTTGATGATGACCGGCGAGACGTCGGTGGCGGGATCCTGGACCGTGGCGATGGCAAGCGCGGCGGCGGCGATCAGCAGCGACATGGTGCTTCCCCAGAGGAGCCGGGCCCAGGCAATCACCACCCAGGCAGGCGGTCAAGCCCGGGCCCCGGAAGGACTAGCGACGGCGCGGCTTGGCAGCCGCCTTGGCCGGCAGCGGCCGCATCGCCGTGGCCAGCAGATTCCGGGCGGCGCGGCGGCCGACCGTCTCGCCGGCTTCGTTGGAGAAGCGGAAGTGGACGCCGCCGTAGATGCGGCTGTCGGAGACCTCCTGCACCCAGCGGTCCCAGCTGGGCAGGACCTGCATCACCGAATTGGGGATGGCCTGGGAGCCGACGCGGACCCCATAGGACGGGGCGGCGCCGGTCTCCTCCTTCATCACCTCGGCGATGGCGGCGGCGTAGGTGCAGTGACCGCAGGGGTATTCGGCGAAGTTGGGGGTGCCCAGCAGCGGGGTCCAGGCGGCGTCCCTCGGGGTGGCGTCGTTGCCATCCTGGTCGCCGTTGCGGATGGCGGTGATCGGGCGCCAGAAGTCGTAGTGGGCCTTGGTGGCGCCCATGGCGTAGGCCGCGTCGTCGCCGGCCATCTGGTAGAGGGCGATCATCCGGGCGTTCTGCACGGGGGTGCGTCCGGGCGCGTCCGCGGCGAGGCGCACGGCCGGGGCGAGGTCCGGCGCCTGGCGGTAGCGGGCCATCAGGGTCTGATGGGGGGTGCGCTCCGAGCCGGTCTTGCCGCCCAGGCGCCGGATCTCCTCGTAGTCGCGGGCCCAGCGCTCGCTGGTCAGGGCGACCGGGGGCGGCGGGCGCAGGGCGGCCTCGTCGTTGCCCGCGCCCCAGGGTTTGAAGGTGGAGAAGTAGGGGTCGATGCTGGGCAGACCGGTGGCGGTCCACTGGCCGGGGCGGGTCACCGGCCGGTAGGGGACGGGGGTCTTGGCCGGGTCGAGGCCGCCGGCGGTAAGGGAGGCGGCGGCCGCCTGTTCGCCGATCAGCCTGCCCGCCTCCTTGGCGGGACCGTCCGGGAGGGCGGCCATGGCCAAGCCGTAGCTGTCGTCCAGCGCAGCCTTCTGGGTCGGGAAGTGGTGGACCAGGACCTTGTAGGCGGCGGTGATGATCGCGGCCTCCTGGGAGGCGGCCGGGTCTCCGGCCGGGACGCCGAGGTAGCTCTCGTAGCGGCGGTCGATGGCGTTGGCGGCCTCGAACATGGCCAGGGAGGCGCGAGTCAGGGCCCGTTCGCCGTCCGGCGTGCGGCCGCTGCCGGGGGGCGGCTGAGAGGCGTTGGAGATCTTGGTCGCGAACTCCCACCAGTCGGAGACGGTGTCGGCGGCGGCGGGCTGGGCCACGGCCAGGGCGGCGGCGGCGAGGAGCAGGGTCAGGGTCTTGCGCATGGGATGTTTCCTTCCTTTGGGTCTGGTTGGGTCGGTTGGGGGGTTGAAAGGGTCAGGCCTGGGCCTGGGCGGGGAGCCTGGGACGGCCGATGCGGACGCGGATCAGCCAGAAGAGGAGGAGGACCAGCGGCGCCAGGCCGAGCACGGCGAGGTGCGGGCCGCGCAGGCCGGCCGGGATGACGTCTGCCTGGCCGAAGAAGAAGGAGCCGGTGGCGACGAACATCGCCGTGCACATCCGCCAGAGGTGGCGGGAGATGCGGCCCGGCCCGGCGACGCCCCTCTGGCGCAGGACCTTGAGGTCGCAGGCCAGGCCGAGGGCGACGACCACGCCGAAGATGGCGGCGGCCAGGCGGGGGACGCCGACGGAGTCATTGCCGCCCCTGGCGCCTTCCGCCAGGGCCAGGGCCGCGATGACCGCGGCCGCGACGGCGAGAACCGGCTCCAGCCGGCCGACGGCGGCTTGCGGCCGCTTGACGGTCAGCCAGGCGGTGACGACCAGGTAGAGGGTGGAGAGTCCGGCGAAGGTGTTGACGCTCTGGCCCTTGGAAAGGGCGATGCCGGTGGCGAAGCCCGCCATGGTCAGCATGGCGGCGACGAACACCGTGCCGGCGATCCGGTGGACGGCCGCGCCCTTGCGGACCGCCACGGCGGTGTAGCCGGAGACGATGCCGAGCGAGCCGCCGGCGATGTGCACGGCCAGGGAAACCGAGGCGAGGGTGGGGGCGACGAAGGCGAGGGTCTGGGCGGTTTCGGACAAGGCCATGGCGTCCTCCGGTTCGCGGGAGTTGAAAACGGCAGGAATTTCAGTGAGTTGACCTGGGGCTCAGCCCATCGAGGGCGCCTTGCCGGATAAGATGCCCATGCTGAACACCCCGAAGACCACGATGCCGACGGCCATCAGCAGGGTCAGCAGGCCGATCAGTCCGGCGGCGGCCCAGCGGGCGGTCGCCCCGCCGCGATCACGGGCCTGGAAGTAGACCTCGGCGATGGCGATCGGGACGAGGTAGCAGCCCCAGACCCAGACGCTGAGGAAGGGGTCGCCGAAGCTCGGCTTGCGGCCCAGGCCCATGCTGACCACGAAGTAGGAGAACAGGCCGATGCGCAGGAACCATTGGCCGTTGGAGACCAGGTAGAGGCGGATGGCCCACCGGCGGTGCTGGACGATCTTTCGCGCCACGGCCGTGCGCCAGGCGAGGGCGGCGAAGCTGAGGATCAGGACGCCGTTGAAGGTGGTGGAGAACTCGCTGAAGCGGTCCGGCGCCGGGCCGCGCACCCAGACCAGGTAGAAGCCCGACAGGCTGAGGCCGATCACCGTGACCAGGAACAGGCGGCCGTTCCAGCGGTGGAAGGTCGGCCAACGCTTGCGAACCTGCGGGACCAGCTGCAGGGCGCCGCCCAGGGCGATGATCCCCGCCGCCAGGGCGTGGAAGCCAAAGGTGCGGTTGCCGGCGTCGTCCCCGGGAACGTAGGCCTTGGCGCCCAGGGCGCTGAGCGCGTCCCAGGCCTCGTACTGGCCGGTGGCCATGGCCGGGCCGTAGAAGGCGGCGATGTAGCTGAAGAAGGCCCATTGGCCGAGCAGGGTGACCAGCAGCCAGAACCCGCCGGCGGCGACGAGTCCCTGGTCGGCCAGCCGGGCCGGATTCTGGACGGACTTCGGGCGTGGAATGGCGAGGGTGTTCATTTTTCGGGGTCCTAGAGGGGTGCGCGGGATCGGCGCAGGCGGACCGCGGCCCAGAGCAGCAGGGCGGCGGCGGCGAGGCCCAGCCAGAGGCCCGGATGGAGATAGATGCGCAGCGGATCGAGGTCGGCGACCGTGTCGATCCAGTCCTTGCCGCCGCCGCCGATCGTGTAGGGCTCGCGGACGCCGCCGCCGAGCCGCCAGGCCAGCGGGCCAGCCTGCTTGCCCCGGGTGGTCATTGTCTCGATGGCGAGGAAGGCGGCGATCGGAGCCAGGGCCCAGAGAAAGGCGACGCGCCTGGCCCAGGCCGAGACCAGCATCATCCAGCCGACCAGGGGCGCGTTCCACAGGGTCATGAACGGCAGGCCGTAGAGCAGGGTCAGCCACAGGTAGGGCAGCTCCAACCGGGACCACAGCTGGCGGGGGTCGAAGCCGTCCAGCTGCCAGACGGCCGACTGCAGGATGACCATGGCGGTGGTGGCGGCCACGATGGCCCCGAAGACGACGGCGGGGATCAGGGCGATCGCGACGAAGGCCTTGGACAGCACCGTCATGGCGTCGGAGACCGGCAGGGACTTCCAGAACAGGATGCTGCGGTCGCGGCGCTCGCCCTGCAGGGCGTCGAGGCTGTAGAGAATGGCCGCGATCCAGCCGCTGGCGATGATCGCCAAGGTCGCCGCCGCGTACAGCGACATGAACTCATGCGCCTTCTTCGGGTCCGCCAGGGCGGCGGCGCGCTCGGCGTCGGCGATGGTCAGGGCCGAGAGAAGGTGGGCGACGACCGCGAAGGCGGCGACCGCCAGCGGGGTGATGTAGAGGAAGCGGTGCTCCCACAGCTCGCGCCGGACCAGCCAGGCAAAGGTGCGGGTCCAGGGAAAGGGGGCGGGGGGCGCCTGGATCGGCTCGCTCATGCCGCCGCCTCCTGGCCGATGGTTCGGCCGAGCAGGGCGATGAACAGGTCGTCGAGGGCGGGCGAGCGGACCTCCCCGAGTCTGGCAAGCTGGGCGCGGTCGCGGCCGTCGAAGATCAGGCTGGCGCGGCCGAGGCTGTGGCGTTCGTGGATCGGGGCCAGCGCCCGGGCGGCGTCCAGCTTGTCCGGGGCGACGACGACCTCGGCGAAGCGGGCTTCCAGTTCCTCCATGGTCGCGGCCAGCAGCAGGCGGCCGTGGTCGAGGATGGCGACGTCGGTGAGGATGTGCTGGATCTCGTGGACGTCATGCGTGGAAATCAGAATGGTCCGCTCATGGTCGACGTAGTCGTTGATCAGGCTGTCGTAGAAGGCCTTGCGGTAGAGCAGGTCGAGGCCGAGCGTCGGCTCGTCGAGCACCAGAAGCCTGGCGTCGACGGCCATGATCAGGGCCAGGTGCAGCTGGGTGACCATCCCCTTGGAAAGCTCGCGCACCTTGGAGGCGGGCTTGATGCTGGTCTTGGCCAGGAAGCCCTCCGCCTTGGACCGGTCAAAGCGGGGGTGGATGCCGGCCATGTAGTCGAGCGCCTGGGTGACCCGCATCCAGCGGGGCAGGACGGCGACGTCTGCGATGAAGCAGACGTCCTGCATCAGGGCCTCCCGCTCGGTCCAGGGATCGCGGCCGAGGACCCGCAGCTCGCCCTCGTGCGCGACGAGGCCGAGGATGGCCTGCAGGGCGGTGGTCTTGCCCGCGCCGTTGGGGCCGAGCAGGCCGACGATGCGGCCCTCGCCGACGGTCAGGTCGACGCCCTCCAGGGCGACGGTGGCGCGGTAGGCCTTGCGGAGGGACTTGGCGCGGATGACGGACATGCTCACGCCTCCTCGTCGGCGCGGGCGCCGAGCAGCTGTTCGCCCAGGCCCAGGCGCAGAATGGTGGCGTGGATCTCCGGCCACTGCTCGGTCAGGAACTTCTCGCGCTCGCCCTTGAGCAGCAGGGTGCGGGCGCCCTGGGCGACCAGCATGCCGCGGCCGCGGCGCTTTTCGACCAGCTGCTCCTCGTCGAGCTGCTGGTAGGCCTTGAGCACGGTCAGCGGGTTGACCCGCGACTCGGTCGCCACGCTGCGGACCGAGGGCAGGGGATCGCCGTCCTTGAGCACGCCGTCGAGGATCATCGCCACCACCCGGTCGCGGATCTGCCGGTAGATCGGCTGGCTGTCGTTCCACTCCTGGACCATGGCTGGTTCCCGTGGGTCTCGGACCCGATCTCCTCGGCGGCGCGCGGCGCGTGAGGCGCCGGAACGCAGCGCGGCTGTCCGCCCCGAACTCCGATCCTCGACTGCACCGACATGGCCACCCCGAACGATTCGCGCCAGCCGACCCGGCTATACGCTGGATTGGTGTTATACATAGCTATAACAGTAAGGCGGATGCAAGCGGTTTTTTCCGAACCGCGATCAGGGCTCCGCCAGGCCGAGCTTCCCGGCGCCGGCCTCGATCACCACCCGCCGCCGGCGCAGGGTCTCGGCGCCGAGCAGGCCCTTGGGAAAACCCGGGGCGTTGGGCAGCTGGATCAGGTGGACCGGGACGTCCTCGAAGCTCTGGCCGGCGAAGGCCAGGTGGGAAACCTCGATCACCTGGCTGGAGGCGACGCCGCCGAGCACCAGGTTGCGGGCCGGCCGGGACGGGCGGTCCAGCAGGCCCAGCGACCGGGCCCCGGCCTCGGACAGGCTGAGGTGACCGGCCGAACCGGTGTCGACCAGCACCTCGATGGCCGCGCCCTCGACCGCGACCTGGGCCAGCAGGGCCCGGCCCTGGCGGCGGACGGGGGCCGGGCGCAGGGCGATAGCCGGCGCCGCCGGCAGGAAGCGCAGGCGGCGGCGCGGGAAGTCGATGTCGGCGACCAGGCTGGCCAGGACGTCGAAGCCGAGGATCAGCGGCGTCTCCATCTCCATGGCCTGGGACAGCACCGACAGGTCGAGGGCCGCGGCCATCAGCCTGGGGAAGACCGCGCCTCCGGCCTCGAGTTCCAGCGGGATGCGGGAGGCGACATGGCTGGTCCCCCCGACCCCGACGGCGATGATCGGCGGCCCCGGCGCGGCCTTCAGGCCCAGCCGCCCGGCGAACCCGGCGTCGATGGCGCTGTACTGCGCGCCGCTGTCGACCAGGGCGTGGACCAGCCGCCCGCCCAGCCCCACGGGAATGACGGCCAGTCCCCCGCCCGGGCCGGTCATCGGCAGCCAGCGGCCGCCGGCCGGATCGGCGAACCGCGGCCGGGGCGCGGGCAGGAAGACGTGGTCCTTGGCCCACCACAGCCCGCCGCCGGCCAGGCCGAGCACGGCGAGATTGGTGAGGAGGCTGCGGCGGGAGATCACGGGCCGCGAGGCTGGCCAGAGCCCGAGGGCGAAATCAAGGTCAAACGGCGGGTCGGGCTCACTCCGCGCCCTGGCTTGTCGGATTACGAAAGCTTCACGCGCCTTACAGTTCGTTAAGTTGAAGCTTTCCGGTCGGCGCGGCTTCCCTGCGCGCCAAGACCAACAAGATCCGGAAGACCCAATGTCCAACTTTTCGCGGCGCGCCCTTCTGGCGGCCGGCTTCTCCCTGTTCGCCCTCCCGGCTCTGGCCCAGCCGCTGTCCGGCGTCGACCTCCTGGCCGCGGAGCTGCTCGCTCTGGCCGAGCCCTCCGCGACGCCGGCGCTTCGCCGGAGCTTCTGGGAGCGCCGGATGAGCGAGGCGGGCCGCCGGCGTTGGCCGATCGAGGACTTCGAGCGGGTGATGGGGCGACTGGCGGTCCAGTCGGGTGGGCTCGACTATCTCGGCCATCGGCTGGTCAACGGCGTTCCGCGCCTGCGGCTGAAGGCCCGCGCTCCTGGCGTGGAACGGTGGATGCGGCTCCGGCTGGACCGGGACGATCCGTCCAGGCTGTTCGACTTCGGGGCCTTTCCGTCCCCGGCGCCCTACGATGGGCCCGGGGTCGCCGGGCCGGCTTCGCGCAGCGAGCTGTCGGCCGCCATCGAGGCGCGGCTGCGTTTCGCCCACGCCCGCGACGAGTTCAGCGGCGCGGCCCGTGTGCTCGCCCCTGACGGCGCGGTCGTCTACGAAGGCGCCTTCGGGATCGCCGACCGCCCCAGCGGCGCGCGGTGTGCTGCCGACACCCGCTTCAACCTCGGTTCGGCGGACAAGAGCTTTACCGCCATCGAGACCCTGCGGCTGGTGGCGGCCGGAAAGCTGTCTCTGGAGACGCCGCTGATCGAGGTGCTGGCCGGCTACCCGAACGCCGAAGCAGCGCGGGCGATCAACATCGGCCACCTCCTGACCCATGCCTCCGGCCTGGGCGGCCTGTTCGACCGGCCCGGCTGGGCGGCCCTGGGCGACTGGACGCGCATGGCCGACATCCTGCCGGTGTTCGCGGCTGGGCCCCTGGCCTTCGCGCCCGGAACCCGCGCCGCCTACAGCAATGAGGGCTATGTCGTCCTGGGGGCGGTCATCGAGGCGGTGTCGGGCGAGAGCTGGTACGAGCGGGTGAACCGCAACATCTACGCCCGGGCCGGCATGAGCCGCAGCGGCCATTTTCCCTATGCCAAGCCGCTGGAAGGCCGGGCGACGGGCTATCGCTACGCCGAGGACGATCCTCTGGGCCTGGGTGAGCGCCAGCCTCACCTTGGGGCGGGTCCTCGCGGCAACAGTTGCGGCGGCGGCTATTCGACCGTGCGGGACATGACGGCCTATCTGACAGCCCTGCGGGCTGGGCGGTTGCTCGATCCCGCCGTGCTTGCGCCGATGGTGAAGCAGAACGAGGGCGGCCTCAGCCAGTACGGCATGGGCTTCCAGGTGATTCCGACCGGCGGCCGAACCGTCGTCGGCCACAGCGGGGGCGGGCCGCACTCGGGCATAGACGGAGACAACGGCCTGATCTGGGAGACCGGCTGGTGCTGGTCGATCCTCGGCAACTACGACGCGCCGTTCGCCGGCGAGATCGCCCGCGATATCCGCGCCTGGCTGGCCCTGCAACCCTAGCCCGGCGGCGCGGCCACAGCCCGCATCGGGTCGGCGCCAGCGGCCTGCTGACGCTTGCGGGGGCTGGAGCCCAAGGGCTTCTTGTCCTGGCCGCCGGCCCGGTTGCCGCCATGCTCGCCGCCGGCGCCGCCCTTGGTCTTGCGCATCCTGTCCGCCTTCCGCCCTTGGGAAGGAAACCTCGAGCCTAGACGATGTTCCTGGCTAGCGACCCACCGAACGCAGCAGCCGCTTTCCGAAGATGGCGAATACCACCAGCACCCCGATCGCAAGGGCCAGAAGGCTCAGGGTGCCCGCATTGGGGGTCTGCAACCCCTTGCCGGCCAGGTAGCCCGGCGCCAGCATCACCGGCACCCAGACGAGCGCCGAGCCGGCGTTGGCCAGCTGGAAGCGCAGCTGGGGCATGGCGGTCATCCCGGCGATCAGCGGCACGAAGGCCCGGACCGGCCCCATGAACCGGCACAGGAAGATCGACGCCGTGCCGTACCGCCGGAAGAACAGCCGGGCGCGGGCGACGATCTTGCGCCGCTTGCGCATGGCCGGATACCGCCAGGCGCGGGGCCCGACCTTGCGTCCCAGCCAGTAGGAGACCGCATCCCCGCCGATGGCGCCCGCGATGCACCACAGCAGCACCGACCAGGGATCCAGGATCCCGGTGGCGGCCAGGCCGCCAGCGATGAGCATCAGCGCCGTGGCCGGGAAGAAGGCGCCGATGAAGACCATGGACTCGCCAAAGGTGATCAGCCCGAGCACCGGCCCGGCCCAGGCCTGGTGGCGGGTGATGAAGTCTCCGAGGTCGTTGGCGAGGTGTTCCATCCAGGAAGGCATATGGCGCGAGGAAGGCCGGAGCAACAGGCCCTCCTCGCGCGGCGCGGCGGTCTGTCGTGGCAAAAATGTCACAGGGCCCCCTTGCGCGGGCGGCGCGTTGGCTTAGGTAGAGGCCCTGTTGTCTTACCGAACGAGGATTCCTTGGCGCGCGACCCCTATCTGGAGCTGGGCGTTTCCCGCAGTGCGGGGGCGGAGGACATCCGCAAGGCGTTTCGCAAGCTGGCCAAACAGCATCACCCCGACGCCAACCCCGGCGACAAGGCGGCCGAGGAGAAGTTCAAGCGCGTCTCCGGCGCCTTCGACATCCTGGGCGATCCGGAAAAGCGCAAGAAGTTCGACCGCGGCGAGATCGACGCCGAAGGGCGCGAGCAGCAGTTCGCGGGCCGCGGCGGGTTCGGCGGCCAGCCGGGCGGCGGCTGGTCGCCGCGCGGCGGGCCGGGGGCCGGCCCGGAGGTCGACCTCAACGACATCTTCGGCGACGTGTTCGGCGGCCGGGGTCCGGGCGGGCCGCGCGGCTTCGGCGGCTTTTCGACCAAGGGCCAGGACCTGCGCACCCGGCTGGACATCGACCTGGAGGACGCCATCCGCGGCGCCAAGAAGCGGATCGCCTTTTCCGACGGCCGCACCCTGGACCTGACCATCCCCAAGGGGGCGCAGGACGGCCAGGTGCTGCGGCTCAAGGGCCAGGGCGCGCCGGGCCGGGGCGGGGCGGGCGATGCGCTGATCGAGCTGAACATCCGGCCCCATCCCATCTATCGCCGGGAAGGCGACACCCTGATCATGGACGTGCCGATCACCGTTCCGGACGCGGTGCTGGGCGGCAAGGTCGAGGCCCCGACGCCGGACGGCAACGTCTCGCTGACGGTGCCCAAGGGGTCGAACAGCGGCCAGCAGCTGCGGCTCAAGGGGCGCGGGTTCATCGACGCCAAGGGCAAGCGCGGCGACCTCGTGGCCCGGCTGATCGTCACCCTGCCGGACGTGTCGGGCCCGGAACTCGAACAGTTCGCCCAGGAATGGAAAGCCAAGCGGCCGTACGCTGCAAAGAAGCGTTAGGAATCGCGTCCCGCGCGCGGGACGGTGACAGAGTATCGTTGCGTGCGCATAACCGGCTCATTCAGCCGGCATTCAGGCCGCCCAGCCTAGAGGAGGGGCATGAAACGCGTCGTCGCCCTCTTTGCCGCCGCCCTGGTCACCGCCGCGATGCCCGCGGCGGCGGACGCGCAGGGCCGTGGGAACAAGGGAAAGCAGGACAAGAGCGAGCAGCAGCAGCGCAAGGCCGACCGCGATCGGGGCGGCGACGACCGCGGCGGCTATGAGCGTCCCGAGCGCCAGGAGCGCGAAATCCCGCTGCCGCAACTGATCCGCATGGTCGAGAGCCGCACCGGCGGCGAGTACATCAACGCCAACCCGCGCCTCCAGGGCGGGCGCAAATACTACTGGATGCGGCTCAAGTTCCCCGGCGGCCGGTTCGAGGATTTCATGGTCGACGCGGCCACCGGCCAGTTCTAGGGAATTGCCATGCGCATTCTGCTCGTCGAAGACGACCCCGACCTGTCGCGCCAGCTGAAGCTGGCGCTCGGCGACGCCGGCTATGCGGTGGATCACGCGGCCGATGGCGAGGAAGGCCATTTCCTGGGTGAGACCGAGCCCTATGACGCGGTCGTCCTCGACCTCGGCCTGCCCAAGATGGACGGGGTGTCGGTGCTTGAGCGCTGGCGGCGGGAGAATGTCGCCACCCCGGTGCTGATCCTCACCGCTCGCGACAACTGGAGCCAGAAGGTCGCCGGGTTCGACGCCGGGGCCGACGACTACCTGACCAAGCCGTTCCACACCGAGGAGCTGCTGGCGCGGCTGCGCGCCCTGGTCCGGCGCTCGGCCGGCCATGCGTCGCCCAACCTGTCCTGCGGGGGCCTGCGGCTCGACCCCCGCGCGGCGCGGGCGTCGGTCAACGGCGAACCGCTGCGGCTGACCTCGCTGGAGTACCGGCTGCTGCACTACATGATGCTGCACCAGGGCCGGGTGATCAGCCGCACCGAACTGGTCGAGCACCTCTACGACCAGGACTTCGATCGCGACTCCAACACCATCGAGGTGTTCATCGGCCGGGTGCGCAAGAAGATCGGCCCCGACCGCATTGAGACCGTCCGCGGCCTCGGCTACCGCATCATGCCGCTCGAGGGTGAGAGCGAAGGGTGACGTCCCGCCTGCGCCTGCCCTTCCAGAGGCTGCGCCGCTCGTCCCTGGTCCTGCGCCTGGTGCTGCTGGCGGGGGTCTGGAGCATCATCATGCTGGTGCTGGCCGGGTTCGGCCTCAACCACCTGTTCCGCCAGGCCGCCGTGCAGCGGTTCGAGGCTGGGCTGGAGGAGTCCATCCTCAGCCTGCAGGCCGAGACGACGGTCGACGACGGTCAGGTCTATGCCCCGCCGATGACCGATGCCCGGGCCTACCGGCCGTTCAGCGGCTTCTACTGGCAGATCGCGGGCGTGGACGCCGAGGGCGCGGTGGCGCCCTTGATCAAGTCGCGGTCGCTGTGGGACAGCGGACTCAACACCCCGCCCGAGGTGGTCGCCCGCGCCCGGCGCACCCCCGGGGTCTCGGTCTTCTTCGACACCACCGATTCGCTCGGCAAGCGGCTGCATGCAGGGGCCCAGCTGGCGACCGTGCCGGGACGCACGGCGCCGGTGCTGTTCATGGCCGCCGAAAACCGGGAGTCGATCGACCAGGCAGCGCGGCAGTTCGCGCTGGTCATCGTCGGCGCCTTGGTGGCGCTCGGCGGCGGGCTGATCCTGGCCGTCTACCTGCAGGTGCGGGTCGGCCTGGCGCCGCTGTTCGGCCTGCGGCGCGAAGTGGCCCTTGTACGGCGGGGCAAGGCCGAGCGGCTGGTCGGGGAGTATCCGGCCGAGCTGGCGCCCCTGGCCGGGGAGCTGAACGCCCTGGTCGCGCACAACCAGGACGTCGTCGAGCGCCAGCGCACCCATGTCGGCAACCTCGCCCACGCCCTGAAGACGCCCCTGGCCGTGATGCTGACCGAGGCGCGCCAGCAGCCGGGCGAGCTGGCCGATGTGGTCGAGCGGCAGGCCGAGGCGATGCGGGCCCATGTCGAGCACCAACTGCGCCGGGCGCGGGCCGCGGCGCGGGCCCAGACCATCGGCGAGCGCACCGACGTCGCCCAGGTGCTCGACGAGCTCAGCATCACCATGGAGCGGATCTTCAAGGAGAAGGGCGTGACCATCGACTGGCGGGCCCCGGACGACCTCTGCTTCCGCGGGGAACGGCAGGACCTGCAGGAGGTCGTCGGCAACATCCTGGAAAACGCCGGCATATGGTGCAAGCGGCGGGTTCGGATCACCGCTGAGCCGCTGGAGGCCGACTGGCTGTGCGTCACTGTCGAGGACGACGGCCCGGGGCTGCCGGCCGAGCGGCGGGGCGAGGTGCTCAAGCGCGGCGCCCGGCTGGACGAGAGCGCGCCGGGCTCGGGGCTGGGGCTGGCGATCGTCGACGAACTGGCCCGGGCCTACGGCGGCGACGTCGGCCTCGACGACTCCGATCTGGGCGGGCTGAAGGTGGCGGTCAGATTGCCGCGGGCGGAGACCTGAAACCTTGGTTTCGGCCTTCATTAACCAGATCGCGCCCATTCTGTTGAAGCCGCCAACCGGGCGGCTATCAGGCGGGCGTGATGGACGGGCTCTCCCCGGCCAAGGCTGGACTGCTCAGGATGCTGATCGACGGCGCGCCGGACAGCGTGCTGCGCAAGCTCGAACTGGCGCTCGGCGAGGAGACGGTCCGCGACGGTCCCCTGGGCATGGTCTGGGCCCTGGTCGAGCGGGAGAGCCGTGACCGCGCCGTCCGCGACATCGTTCTGGCCCCGATCATCGGCCTGTTTCACGGGCCGCTGGCCGAGTTGCCGCAGGGGCTTCTCGGCCGCCTGTGGAGCCATCTGAGGGCGGCGCACCCGGAGTCCGTGGAGGTCGCGGCCCGGGCCGCCGGCGCCTACGATCCCGACGAGATCGACCCGGCGGTCCATGACGCGGTCTGCGCCCTGGCGGCGGCGGACCTGCGGGCCGAGCCGCGGCCCGACGGCCTGGAGAACATTCCCGACGCGCACGCGTCGCGCCTGGCGGCGGCCCTGGAGCTGGCTCCGGTCGTGCGCCGCTGCCTGCCGCATCTGGGCGAC
The DNA here is from genome assembly GCA_035627755.1 of Caulobacter sp. GTDB lineage: Bacteria > Pseudomonadota > Alphaproteobacteria > Caulobacterales > Caulobacteraceae > Caulobacter. The sequence continues at coordinate 189 of DASPLD010000328.1, read as the reverse complement.
TGGTTGGCCAGGATGGACCAGGAGCGGCGCGCCGCCGCCCGGCTTGCCTACCGTGACAGCGTCGCGGTCTCGCCCGACGACGGGCCGCTGTTCTTCGGCATGCTGGCCTCGCGGCTGGCCGACCCGGATCGCATCCTGCGGGTGATCTCGGCGGTCATGGACCGGCCGGGGGAGCGCTATTTCGCGGGT
>DASPLD010000327.1:0-2294 GCA_035627755.1 Caulobacter sp. | reverse complement strand
CAAGCTGAAGCCCGAGGAATTCCAGGGCGGCACCTTCTCGGTCTCCAACCTCGGCATGATGGGCATTAAGTCTTTCGCCTCGATCATCAACGAGCCGCAGGGCTGCATCATGAGCGTCGGGGCCGGGGAACAGCGGCCGGTGGTCAGGAACGGCGAGCTGGCCATCGCCACGGTGATGACCGTCACCCTGACCTGCGACCACCGGGTGGTCGACGGCGCGATCGGCTCGAAATTCCTGCAGGTGTTCAGGTCGCTGATCGAAGACCCGCTGACGATGATCGTGTGAGGCGGGCGCCTTGCCCCTCGACACCGCCAACGAGAGGCTGTGCCAGGACTGCGGCGTGCCGCTGGTCGGGCGGTTCTGCCATGCCTGCGGCGAGGACAGCCAGCCGCCCAGGCGGGAACTGAAGTTCCTGATCAAGGACGCCCTGGACAACGTCTTCAGCTTCACCGAGCACGTCCCCCACACGGCCCGTGACCTGGCGCTCGATCCGGGTCGGCTTCTGCGCGGCCTGCGTGACGGCGACCGCAAGCGCTACCTGTCGCCGGTAAAGCTCTACGTCACCGTGACCGTGCTGTTCTTCCTGTTCCTGGCCGTGAGCGGCGAGAGCATCTTCCAGCTCCAGGTGATCCGCACCGGAGGGCCGCTGAACGTCGTGGTCGAGAACGGCGAGCTGAAGGCGCTGAACGGCTTCCGCATCGAGGAGCGCTGGCTGCATCCCCGGGCCACGGTCGGGCGGGACCCGGAGGCGGTCAGGGTTCTCGATGGCGCGCTGGCCCAGCTGAGGGAGCCGGTCTCCATCGCCATCACGACCTTCGTGAAGCGGGCCGCGGACGATGCGGGCGCACTCAACGACCTGATCGCCGAGTGGGCGCCGCGCGTCCTCTGGCTGTTGATGCCGCTCTACGCCCTGCTGCTCTGGCCCTTCTATCGGCGCGGGACGCTTGTCGCCGACCACCTGATCTTCGCGCTGTGGGCCCACACCAGCCTGTTCCTGCTGCTGATCGTCGGATCCCTGTGGAACTTCCTCGGCCTCGGCGGCGGCCTGCTGCTGGCGCTCGGGCTCTACCAGGCCTACCTGACGGTCGGCATGAAGGGCTTCTACGGCCGGTCCTGGGCCGGCGCCGTTCTCAAGGGCGGCCTGCACAGCCTCCTCTATTTCGGCCTCATCTGGATTCCGCTGACAGCCGCCTTCTTCATCTGGCAGGTCGCCACCCACCTGCCCCCTAGCTTCTGGACGGAGTGACACCCTTGAGCGATTTCGACGTCATCGTGATCGGCGCCGGTCCCGGCGGCTATGTCACCGCCATCCGCGCCAGCCAGCTGGGCTTCAGGACCGCCATCGTGGAGCGGGAGAACCTGGGCGGCATCTGCCTCAACTGGGGGTGTATCCCGACCAAGGCCCTGCTGAAGACCGCCGAGGTCTACGAACAGCTGGGCCACCTCGAGGCCTACGGCCTGTCGGTCCAGGGCCGGTCCTTCGACTTCGCCAAGGTGGTCGAGCGCTCGCGCGGCGTCGCCAAGCAGCTGACCAGCGGCGTCGCCTTCCTGATGAAGAAGCACAAGATCGAGGTCATCGAGGGGACCGCCAAGCTGGAGAAGGCCAGCGGCGCCCCCAAGGTGGTCGTGGCCCTGAAGGCCGGCGGCAGCCGCACCGTCACCGCCAAGCACGTCATCCTCGCCACCGGCGCCCGGGCCCGCACCATTCCCGCCATCGGCTTCGAGCCCGATGGCGACCGCATCTGGACCTATCGCGAGGCCCTGGTCCCCAAGGCGGCTCCCAAGTCCCTCATCGTCATCGGTTCGGGCGCCATCGGCATCGAGTTCGCCAGCTTCTACCGGGCCCTCGGCTCGGAAGTGACGGTGATCGAGGCCCTCGACCGCATCCTCCCCGTCGAGGACGAGGAGGTCTCCAAGGCCGCCCACAAGGCCTTCGAGAAGCGCGGCATCAGGTTCCGGGTCGCGGCCAAGGTCTCCAAGCTCTCAAAGACCAAGGCGGGCGTCAGCGTCGCCCTGGAGGTCGGCGGCAAGGCCGAGACGCTGGAGGCCGAGATCGCCATCGTGGCGATCGGCATCAGCCCCAACACCGAAAACATGGGCCTTGAGACACTGGGCCTGAAGCTCGACCGGGGCCATGTCGTGACGGACAGGCATGGCGTCACCAACGTCCCCGGCCTCTACGCCATCGGCGATGTCGCCGGCGCCCCCTGGCTGGCCCACAAGGCCATGCACGAGGGCGTCCACTGCATCGAGCACATCGCCGGGCTGAAGACCCCCAACCTTACCGCCCCCA
>DASPLD010000326.1:0-37714 GCA_035627755.1 Caulobacter sp. | reverse complement strand
CTGGCGCTTGGCCGGCTGGCCGACGATCCGCTCGCCGTCTTCCTGGATGCCGACCACGGAGGGGGTCGTGCGGGCGCCTTCGGCGTTCTCGATCACCTTTGGGTTCTTGCCGTCCATGATGGCCACGCAAGAGTTGGTGGTGCCCAGGTCGATGCCGATGATCTTGCTCATCTTGCGGTCTTTCGCTCCTCGTTTGGCGGACGGAACACCTGGGGGCCTGGGATTCCAGCACCCTTGAAGTTTCCCTGTTCCGTCCCCGGCTTCGTGGCCTCGCGGCCGGTTGAAAATGGGTCGCAACTTTCCGTTTGGGGAAAGCTGCCGTTCGAGTCGCCATATGGGGATCAGCGAACGTGCCGCAAGGGCAAAACCCTAATTGCCGTGGGGCTTTGCCCGGCGGCGCGCTAGAAGTCCAGACATGTCTGTTCCGCCAGGATTTCAACTGCTTCCGGCCGCACTGGATGCTGCGACCCAACGGGCCCTCGTGGGAGAGGTGATGGTCGCCCTGGAGACCGCGCCGGCGGCCCACTACGCGGTTCCCCGCGGGCGGCGGATGAGCGTGGCGATGAGCAGCTTCGGGGCCCTGGGCTGGGTGTCGGACGCGCGAGGCTATCGCTATTCCCCGGCGCATCCGGGGACGGGAAAGTCCTGGCCGGCGATCCCCCGGACGCTGCTCGACCTCTGGGCGCGGCTGGCGGACCCGCGGGTCCCGCCCGACGCCTGCCTGATCAATCTCTACCGGGGCGAGGCGAAGATGGGCCTGCACCAGGACCGCGACGAGGCCGACTTCCGGTTCCCGGTGCTGTCGGTGTCCCTGGGCGACACCGCGGTCTTCCGCATCGGCGGGACCCGCCGCGGCGGCGGCGCCGCCTCTGTGCGGCTGGCGTCGGGCGATGTCTGCCTGCTGGCCGGCGAGGCCCGGCTGGCCTTCCACGGCGTCGACCGGATCCTGCCGGGCAGCTCGACCCTCGTGCCCGGCGGGGGGCGGATCAATCTCACCCTGCGGCGGGCCGCGCCGGCCTGAATCGGCGGCCCTGTCTTTGCCCTGCGTCATTCAGACGCTAGGCTGGTCCCAGTTCCAGGCTGGGAGGAGCCGTCATGCTGACCCTGAAGCGCCCGGAGGGCAACGCCCCCGGCGATCTCAACGTCTCGCGCCGCCTGCTGGGCGGGCTGTTCTTCGCCGGCTACGCCGCCGCCGCGGTCTCGGCCGAAGCCGCCCCGATCAAGACGGACGAGGCGGGACTGGTCACCGGGGTGGAGATGATCCCCTCCTTCGACCGCGAGATCCCCGCCTATGTCGCCCGCCCCGACCGCCGCGGCCGCTTCCCGGCGGTGCTGGTGATCTCCGAGGTGTTCGGCATCCATGAGTACATCCGCGACACCTGTCGGCGCCTCGCCAAGCAGGGCTATGTGGCCATCGCCCCGGACTTCTTCGTCCGCCACGGCGACCCGGCGCCGGTCACCGACTTCGCGGTGATCCGCAAGATCGTCGGCGACACCACGGACCGGGAGACCGAGGGCGACGTCAACGCCGCCGTGGCCTGGCTCAACACCCAGCGCTTCGTCGACCCGGAGCGCAAGGCGGTCACCGGCTTCTGCTGGGGCGGGGCGGTGGTCTGGCTGGCCTGCGCCCGGGCGCGGAACTTCCGCTGCGGGGTGGCCTGGTACGGCCGCCTGGCCCGGCCGCCCGCAGGCTCCTTCCTCGGCGAGCCCGACCGCGACTGGCCGGTCGAGGTGGCCGGGCGGCTGAAGTGCCCGGTGCTCGGCCTCTACGCCGGCAAGGACCAGGGCATCCCGCTGGCCGACGTCGAGGCGGTGCGCGAGATCCTGGTGCGGACCAAGAAGGTCGGCAGCGACATCATCGTCTACCCGAACGCCCAGCACGGCTTCCACGCCGACTACCGGGCGACCTACGACGCCGCCGCGGCGGCCGACGGGTGGTCGAGGATGATGCTGTTCTTCGCCCAGAACGGCGTTCAGGGGCGGCGGTAGGGGCCGGAACGCGCGCCTCCCTCCCCTTCATGGGGAGGGACAGGCGGCGAAGCCGCCAGGGTGGGGAACTGACGTGAAAGGGCGCCAACCTTGAGAGATTGGCGCCCCTTCATCCGACTACCCCACCCGTCACGCTGCGCGTGACACCCTCCCCATGAAGGGGAGGAGACGCCCGCCATGGCGGGCTACCCCCGCAGCTTCCGCGTCAGCGTCTCGAGATCCCGCGCCAGCACCGGATCGTCGGCCTTCAGCTCCTCGATGCGCCGCACGGCGTGGATCACCGTGGTGTGGTCGCGGCCGCCGAAGCGCCGGCCGATGTCGGGCAGGCTGCGGGTGGTCAGCTGCTTGGCCAGCCACATGGCCGCCTGGCGCGGCCGGGCGATCGCCCGGTTGCGGCGCTCCGAAAGCAGGTCGGCCTGGCGCAGGCTGTAGTGCTCGGCGACGGCCTTCTGGATGTCGTCGACGGTGACCCGCTTCTCCTGGCCGCGCAGGTGGGGGCGCAGGATGTTCTGGGCCTCCTCCAGGGTCAGGCTGCGGACGTCCTCGCCGGTGCGGGCGATCAGGGTGTTCAGGGCGCCCTCCAGTTCCCGCACGCTGTCGGTGAACCGGTCGGCCAGGAACTGCATCACCTCGATCCGGGCGCTGGCCTGGAAGCCGCCGGTGCGCCCCAGGGCCTCAAGCTTGCGCTCCAGGATGCCGAGCCGCAGGGCGCGGTCGGCCGGCTCCAGGCCGCAGACCAGGCCGGCCGACAGGTGGCTGCGCAGCCGGGCGTCGACCTCGTCGAGCGCGGCCGGCGGCCGGTCGGCCGAGAACACCACCCGGCGGCCGTCCTCCATCAGGGCGGTCAGGGTGTGGAACAGCTCCTCCTGCGAGGACTGCTTGCCGCCGATGAAGTGGACGTCGTCGATCAGCAGCAGGTCGGCCGCCCGCAGCTCCTCCTTGAAGGCCGCCGTCTGGCGATCCATCACGGCGCGCACGAAGGTCGACAGGAAGCGCTCGGCGGTCAGGTAGACCACCTTCCTGTCGGGGGCGTTGCGCATGGCCTCCCAGGCCATGGCGTTGAGCAGGTGGGTCTTGCCGAAGCCGTAGGGCCCGTGGAAGACGACCGGGTTGAAGTGGCCGTCGGCCCAGCTGGCCACCCGCTTGGCGACCGCATGGGCGAACTCGTTGGCCGGGCCCGGCACGAAGCTGTCGAAGGTGAACCGCTCCTGCAGGCCGCCGTTGCGCTGCGGCCGCGCGCCCCCGACCGGCGGGGAGACCTGCGGCAGGTCGGAGGACACCGGATCGGCCATCTCGATCACCTGGGCGTTGGCGGAGGCGCTCGCCGGGGCGGCGCCGGCCGCGGGTCCATTGGCGGACTCGAACTCCATGCGCGATTTCAGGTCGAGGCGCCGGCGCTGCGGGTCGTTCTGCGCCCAAAGCTCGGAGATCCTGCGCCAGGCGTTGCGGCGGATCCAGTCGCGGGCGACGCCCGTGGGGGTGACCAGAACCAGGGCCCCGTCAGGCCCCTCCCGCAGCGCGGCCTGAGCCAGCCACGACCCGAAGTCCGCCTCGCCGAGCTCGCGGCGAAGCGCCAGACAGGCCTTCCCCCAAACCGAGATCGCCGGGGCCGAAGAGGTCATGCTCTGCCCGCCAGATTTCATCATTGCCCACCATCTTTTTTTCTTGTTCAGCCCTGGTCCCGAAACGTCCGCCCCCACGACGAAAGTCCCGGCGCTCAACACGCAAACCTTCCCCGGCCGCCGGATAGACTCCATCCGTCGTCGCCGCCCGTGAGCCCGAAAACACCGGGGTGAAAAGCGCTGAGAAGGAAACCTTAGAGCCGCCGTTCAGGGGGGGTCAAACATGAAATTTGGCGGCTCTGGCGGATATTTATGTTGACTCACGGGAGCCCCTCGCCTGGCAAGGGAAATCCTTAATCCTAGCTCAGCGGACTGAGTTAATGCGTCGCACAGTTGTGATCAGGGGACGAACGAAAGCCGCCCGCGAACTGGTCGCGGGCGGCTAAAAAATTCAAATAAAAACAGAAACTTGGTCCGACCCCTAGGGATCAGGCGGCCGACAGCTTCTTCAGCTGGGCGTGCAGGCGAGAGACCTTCCGCGAGCCGGTGTTCTTGTGAACCACGCCCTTGGAGACGGCCCGCATCAGCTCCGACTGGGCCTCCACGAAGGCGGCCTTGGCCGCGGTGGCGTCGCCCGAGGTCACGGCCTCTTCGAACTTGCGCAGGAAGGTGCGGACCCGCGAGCGGCGAGCCTTGTTCACTTCGGTGCGGCGTTCGATCTTGCGGATCGCTTTCTTGGCGCCGGGATTGTTGGCCATGGGTGTCTCTTGAAGCCTTGAGCGTAAACGGCAGGGGACGTCTCGTCCGCCGGCCGGGTAATCGGAAGCGCGGCGATATACGGGAAGGCGCCCCGCCGGTCAATGCGGATTCCCCCTCGCCAGACGGCGGCGCCAGGATAAGCTCCCGCCATGCGCCGCCGCACCCTCCTGCTCGCCACCCTCAGCCTGCCGCTGGCGGCCTGCGGCCTGTTGCCGCCCGAACCGCTGGCCATCGTCTGCGACGCGGACCTGGTGGCCGCCCTCGAGACGGCGGCCAAGGCCTGGCCCGGACGGCGGGGGGCGGCGGTGGAGGTGGCCACCGACATTTCCGAGCGGGAACTGGGCGAGAGGATGGAGGCCCTGCGCGGCGGGCTGATCGCCACCCGCGAGCCCAAGCAGGCCAACCGCATCCAGCGGCTGGGCCTGGCCCGGCTGGAACACCGCTGGACCCGCGAGATCGCCGGCGGCCCGGTGCAGCTGGTCGCCACCCGCGGCGACTACCGGTCCGAACAGGGCGCCATCGCCTTCGCCAAATGGCTGGCCAGCCCCGAGGCCGACCGGTTCGTGGACGCCCCGGCGGCGACGCCCATGCGGCTGACCCTGTGGACGGCGCCTTAGGCCAAAATCGTCACCCTTGGCATCGCGCCTCTGACGACTGGGCGGCGAAGGCGACATTTGGCCGAGCGATGACCGGGTGTGGGCCCGGCATTCAGGCGCCCTCCCCCAAAATCCCGCTCATCCCGGCATTCGCCGGGATGAGCGGAGAGGAGAAATGGCCGGAAGGTCGATTGGGGTCAGTAGCGGTCGGCGTAGCCGATGGTCCCGGCCAGGAAGGCGAGCTGGGCGCCGTAGTAGAGGAACCAGATCGCCCAGGCGGTCAGACGCGGCGACCGGAACAGCCTGGTTCCCTTGAACAGTTCCCCGGCCAGGATGGCGTCGGAGGCCATGAACATCAGCGCGCCGATCGGCCAGGCGATGTTGTGGCCCCAGTGGGGCAGGCTCACGCCCACCATGGTCACGATGACCACCACATAGGCCGCAACCGGCCAGCGCATGGAGTCCAGGTCCGGCCAGAGCCAGGCCAGCATCCCCGCGCCGGTCAGCGCCACGGCCGCCATGGCGAGGTAGACCCCGGGGCCGAAGGCCTGGGCCTCACCCGCCGTCGCGAACAGCACGATGAAGCCGATGTGGCCGACGAGGAAGGCGACGAGTCCGGGTGTCAGCCAGCGCTTGGGGTCGCCGGCCAGGAAGGCGTCGCCGATGGCGCAGAGGGCGTAGCCGAGGGCAAGGACAGCCCACGGCAAGCTGGCGTCCCCTGCGGTCAGCGTTGCGAAGGCCGCCAGCAGCGCCAGGATTCCCACCGCCGCGACCTTCACCGAAGTCCTTGGCGCGGAGGGATGCCGATGGCTGAACACCAAGCCGTAGACCAGGGCGCCGAGAGGCGAGAGCAGTGCGAGCGCCGCGATGAGCGGCTGCGCAGCCGACGGCTGAACGGCGTAGACCTCGACGGCGCTCAATCTTCCCTCCCCCTTTGGAACGCTAGTCTTCTCCCAGGAACCGCCGCGCCGCCGCCCGGTGGCGGTCCTTGATGTTCTTGCCGACCACGGCCAGCAGAGCCGCGATCACGGCGGCGTCGTCGGTGAAGCCGATGCCGGCCAGCACGTCGGGAATGGCGTCGGTGGGGAGGATGAAATAGGCCAGGGCCGCCAGCATCATCCCCTTGGCGGCGACGGGAGTTTCCGGATCGCGGGCGCACCACCAGACGGCCAGGACGTCGTCGATGAACGGCACCTTGGCGGCCACCTGGCGGACCTTGGGCCAGAAGCCGCGCTGGACCTTGACCTCGTTGACCCGGATGACCTCGGGGACCAGGGCCTTGCCGGGGTCGAGGACCCCGTCCGGCCTATTCTTGGCCGACTTGACGTCGGGTGACGGCTTGGCTTTCGCGCTCACGGGACTAAACCCTCTCTCCGAACCTATTCAACACGATCTCTTGGGGAGACGTCCATGAAACTCGACAGTTCCATCTCGGCGGTGGTGACCGGCGGCGCCTCCGGCCTTGGCGAGGCCACGGTCCGCGCGCTGGTCGCCCAGGGGGTCAAGGTCGCCATCTTCGATCTCGATCGCCAGGCCGACCGGGGCGCGGCCCTGGAAAGGGAGCTCGGCGTCACCTTCTGCGCCGTCAACGTGACCAGCGACGAAGAGGTCGACGCCGGCTTCGAGAAGGCCCGGGCCGCCAACGGCCAGGAGCGGATCCTGGTCAACTGCGCCGGCACCGGCAACGCCGCCAAGACCGCCAGCCGCGACAAGACCACCGGGGCCATCAAGCACTTCCCGCTGGCCCACTTCGACATGATCATCCAGATCAACCTGGTCGGCACCTTCCGCTGCATCGCCAAGTCGGCGGCCGGCATGCTGACCCTGGACCCGCTGGAAGACGGCGAGCGCGGCGCGATCGTCAACACCGCCTCGGTGGCGGCCGAGGACGGCCAGATGGGCCAGGCGGCCTACAGCGCCTCCAAGGGCGGCGTGGTCGGCATGACCCTGCCGATCGCCCGCGACCTGATGAGCGAGGGCATCCGGGTCAACACCATCCTGCCCGGCATCTTCAACACCCCGCTGATGAACGCCGCCCCGCCGCAGGTGAAGGAAGCCCTGGCCGCCAGCGTTCCCTTCCCCAAGCGCCTCGGCCACGCCGAGGAGTACGCCCAGCTGGCGCTGACCATGATCACCAACGGCTACTTCAACGGCGAGGACGTCCGCCTCGACGGGGCCATCCGGATGGCCCCGCGCTGATCCGGCCGCCCGGCTGAAAATGGATAGGGCCCTCCCCGCCCGGGGGAGTTATATACTTTACAAAGCAGGCCCGGCGGGGTAGGTTGGCGTCACTGAAGGACGCCGACCGATGAACCTCACCAGCCCGATCTTCCAAGACGCCGACAAAGCCCGCGAACACCTTGAAGCCACCCGTTGGCCGCAAGGTCCGATCTGCCCGCATTGCGGCGTCGTCAACGAAGCCACGGCCCTCAAGGGCAAGGCTCACCGCGCCGGTCTGTATCAGTGCAACGCCTGCCGTGAGCAGTTCACGGTGACGGTCGGGACCGTGTTCGAGTCGTCCAAGGTTCCGCTCAACAAGTGGCTGCTGGCGACCTACCTCATGTCTTCCAGCAAGAAGGGTATCTCTGCCCATCAGGTCGGCCGCACCCTTGGCGTCACCTACAAGACCGCTTGGTTCATGTGCCACCGCATCCGCGAAGCCATGGGCGACAACGGCGCTCCGATGGGCGGCGAAGGTAAAATCGTTGAGGCCGATGAGACCTACGTCGGCGGCAAGGAAACCAACAAGCACGTCTCCAAGCGCAAGCCCGGCCAAATCGGCGGCGTCGGCAAGCAAGTCGTGTTCGCCTTGGTGGAGCGCGGCGGTCGCGCCCGCTCGTTCCACGTTGCCAACGTGACCGGCAAGACCCTCGCCCCCATCCTGCGCACTCAGGTCCGCCGCGAAAGCGCCCTCATGACCGACGAAGCCGGGCAGTACCGCAACGTCGGGACCGAGTTCGCCAGCCATGAGAAGGTCAATCACGGCAAAGACGAGTAGGTGCGCGGCAACGCCCATTCGAACACCGTGGAAGGCTTCTTCGCCATCTTGAAGCGTGGCGTGGTCGGCACCTTCCACCACGTCAGCGAAGCGCACCTGTCGCGCTACCTGTCAGAATTCGATTTCCGCTACTCGAACCGTTCGGCCCTCGGTATCAGCGACAGCCTGCGTACCGACGAACTGCTGCGCGGCATCGGCGGCAAGCGCCTGACCTATCGGCGGATTGGTCAAGCCGCGTTCGCTTAAGCAGAAGGCGAGGACGATTGCCCGCATTCGCCGCAAGGCTGCGAATCGCGTGAAACAGGAACCCAGCTGATCCCCCCATCAGTAGAGCGCCACGCCCGGCGTCCGGGGGTCATATTGGACATCTGCACCATGACCGATGTACCGCCGCCCGTAACGTTCTTAGACAACCCCTTGGCGCCGGATATCTTTGCGGATGAGGCGGCCGGCTTCTTCGTGCACGAGGGCGTCGTCCGCATCGCATTGTCCTCTGCTCGAATAGATCACGTCACGAGCCCCGGCCCGATGAACCGTGTCGTTGTTGGGCGGGTGGTCATGTCCGTCCCGGCTGCACAGCGCCTTTGCCTGGGGCTGTATGACTTCCTCAAGCAGCAGGGATACGACCCGAGCGATGTGGTCGGAATGCCGAGCGGGGCGGTCCAGTAGCTAGGGTGGCGCCGGAAGCTGCCGAAAAGGGGGGCGCATCCAGCGCCTACACACTCGACTCCAGATTAGTGAGAGGGTGGGCTAAGCTTCTCCCGCGAGAAATCAGGGGCTGATTCTTCGATCCTTAGAGCGCGCCTTCACGGAACGGGCGCGCTGCCCGGGAAAGGAGGTGAAGTTCAATGAAGACTCGCAAGATGCCGATCAGTGCAAAGACTGGTCGTATCGTAAGCCCGGCTTACGCCAAGGCGCATCCGTCCACGACGGTTGTTCTGACGGTTCCGGTCGGCAAGAAGAAGCCCTAACGGGCTTCTGGCGGGCGACGGTTCTTGACGGGAGCGTCGCCCGTTTTCTTTGAGCCCCGGTCGGTTGCCGGGCCGTTAACGTGCGGCTTATGCGGCATTTTCGCCAGGTTGCCTAGCACCCGCTGAAACTCGGCTTCAGCGGCCTTCTCTTCGCTCTCAGGGGGCTTGTCGATCATGTTCACACCATACCACGGAGGGCGACTTGGCCGATATCCTTGACCCAAACCCGTTTGCAAAGTCGGTTCTAGCGCCGGTCGGCAACGATAGCGCTACCGACATCTACGTTGCCGTCGGCCTGGCGCTTGATCGCTGGGAACACTGCGAGATGAGCTTCGCCAGCCTCTATTCGGCCCTCATCGGAGCCATCGACGGCAACTACGTCCAGATGCGCGCCTTCGGCGTCATCACCGCCCCGACCACGCGCTACGGGATGATTTGGGAAGCCAATGACGCTCGCTTCGATCATGGCGAACACCTGTTGCGGAAACGCGGTCGAAGCCTTCTCAACCTCTACAAAGACGCCGCGTCGCGTCGGAACGAGATCGCCCATGCAATGGTGATGGGCGACGTGCTGCCCAATGGCGACAAGCCGCCGCTACCGCCCATCTGGTTTCTCGTGCCGCCGCGTTTCTCAACCAGGAAAATCGAGCCGGGAACCACGAAGCCAAAGTATCGCTATTCCAGCCGTGAGATCCGGCACTTCACCGCGTGCTTTGAGGAGCTGCACTCCAGGGCTGCAAAATTGGCGACCGAGGTGTCTAACTACGTGGTCCAGCAGCGATCATAGCCCGGAACACTTGCTCAGCCGCATCAAGCGCGATGCTGGGCGTAGCGTCGAAAAGGTTCTCTAAGATCTGAGCCCCCTCCGCCAGCATGGCGGGGGAGACTTCAAAAGCGCCGGCCTGTCGGGGCGAATCACTAGGCCCGCTCGCCTGCTTTGTCACGTATATAACTTCCCCGCCCGGGGAGGGCCTTTTTCCTGGCGGACAGCATGTTGACTCAATCAACATAGCAGAGTTGACTGAGTCAACTTAACGGGACCGCCCGCCGATGGACCTCGACGCTGACATCGCCAGTCTTCGCGCCTTCAACCGGCTCTACACCCGTCGGCTCGGCCTTCTGAACCCCTACCTCGACGACAGCGGGTTCTCGCTGACCGAGGCGCGGATTCTCTACGAGATCGCCAGTCGGCCCCGGCCGACCGCCGCGGAGCTCACCCGCGCCCTCGACCTCGACCCGGCCCAGCTCAGCCGGACCCTCAAGCGGTTCGGCGCCCGCGGCCTGGTGCGGAGCGCCGAAGGGCGGGGACGCGCGCGGCCGATCGAACTGACGGCCGCCGGACGCACCGCCTTCGCGGGGCTCGAGGAAAACACCCGCGAGGCCATCGGAAGCCTGCTCGAGGCCCTGCCAGAAGGACGCCGCCGCAGCCTGGTCGCGGCGGCCCGGACCCTCGTGGCGGTGTTCGACGACGGCCGGGAGGCCGGCGTCCTGTTGCGCGACCTGCGCCCTGGCGACCTCGGCTGGATCGTCCACCGCCAGGCCGTCCTCTACGCCGAGGAGTATGGCTGGACGCAGGACTACGAGGCCCTGGTCGCCCGCATCCTCGCCGACTTCGTCCAGGGCTTCGACCCGGAACGCGAGGCCGGCTGGGTGGCCGAGGCCGACGGCCGGGTAGTCGGCTCGATCTTCCTTGTCCGGGGAGACCAACCCGGCGTCGGCAAGCTTCGCCTGCTCTACGTCGAGCCCGAGACACGGGGCTCGGGCATCGGGGCGATGCTGGTCGAGGCCTGCGTGGCGCGCGCCCGGGCGGTCGGCTATGCGCGGCTGGACCTCTGGACCAACAGCATCCTCACCGCCGCCCGCCGCCTCTACCAGCGCGCGGGGTTCCTCCTGGTCGACGAGCAGCCCCACCATTCCTTCGGCCAGGACCTCGTCGGCCAGACTTGGTCGCTCGATCTGGCCGCCCCGCACCCGTAGGCCAGGATCAAGGATTGACACGCCTGCCGTGCAGCTCCCGCGCCCCGCGGTAGAGGGTCATCCGGTCGACCTTGCCGTTCTCCGGATGGAAGACCAGTCGCATGCCCTCGAGCCGGAACTCGGTCTGCGACACCGGCCGCATCGGGATCGGCGCCTGGCCGGGCGGGGTGATGGTCAGCTTGCCGTCGGCCAGGGCGATGGTCAGCAGCGGGCCCTCGGTCTGGTAGGCGCCGACGTAGGAGGCCAGCACCTCCGGCGGGACGACCAGCGACGGCGGGACCGGGCCGGTGCGGGTCGCGCGGACCGGGGCGGCGTCTTCTGGCGGATGCGCCTCCAGGATGTGGGCGCCGTCGGGGCGGCGCTCGATGCGGAACCAGGCGAGGTCCTCCGGGCCGAAGAAGAAGCGGTCCTCGCCAGCCGGGAAGGCCTCCATCTCCTCGTCGCCGCGGGCCAGGAACAGGCGGCCGTCGCGACTGAAGAAGCGGCGGGGCGGGCCCTGGCCGGCGTCGTAGAGGCCGAACAGCGGCGCGAGGGTCTCTGGCGCGACCTCGGCGGGGCGGAAGGTCGGGTAGGGCTCGCCCAGCGCCAGGGCGGCCAGGCGGCGGGTCAGGACGGCGGGGTCGGCGCCGGGATCGTCGCTGTTGGCGAACACCGCGACGTAGAGGTCCTCGGAGGGGATGTAGACGGCGTCGGTGTCCAGCCCCCGGCCGGCGCCGCCGTGCACCAGGGCCGGCCGGCCGCGGATCTGGCGCAGCCGCAGGCCGAAGCCGTAGGGCTCGGTCCGGCCGTCCGCCATCCGAGCCGGGGCGGTCATCTCGCCATAGAGGGCCGGGTCGACCACCTTGCCGTTGTGCAGGGCCTGCGCCCACCGGGCGAGGTCGGCGGGGCTGCCGACCAGGGCGCCAGCCGCATGGGCGACGCTGATGTGGACGCCGCGGGCGGGCTGGGTCTTGCCGTCGATCTCGCTGTAGCCGCGCGCGGTGTCAGCCGGCGGAGCGGCGGCATAGGCGATGGACTTCAGTCCCAGGGGCCTGGCGATCCGCTCGACCACCGCCTGGTGCCAGGGCTGGCCGGTGACCTGCTCGATGATGGCGCCCAGCACCACATAGCCGCCGTTGTTGTATTCCCAGCGCGTGCCGGGCGGGGTCGCCGGGCGGCTGCGGATCACCGCCAGCAGGTCGGCGGTGGTGTTGGGCCTGAGGGTCGGCTCGCTCAGCATGTAGCCGGGGATCTTGGTGTAGTCGTAGAGGCCCGAGCTGTGGTTCAGCAGCTGCCGCACCGTGGCCTTGGCGCCCGGCTGCGGCCAGTCGGGGAAGAAGCGCGAGAGCGGGTCGTCCAGGGAGATCTTTCCCTCGGCGACCAGCTGAAGGACCACCGCGGCGGTGAGCTGCTTGGTGATGGAACCCAGGCGGAACGGGGTGTCGGCGGTGATCGGCCGGCCGGTGTCGAGGTCGGCGAGACCCCGGCTTCCCGTGAAGATGACCTTGCCCTTGCGGGTGACCACCACGGCCGCGCCGGGGCCGTCGGCGGGATAGGCCGCTTCCAGCAGGGCGGCGGCCTGCCGGTCGAAGTCGGCGGGCTGGGCCAGCACGGGCCCGCCGATCGACAGGACGACCGCCACCGCGGCGGGTCCGATGATTGTGTTGAAGCGCATGCCGGGACTCCCATCCGCGAGGTGAGGGTCCAGGCTGGCTCATGCCGCGGTGAGCGGCATGAGCCCGTCGTGAGCAATCGATGAAATCCGACTCTTCGCGGGTCGCGCGCTTCTTCCGATAACCGGTTCCCACCTGTCGGAGCGCGCTTAGCGCCGAACGTCCTCCGGCCGCACGATGCCGGGGCCGAGGTTGGCGATCACCTCCCGGGCGTCGAAGCTGCGGTCGGCGGGCGAGGGCGAGGCGCCGCGGTACATGACGATCTCGGCATTGGCCTCGAAGCGGGTCACCGTCCGCATGTCCATCTCGTCGGCCCAGAACCGGTTGCTGTACCAGGGGTCCCAGGCGCGCCATCCGTAGCGGGGCCCGAAATAGCGCCAGCTGGGCCGCCAGTAGCCGTAGCCATAGCCGAACCGGCCGGGCGGCGGGTCGTAGTAGGTGCGGGTGTCGCGGTGGGTCTCCCGGTCGGCCAGCACGAAGCCGTCGTAGCCCTGGGCCAGGGTCAGTTCGGCGGCGCGGAACAGCAGGTAGCGCTCGACCGTGTCGCGCGAGGTCAGGCTGTTGCCGGCAAAGCTGACCCGGTAGCGGTTTTCAGCGATCCGGTAGTCGGAATAGCCGCCCGAGACCGACTGGCCCCGGACGTTGGGTTGATAGGGGGTGGCCGTGGCGCAGGCCGAAATGCCCGCTCCCGCCACTCCCAGCACCGCCGCGATGGCCGCGGCCTTGGCGATTCTCATCGCATGTCCTCCTGATCCACGGCCCCGGGGCCGTGACAGCGTCCCTCGGAATTAACCTCGGAGCCCAAGAGAGGTTGCGCAAGGGGCCGGATTCAGCGGCGGAGCAGGATCAGCAACGCCGCGGCGATCAGCAGCCCGCCGATCACGAACCGGAAGACCCGCCGGAACAGCGGCCGGCGCATCTGGTCGGCCAGGGCCGCGCCGCTGAGCCCGTAGCCGGTCATGGTGACCAGGTCCATGCCGATGGTGGCGGCGGCGAACAGCAGGATCTGGGGAACCAGGGGCCGCTGCGGGTCGGCGAAGGAGGGCAGCACCACCCCGAAGAACAGCAGGGCCTTGGGGTTGGCGAGCTGAACGGCGAAACCGTCGCGCAGGGCCGAGCGGTCGAGATGGGTTTCCGGCGCCGAGGGCTCGGGACGGTTGGAGACCCCGTCGCGGATCGAGGTCGCCCCCATCCAGACCAGGTAGAGCGCGCCGGTGAGGGTCAGGGCCTGGAAGGCCTGGGGAAAGGCGGCCATCAGGGCGCCGAGGCCGAGCGCCGCGGCGACGAACCAGGTCAGGGTCGCCAGGGTCATGCCGGCGACCCCCTGGATCACCGCGGCCTTGCCGCGGCGCATGCCGGTGGCGATGGAGAACAGGTTGGCCGGGCCGGGGAAGACCGCCATCCCCGCCATGACGATCAGGAAGGCGCCGTAGCGGGCCGGGTCGACAGGAAGCTGCATGCCGCGCTGCTTAGAGGCTGGCGCGGGCGGGTCAATGTCGCGCGCCGATATTGTGGACATAGGTAACCGGTGTCATCGTGGGCGGAGGAGGATGTCCCATGACCTTGATCGCCGCCGTTCTCGCCGCCGCCCTCTGCCAGGCTCCGCCGGCGGTCATTGTCAGGGAAACCGACGTCGTCCGCCAGGAACCGCCGCCCCACAAGGGAACCGGGATGAGCACCGCCTACCGGATCAGCGACGCGGCGCCGGGACGGAACTTCGAATTCCGCAAGCGGGTGATGCACAGGGGCGCCTCGATCGGCCTGCATGTGCTGGGGCATGACGAGGTCTATTACGTCCTGTCGGGCCGGGGCGAGGTGACTTCCGACGGGGTGACCACGCCGCTGGAGGCGGGGATGGCGGCCTACCTCTACGAGGGCGCCGAGGTCGGCGCCCGCCAGCTGGGCGACGAGGACCTGGTGATGATCATCGCCTATCCCCTGAAGGAACGGGTAAAGTAGCCGCATCGGGGTGACGGAGGAGTTCCTCCGCCAGATCCCAGCGCGCCGTCACGGTCCCAGGCCCGAGGGAGACCGCCCTGCGCGTCCCGCCGATGGGCATTGGGCCTCAGGCGAAGCCCAGCCGGCGCGGGTCTTCCAGCGGATCGATCCCCGCCGCCTCGAGCATCGTCGTCCGCCCCGGCCCCAGCCTGACCGGATACCACTGGCGCTTGAGGGCCCGGGGCGTCGCCCAGGCGGCCAGCACCTTGACCCCGTTGGCCGGCCGCCTCAGCCAGGCGCGGCTGTCCTCCAGCATGTGGAAGCCGCGCATGAACTCGCGCAGCAGGTCCGGGTCGCGCCGGATGGCGACCGCGATCGCGTCCTCGGTGAAGCTCTTCATCAGCCTGGCCTTGAAGCCCGGCCTGTAGGCGGCGTTGAGCGCATGGCGGGCCCGGCGGATGGCGCCCCGGTCCTGGGTCCGCATGTCCTCGTAGTAGGGGCGCAGCTCGGCCCTGACGGCCTCGGAGAAGGCCGCCGCCCGGCGTCGGGGATCGCGCTCGCGCTCCAGCGTCCGGGCCACCAGCTCGCCGGTCACCGCGGCGAAGGAACAGCCGCGCCCGTAGAGCGGGTTGGTCCGCACCAGCCCGTCGCCGATGGGAAACAGGTTCACCGCCAGCGGCCGTCCCTCCGGCGCCATGTCGCGCCAGCGGCTGCGCAGGTCGCCCATGCCGAACACCTTGCTGACCGGCTCGGCGCGGGCCGGGTCCGTCCAGCGGGCGATGCCGGGCATCTGGGCGCAGAGGGCGTCGAACACCTCCGGCTTCATCACCGCCCGGCGCAGGGCCTCCTCGATCTCCGGTACGGCCAGGGTGATGGAGAACCAGCCGTTGTCGGCCGGGAACACCCCGTACTTGATGAAGCCCAGGTCGCCGGCCCCGGGGACGGTCCCGCGCGCCGGCGGCTCCAGGCCGGGCGCCAGGCGGTAGTGGCGGGTGTAGTAGAGGATGCCGGCGTCCTCGGCCTCCTCCGGAACCTCGACTCCGGCCTCGGCCAGCCAGTCGAAGACGTTGGTCGCCCGGCCGGCCGCGTCGACCACCAGGCCGGAGAGCTGTTCGCCGGTGTCGAGCGCCAGGCCCTCGCAGACGTACGCGCCGTCCCTCGTCCCGCCCAGCAGGCCGGCGACGTGGACGCCGCTGCGCAGGGTGACCCCCGGCAGTGCGACGACGTACTGGCGCAGCACCTGCTCCAGGGTGGTGCGCCGGCTGGTCAGCACGGTCAGGGTCTCGTCGATCGGCCGGGGCCGGTAACGGGCGGCCGCCTGCGGCGACAGGCCGGCGGCGAAGGTCAGCTCCTGGCAGCCGGCCTCGAGCAGCCGCCGGTGCAGGGCCGGGTGGCGCTCGACGATGATCGAGCGCAGCCGGGCGAGGAAGGCGTGGCTGTGGCGCAGATGGCCGACGCCCCGCCGGTTCCAGTCCCCGAAGGCCGCGTCGGCCCCGCCCTCGGGCGGCGGCGGATCGCGCTCCAGCACGGTCACCGAATGACCCCGGCTGCCCAGGGCCAGGGCCGTGAACAGCCCGGCCATGCCGGCGCCGATGATCAGGATGGGCTGGTCCATGCCGGGCCTTCTTTGTATCAGTTGATACAGTATGGCCCGGGACTGTGACGGCGGGAAGGCCGTCGTAGCGAGATGGCGCGGATTTCGCGCAGAACGCGTGCCCAATCCCCAGTGGGGAGGGCATTGCATATCCAAACTGCCGTCATCCCGGAAAACGCGCAGCGCTTAGCCGGGACCCAGGTGTTGCAGCGCGCCGGCCGCAAAGCCGCGTTTGGTAGCGAGTCCACGCACCCCCTGGGTCCCGGATAGCCCGCTTCGCGGCCTTCCGGGATGACGGAGGTTCGCCGCCGCCCCTAGGTGTTCATCGACTGGAAGAAGTCGCCGTTGGTCTTCGACTGGCGCAGCTTGTCGAGCAGGAACTCGATGGCGTCCTGGCTGCCCATGGGGTTGAGGATGCGGCGCAGGATGTAGGTCTTGGTCAGCTGGTCCTTCGGGGTGATCAGCTCTTCCTTGCGGGTGCCGGACTTCAGGACGTCGATGGCCGGGAAGATCCGCTTGTCGGCGACCTTGCGGTCCAGGATGATTTCCGAGTTACCGGTGCCCTTGAACTCTTCGAAGATGACCTCGTCCATCCGGCTGCCGGTGTCGATCAGGGCGGTGGCGATGATCGTGAGAGAGCCGCCTTCCTCGATGTTCCGCGCCGCGCCGAAGAAGCGCTTGGGGCGCTGCAGGGCGTTGGCGTCGACGCCGCCGGTCAGCACCTTGCCCGAGCTCGGCACCACCGTGTTGTAGGCGCGGCCGAGGCGGGTGACCGAGTCCAGCAGGATGACTACGTCGCGCTTGTGCTCGACCAGGCGCTTGGCCTTCTCGATGACCATCTCGGCCACCTGGACGTGGCGGGTCGCCGGTTCGTCGAAGGTCGAGGCGATGACCTCGCCTTTCACCGTCCGCTGCATGTCGGTGACTTCTTCCGGCCGCTCGTCGATCAAGAGGACGATCAGGTAGCATTCGGGGTGGTTGGTCTCGATCGACTTGGCGATGTTCTGCAGCATCACCGTCTTGCCGACCCGGGGCGGGGCGACGATCAGGCAGCGCTGGCCCTTGCCGAGCGGGGCCACGATGTCGATGACCCGGCCGGAGCGGTCCTTCACCGTCGGATCGGGCAGCTCCATGTTGAGCCGGCGTTCCGGGTAGAGGGGGGTCAGGTTGTCGAAGTGGACCTTGTGCCGGACGTTCTCCGGCGGCTCGAAGTTGATCTGGGTGACGCTGACCAGGGCGAAGTAGCGTTCGCCCTCGCGGGGCGCGCGCACGCCCCCTTCGACGCTGTCGCCGGTGCGCAGGCCGAACTTCCGGATCTGGCTGGGCGAGACGTAGATGTCGTCGGGGCCGGGCAGGTAGTTGGCTTCCGGCGAGCGCAGGAAGCCGAAACCGTCGCTCAGCACCTCCATGGTGCCGGACCCCGAGATCTCCACGCCTTCCTCGGCGAGGGTCTTGAGGATCGCGAACATCATGTCCTGCTTGCGCATGGAGTTCGCGTTCTCGACCTCCAGCTTCTCGGCCAGGGCCAGCAGGTCGGCGGGGGAGGTTTCCTTCAGCTCCTGCAGGGACATGCGGGTGAAGCCGAGCTCGGCCACCACGGCGGCCAGCTCGTCGTCGCCTTCGTCGCCGGTGACGGCGGCCTCCTCTGCGGCCTCCTCCGCGGTCTGGGCGAGGGCGGTGGTGTCGGGGCCTTCGTCGAGGTTGGCGTCGGAGACGGTGTCGGCGACATCGGTCTCGCCGGTTTCGGCTTCGGGGGTTTCGTTTTCGATGGGGGTGTCTTCGGACATGGATGGACTCTGGGTGTCAGGGCGCACGTCGGGCGTCCTGTGGGTCTGGTAAACGCCGGCCCACGGGTGAGGCGGCTATGTGAAATTCGTTCGGGGGTCCGGCTGGTCGTCGGCGCTGGTCTCAGCGCGGAGGGGCCGGAGAGAGGAGACTGCCGAAGCAGCGAGGTGAGGGGAACCACACGGTTCCGCTGGCGTCAAGGTGGGACGGCGCCGCGCCGGATGCAAGGATCAGCGGCTGAGGAACTGCGTCGTCACGGCCAGGACGATGACAATCGCCAGCAGGAAGGGGATCTCGTTGGTCATCCGCCAGAACTTCTCGCTGCGGCTGTTGGTCCCGTCGGCGAAGGTGCGGCGGGCCTTGGACAGGAAGCCGTGCCAGCCGGAGAGGAAGACCACCGCCGCCAGCTTGGTCAGCATCCAGGGCTGCAGCAGCCAGCTCCAGTCGCCGCCGCGAAGGCCGGTGTTGGACCCGATCAGCAGCAGGCCGAGGATCCAGGCGGCGCCCATCGCCGGGTTGATGATGATCCGCAGCAGCCGCGCTTCCATCTCCTGGAAGGTCAGGTCCATCTGCGAGCCGCGCTCGGCCCGCATGTGATAGACGTAGAGCCTCGGCAGGTAGAGCATCCCCGCCATCCAGGCGATCACCGCCAGGATGTGGAGCCCGCGCAGCAGGTCGTAGTGTTGGGCGAGGAAGGTCATGCGGCGGTTCTAGCGCCTTGGCGGGTTCTTGGACACTTGCGCAAGCCGGCGCAACGCCAGGAACCGTCGGAGTCGAGGCCCTCCCGTTGCAGCGCCCCGAGGGCCAGCTGGGCGAGACCGCCGATGAAGATGCTGTCGGTCCCCAGGGCCGGGACCCGGACGTAGGCCGGACAGCCCTCGTGGCGGGCCATCTCGCCGTACTCGATGTCGAGCTCGACCAGGGTCTCGATGTGTTCGGAGACGAAGGCGATCGGGACCACCACCAGCGCCAGGCCCGCCCTCGCCGCGGCGCGGATCTCGTCCTCGGTGCTCGGGCCGATCCACTTCATCGGCCCGACCCGGCTCTGGTAGCTGACCTTCCAGTCCCACGAGCCGGACAGCCGGGCGGCGACGTCGGCCGCCGTGGCCTCGACCTGGGCCTGGTAGGGATCGCCGGCCCGGATGACCTTTTCCGGCAGGCCGTGGGCCGAGAACAGCAGCCGGACCGGGCCGGCATGGCCGGCCTGCGCCCAGGCGGCCTCGATCAGCCGGGCGTGGGCCGCCAGCAGAGAGTCCCCCGCCGGCCAGCAGCAGGCCGTCCGGGTCCGCCCCGGCCCCCGGTAGGCCCCGGCCCAGGCCTTCAGGGAGGAGCCGGTCGTGGTGGTCGAATACTGCGGATAGAGGGGGAGCAGCAGGATCTCGTCCGGGGCGAAGGCGGCAACCGCCTCGGCCGTCTCCTCGGTGGTCGGGGTCCAGTAGCGCATGGCGATGAAGCAGCGGACCTCGTCGCCGGGCAGGCCGCCCGACAGCAGGGCCTGCAGCGCCGCGGCCTGTTTTCGGGTCTCGGGCAGCAGGGGCGATCCGCCGCCCATCCGGGCGTAGTTTTCCCGGGCGAGGGGCGCGCGCCGGCGGGCGATCAGCCGGGCCAGCGGGGTGCGGACGACGCCCGGCAGGCCGATGATGGCCGGGTCGTTGAACAGGTTGAACAGGAAGGGCTCGACGCTGGCCGGGCCGTCGGGACCCCCGAGGTTGAACAGGACGACCGCGATCCGCCTGCTCATCTGCCGGTGACCATGGCCAGGACCCGCTCCACATGCGGGATCGGAGTGTCGGGCAGGATGCCGTGGCCGAGGTTGAAGATGTAGCGGCCATCGCCCCACTGCTGGAGCAGCTGGTCCACCCGTCGGTCGAGCTCCGGCCCGCCGGCCCGCAGCAGCAGGGGATCGAGCGCCCCCTGGATGGCCTTGCGCCTCTGCAGGCTCCGGCCCAGCGCCGCGGGGGCGGCGGTGTCCAGGGCCACGCAGGCGACGTCGACCTGGTCGGCATAGGTCTCGGCGAAGGCGGCGGCGCCGCGCGGGAAGCCGATCACCGGGGCGGTGACGTTCATCGCCTTCAGCCGCTGGAGGATCAGCTTGTGGGGCCGGATGACCAGCCGGTGGAACAGGTCCTCGGGCAGGCCCTCGGCCCAGCTCTCGAACAGCTTGAGCACCTGGGCGCCCGAGTCCGCCTGCATGGCCAGGTAGCGGGCGGTGCTCTCGGCCAGGATGTCCATCAGCCGGTCCATGGCCTCCGGCTGCTCGTAGGCGAAGGTGCGGGCCCGGGAGCGGTCGGAGGAGCCGCCCTCGATCATGTAGCTGCCCACCGTCCAGGGGGCGCCGGCGAAGCCGATCAGCGCCTTGTCGGGATCCAGCCGGGCGCGGACCAGGGCCAGGGTGGCGCCCACCGCCGACAGCCGCTCGGTGGAGGCCTCGATCTCCCCGGCCATGTGATCGAGGCTGGGCATGGCGCCCAGCTTGGGACCTTCGCCCGCCTCGAACCAGACGTCCTGGCCGAGGGCCCCGGGGATCAGCAGGATGTCGGCGAAGACGATGGCCGCGTCGAACGGGAAGCGGCGCAGGGGCTGGAGGGTGACTTCCGCGGCCGCCTCGCTGTCATGGCAAAAGGCGATGAAGTTCTTCTGCCGGGCCCGCACCTCGCGGTACTCGGGCAGGTACCGCCCGGCCTGGCGCATGAACCAGACCGGTGGCCGCTCGAGGGTCTCGCCGGCGAGCACGCGGAGCAGGGCGGGGAGGGGCGCGGGGGTCATGGGCGGCCTTCTGGTCCCCCGGGACGAGACAGGCAAGGCCCCTCCTTAATCTCTTAATAGAAGATTAATTTTAGGGGGAGGAGGAGGTAGGCACAGGGCGCCGCGGGGATAAGCCGGCGGCGCGGCCATCGGCGCCCAGGCAAGCCAGCCGAATCCACCTTGCTTTTCACAGGCCCGCGCTGGCCTGTGGATAGCGGGGACAGGTCGGCAAGTCGCTGACTCCGGACGAGGATTCGGCGCTGGCCCGGGGCGCCGCCGGCGGAGGAACGCGAGTCGCTAGTCCGGCCGAGACGGTGGCTGTCCCCAGCCGTCTGAAGGCCTGGGCGCTGTGGGCGGCGAAAGCCTTAACAAGAGGTTAATCCACCGACCGGGCGGGCGAGCGCCAGCGACCGGGGACCGATGTGGACCGGTTAACGATCCGTTAACGGCGTTTTCCACAGGGTGTTCCGTGGTCGGCGATAAATCGTCCGGCGTTCGGTGAAGGCTGTCTTCCGGCGGCCGGCCATGGCGCCGGCGGGCCCGGCGCCGTATGGAGCTTTCCGATGACGCCCGCCCGGATCGCCACCTACTTCCATGTCCATCTGGTCTCCGATTCCACCGGCGAGACCCTGAACGCCATGGCCCGGGCCGTCTGCGCCCGGTTCAGCGACACCCTGCCGATCGAGCATATCTATGCCCTGGTCCGCTCGGGCCGCCAGATGGAGCGCGCCCTGGAGGAGATCGCCGAGGCGCCGGGCATCGTCATGCACACCATCGCCGAGCCGGAGCTGCGCACCGCGCTGGAAGAGGGCTGCCGGCGGCTCGAGATGCCCTGCATCGCCCCGCTCGACCCGGTGATGGCCAGCATGAGCCGCTACCTCGGCATCGCCGTCTCGGCCCGGGTCGGGGCGCAGCACGCGCTGGACAGCGACTATTTCGACCGCATGGAGGCGCTCAACTACGCTATCGGCCATGACGACGGGGCCGGCGGGCCGGACCTCAACCAGGCCGACGTGGTGCTGGTCGGCGTTTCGCGGACCTCCAAGACCCCGACCTGCATCTACTTGGCCCATCGCGGGGTGCGGGCCGCCAACATCCCCCTGGTGCCGCACATGCCGGCCCCGGCCCAGCTGCTGGAGCTGAAGGATACGCTGATCGTCGGGCTGATCGCCTCCCCCGACCGGCTGGCCCAGATCCGCCGCAACCGGCTGCTGTCGCTGAAGGAGGACCGGGCGCCGGACTACGCCGACATCGACGCCATCCGCCAGGAGATCATCCACGCCCGCCGCCTGTTCGAACGTCATGGCTGGCCGGTGATCGACGTCACCCGCCGCTCGGTCGAGGAGACCGCGGCGGCCATCATCAACCTGCTGCACGGCGGGCGCGGCCAGGTGGAGGTGCTGGCGTGAAGGTCGTCCTCGCCTCCACCAGCGCCCCGCGCCGCGCCCTGCTGTCGGCGGCCGGCGTGGCCCACGAGGCCGTCTCCCCCGGGGTCGACGAGGATTCCGCAAAGGCCGCCCTGCTGGCCGACAGCGCCAGTCCCCGCGAGGTGGCCGACGCCCTGGCCGAGCTGAAGGCGGTGCGAATCAGCGCCAAGCGGCCCGGCGCGCTGGTCATCGGCGCCGACCAGACCCTCGATTTCAAGGGCGCCCTGTTCGACAAGGCCCGCTCGATGGCCGAGGCCCGCGAGCGGCTTCAGATGATGCGGGGCGAGACCCACCAGCTCCACTCGGCGGTGGTCGTCGCCCTCGACGGCGCCCCGATCTGGCGCGAGGTCCCCTCGGCGAGGCTGACCATGCGGCCGTTCACCGACGAATTCCTGGATGCCTGGCTCGAACGCCAGGGCGAGGGCCTGCTGAGCTCGGTCGGCTGCTACAAGCTCGAGGACGAGGGGGTGCAGCTGTTCTCCAGGATCGAGGGCGACTACTTCGCCATCCTCGGCCTGCCGATGCTCGGCCTGCTCGACCTCCTGCGGCGGCACGGGGCGCTGGGACTGTGATCGTGCGTCCTTCGACACGCCCGCTGGGGCGGGCTACTCAGGATGACGAACAGAAGTGGGCTCCCACAAAATTCGTCATGCTGAGTAGCGCACCGCGAGGTGCGCGTGTCGAAGCACGCACGCACGGGGACGCCGCATGACCATCACCGGCGCCACCCTGATCGCCGGGATCGCCGGCTCGCCGGTCGCCCATTCGATGAGCCCGGTGCTGCACAACGCCTGGCTGGCCGCCGCCGGCATCGACGGGGCCTACGTCCCCTTCGCCGTGCCGCCGGACGGGTTCGGCGCCTTCGCGAACGGGCTGAGGGGCGGTGTGGTGCGGGGCATCAATGTCACCATCCCCTTCAAGGAACAGGCGCTCGGCCTCGCCGACAGCGCCGACGACCTGGCCCGGCTGTCGGGCGCCGCCAACCTGCTGACCTTCGCCGCCGACGGGACGATCGCCGCGCGCAATACCGACGGGCCGGGGATGCTCGCGGCGCTGCAGCTCCAGGCGCCGGGGTTCGACCCGGCGGCGGGGCCGGCGGTCATCCTCGGGGCCGGCGGCGCGGCGCGGGGCGCGGCCGCCACCCTGGTCCTGGCCGGCGCGCCGCAGGTGCGCCTCGTCAACCGCACGCGCGAGCGGGCCGAGGCCCTGGCCCAGGCGCTGGGCTCCGTGGCGTCCGCCTTCGATGACGGGGCCCCCGCGCTTGCCGACGCCAACCTGATCGTCAACGCCACCTCGCTCGGTCTCGGCGGGGGCCCCGGTCCGGAGGTGGACTTCGCCCGCGCCCCGCCGGGGGCCGTGGTGATGGACATGGTCTACAAGCCGCTCGACACCCTGTTCCTGCAACAGGCCCGCGCGGCCGGCCGCCGCACGGTCGACGGGCTGGAAATGCTGATCCGCCAGGCCGTCCCCAGCTTCGAGGCCTTCTTCGGCCAAGCCCCCCCGCCCGGGGTCGATGTCCGGGCCCTCGCCCTGCGCCACCTGGGAGCCGCCGCATGATCCTCGTCGGCCTCACCGGCTCCATCGGCATGGGCAAGTCGACCACGGGCAAGCTGTTCGAGGCGGAGGGCGTGCCGGTCTACGACGCCGACGCGGCCGTCCACCGGCTGTACGCCAAGGGCGGGGCGGCGGTGGAACCGCTGGAGCAGGAATTCGGCGACGTCATTGTCGACGGCGCGGTCGACCGCGAGCGGCTGTCGAAGAAGGTGCTGGGCGACCCGGCCGCCCTCAAGCGGCTGGAGGCCATTGTCCATCCCCTGGTCGGAGCCAGCCGGACGGGGTTCTTCCAGGACGCCATCGGGGCCGGCGCCGACATCGTGGTGCTCGACATCCCCCTGCTGTTCGAGACCGGCGGCGAGAAGAACGTGCGGGCGGTGGTGGTGGTGTCCGCGCCGGCGGAGATGCAGCGCGAGCGGGTGCTGGCTCGGCCCGGCATGACGGTGGAGAAGTTCGAGGCCATCCTCGCGCGCCAGGTCCCCGACGCCGAGAAGCGGGCCCGCGCCGACTTCGTCATCGACACCGGCCAGGGGCTCGACCATGCCCGCGACCAGGTGCGGCAAGTGTTAGCAACCCTGCGCGGCGGCTGGACGCGCGGCGGCGACGCGGCATAGGAAAGGGCGATGGCGCGGCACATCGTACTCGACACCGAAACCACGGGGCTCGACCCCCGGTCCGGTCACCGGATCATCGAGATCGCCTGTGTCGAGGTGGTGGACTTCATGCCCACCGGCCGCGAGTTCCACCGCTACATCCATCCTGACCGGCCCATCGACCCCGACGCCGAGCGGGTGCACGGCATCTCGCTCGCCAAGCTCAAGGACGCGCCGCGGTTCCATCATCCGGAGGTGGTGGACGAATTCCTCGACTTCATCGGCGGGGACACCCTGGTGGCGCACAACGCCCCGTTCGACCGCGCCTTCATCAACGCCGAACTGGAGCGGTGCGGCAAGCTGGTCCCACCGGAGGACCGCTGGGTCTGCACCCTGGTGATGGCCAAGAAGAAGTTCCCGGGGATGTACAACTCCCTGGACGCGCTCTGTAAGCGGATGAAGATCAGCCTCGACGGCCGCGAGAAGCACGGGGCGCTGATCGACAGCAATCTGCTGGCCAGGGTCTACCTGGAGCTGCAGGGCGGCAAGGAACGGTCGCTGGACCTGACCAGCACCATGGCCGTGCGCGCCGCCCATGCGGCGGTGCAGGCGGCCTACGGCGCCCGGCCGCGGCCCCTGGCCTGCCGGATCACCGAGGAAGAACGCGCGGCGCACGAGGCCTTCGTGAAGGGCGTGCTGAAGGACAAGGCCGTCTGGCTTCAGCTGGGCTAGGCGTCCTCCCTCCCCTTTATGGGGAGGGTAGACGCGCGAAGCGCGTCGGGTGGGGTAGTCGGATGCAGCGCGCTAACCTTCGAACGTTAGCGATCCTTCCCGCGAGTTCCCCACCCTGCGAGGCTTCGCCTCGCTGTCCCTCCCCATAAAGGGGAGGGAGGTTCCTGGTTCTCTTAAGCCTGCCCGACCACCACGCCGGCGCCGGCCGACTGCTGCTGGCGCTGCTGGTAGATGCCCGCGAAGTCGATGGGCTCCATCATGAACGGCGGGAAGCCGCCGTCGGTGGTCAGGTCGGCGACGATCCGGCGGGCGAAGGGGAACAGGAAGCGCGGCGCCTCGATCATCAGGATCGGCTCCAACTCGCTCTCGGGGATGCCGTCCAGCTGGAAGAGGCCGCCGTAGACCAGCTCGACGTTGAAGGCCGGCTCGCCGCCGCGCTTGGCGTCGACCTGCAGCTTCATCTCGACCTCGAACAGGCCGTCGCCGCGGCCGCGGGCGTTCAGCTCGACGCCGATCTCGATCTGCGGCGCCTCGCCGGTGACCCGCAGGGAGTCGGGCGCGCGCGGGTTCTCGAAGGACAGGTCGCGGGTATACTGGGCCAGGACCCGGATGCCGGGGGTGGTGATGTCCTCGCCGTTGGCGGCGCCGGCGTCGGTGTCGGTCATTGGGATGGAGGTCCGTGGAGTTGGAAAAACAAGGCGCGGTCGCTAACACGGCGCCTTGGCGGGCGCAATCTTGCCGCCTATGACCGGAACACTGCGCCCCGACGGCACATTAAACCCAGCAGCCCTGACGAGGGCCCGTCGATGCCCTATATTGATCTTCACCGTTCTTCATCCCAGGCCATCCCTTGACCGAGACCCTCAAGCTCATCCTTTTCGCAGTCCTGGCCGGGGTCGTGCTCTACCAGCTTTATTCGGTGCTCGGCCGCCGCGTGGGCCGCCAGCCGGAGGACGCCGAGCGTGAGGCGGTCGAGCGTGGCGAGGCCCGTCCCGTCCCGCCGCCGGCCGGCGAGGCCGAGCCGCTGCCCGAGGGGGTGGTGCTGACGGGCCTGGCCGCGGTGCGGGCCCGCGACCCGAACTTCGAGGTCGGCCATTTCCTGGCCGGGGCCAAGAGCGCCTACCAGATGGTGGTCAAGGCCTTCGCCGAGGGCGATCGCGACACCCTGAAGCGGCTGCTGAGCCCCACGGTCTACGACGGCTTCGAGGCGGCGATCGCCGAGCGCGAGGCCGGCGGCGTCACCGAGACGGTGGAATTCAGCCAGCCGCCCCGCGCCGACCTGGAGTCGGCGACCATGAGGGGCGACGTGGCCGAGGTGGTGGTCCGCTTCCTGGCCGAGTTCCGCGCCCGCACCAAGGGCCCCGAGGGCGAAGCCGTCGACGACCGCCGCACCGCCGAGCTGTGGACCTTCGAGCGCGACGTCACCAACCGTGATCCCAACTGGACCCTGGCCGCGGTGGACGCGGCGCAGGCGTGAGACCCAACCCTGTCATCCTTCGGCCGTGCGAAGCGCGGACCGGAGGACCCAGGGTGGACGCGGGACCGCCCGGAGCCTGAATTCCGTCATCGACGGCTGCGCTCTTCCTTCACGCGCCATGCGCCAGGCGGACGAGTGGGTCCTCCGGTCCGCTGCGCGGCCGAAGGATGACACGAAAGGTGGGGTATCACTTGGATATGCGTCTGATTCGCCTCCTGCTTCCCCTCGTCCTTCTGGCTGGCTGCGCGACCACGCCGCCGGCGCCGGTCCCCTCCCCTGCGCCCGCACCGACGCCTGAGCGCCCCGCCCCGCAGCCGCCCAGGCCGCCGGTCGTGGGGCTGGCGCTGGCCGACCTTCCGGGCTGGGCGGGTGAGGACCACGGCGCCGCCCTGGCCGCTGTCGCCCGCACCTGCCGGGCCAAGCCGCAGCCGCAGCTGGCCGAGGCCTGCGGGGCGGTGGCCGCCGCCGGACCGCTGCAGGGGGCCGCCGCGCGCGCCGTGCTCGAACAGACCTTCCGCGCCGTGCCGGTCGGCGGGACCGGGCTGCTGACCGCCTATTTCTCACCGGAGTACGAGGCCCGCTTCTCGCGGACGGCCGAGTTCACCGCCCCCGTCCGGCCGCGGCCGGACGACCTCGTGATCGATGAGGCCTTCACCCCTGACCCGGCCCGGCCAGGCTGGAAGGGCGAGGGCCGGCGGGTGGACGGCCAGCTGCTGCCCTATCCCGACCGGGCGGCCATCGAGGCCGTCCCGGAGCCCCGGCCGCTGGCCTGGATGCGGCCGGAGGATCTGTTCTTCCTGCAGATCCAGGGTTCGGGGACGCTCGTCCTGCCCGACGGGCGGCGCAAGCGGGCGGTGTTCGCCGCCACCAACGGCCTGCCGTTCCGGGGCATCGCCACCCCGATGCGCGACCGCGGCCTGCTGCCGGCCGACGGGACCTCGGGCGAGGCGATCCGCAGCTGGCTGGCGGAGCATCGCGGGCCGGAAGCGGACGAGATCATGCGGCTGAACCCCCGCTATGTCTTCTTCCGGATGCAGGATGACGATGGGGAGGAGGCGACGGGAGCGGCCAATGTACCCCTGCTGGCCGGTCGGGCGATCGCCGTCGATCCGGAGTTCCACGACTATGGCGCCCTCTACTGGATCGACGGCCAGGCGCCGTCCCTGGCCGGCGCCTTCCCGCGCTACAGCCGGCTGGTGGCGGCGCTGGACACCGGCGGGGCGATCCGCGGCCAGGTGCGGGCCGACCTCTACATCGGCCGCGGGGCGGCGGCGGGCCGCGAGGCCGGCCGGGTCAAGCATGAGCTGAAGATGTGGCGGCTGATCCCCGCCCCGCGCGACTGATGGTCCGGCGGCCGCCCCGCCCCGAGGAGCTGGCGCTCTGGGCCCGCGTGGCCGAGACGGTCAAGCCGCTGCCCGGGCGCAAGGTGGCCAAGCCCAAGCCGGCGACGCCCGTGGATCCCGAGGCGCTGCCGCCGAAGAAGTCCGCCAAGGCGGTTCCGCCCAAAGGGGCCAGGCCCGCCGCCGCCAAGCCGCCGCCCCAGCCCCTGGAGCCCAATCGCGCCCGCCGGGTGGTGAAGGAGCGGGAGCCGATCACCGCCCGGGTCGACCTCCACGGCCACACCCTGGAGCGGGCGCGCGAGGTGCTCGAGCGGTTCGTGTTCGCCTCGGTGGAGCGGGGCGACCGGCTGGTGCTGGTGATCACCGGCAAGGGCGACGGCGGGCGCGAGACCCTGAAGGCCATGACCCCGGTGTGGCTGGCGACCCCCCCGCTGCGGGCCCTGGTGGCGGGGGTGCAGCCGGCCGACCGGCGGCACGGCGGCGAGGGGGCGCTGTATGTGGCGCTGAAGCGGGGGTGATGGGGCGGACCCTTCGCCCCGACATGATCTGCTGCCGTCATCCCGGCCGGAGCGCGAAGCGCGGAGAGCCGGGACCCAGGCGTGCGTGATCTCGGTATTGAAATCAGCGTCGCGGCCGGCGGGCTGCAACCCCTGGGTCCCGGATAAGCGCTGCGCGCTTTCCGGGATGACGGGTGCTTGGTAGACGACGCACCTACGGGATCAGCAGCGTCGACCCCACGGTTTGCCGCGCTTCCAGGGCCTCATGCGCCGCCCGCGCCTGCGACAGCGGGAACTCCGCCCCCACCGCCACCTTGATCTTCCCCTCCGCCATCAGGGCGAGCAGCGCCCCGGCGCTTTCGTCGAGCTCCTCGGTGGTGGCGGTGTAGTCCGCCAGCGTCGGGCGGGTGAGGAACAGGGATCCCTTCATCAGTCGCAGCGGGGCCACCGGCGGGGCGGGCCCCGAGGCGTTGCCGTAGGTGGCCAGCATCCCGCGGCGGGCCAGGCTGTCGAGGCTGCCCTCGAAGGTCGCCGCCCCGACGCCGTCGTAGACGACCTGGACGCCGGCCCCGCCGGTCAGCTCGCGGACCCGGGCGGCGACATCCTCCTCGCGATAGAGGATGACCTCGTCGCAGCCGGCCTCGCGGGCGATGGCCACCTTGTCCTCGGACCCCACCGTACCGATGACCCGGCAGCCCAGCGCCCGCGCCCACTGGCCGAGGATCTGACCCACCCCGCCGGCGGCGGCATGGACCAGCACGGTGTCGCCGGCCCTGGCGGGCGCGCAGCGGCGGATCAGGAACTCGGCCGTCATCCCCTTGAGCAGGCTGGCGGCCGCCATCCGGGCGTCGACGCCGTCCGGCAGCTTCACCGCCCGACCCTCGGCGATCACCTTGTAGTCGGCATAGCCGCCCAGGCCGCCCAGGCCGTAGCCGGCGAGATCGCCGACCTTGAACCGGGTGACCCCCTCCCCCACCGCCTCGACGATTCCCGCGCCCTCCTGGCCGAGCACGGCCGGGTAGGTCATCGGATAGAGGCCCGAGCGCTGGTAGGTGTCGATGAAGTTGAGGCCGATGGCCTGCTGGCGGATGAGGATCTTGCCCGGTCCCGGCGAGGGGACCGGCAGGTCGGTCTCGGCGAGGACTTCCGGCCCGCCGGCCCGCAGCGCCTGGATGGCGCGCATCAGGAAAGGTTCGCCTTGAAGAAGGCGGCGGTGCGGGCGTTCGCCTTCTCGGCGTCGGCCGCGTGGTAGTGCTCGCCGCCCTGGCGGGCGAAGGCGTGGTCGCGGCCGGGGTAGTCGTGGATCTCGATCAGCGCGTGGTTGTCCAGCGCCTGGTGGATCAGGGCCTGGGCCTCCTTGGGCACGAAGCCGTCCTCGGCGGCGATGTGCATCAGGAGGGGACCCGCCAGCTTCTCGGCCTCGCCCAGATGCTTCTCGATGCCCACCCCGTAGTAGCTCACCGAGGCGTCCGCGTCTGTGCGGGTGGCGGTCAGAAAGG
The DNA here is from genome assembly GCA_035627755.1 of Caulobacter sp. Taxonomy (GTDB): domain Bacteria; phylum Pseudomonadota; class Alphaproteobacteria; order Caulobacterales; family Caulobacteraceae; genus Caulobacter. The sequence goes on along the minus strand of DASPLD010000326.1, from coordinate 8,029 downwards.
CCAGCAGGCCGCCGAGGCAGAAGCCGACGGCGCCGACCTTGCCGGTCGAGCCTTCGAGGCCGCGGACCTGGTCGATGGTCGCGGCGATGTCCTCGACCCCCTTGTCGACGTTGAAGGCGTTGAACAGCTCGAAGGCCCGCTTCCACTCGGCTTCCGACTGGTCGGTGATGTCGATGCCCGGCTCGATGCGCCAGAACAGGTCGGGGCAGACGGCCAGGTAGCCCTGGGCCGCCAGGCCGTCGGTGATGTCGCGCATCACCTGGTTGACCCCGAAGATCTCCTGGATGACCACCACCACCGGGGCGCTGGCGGCCGCGGGCCGGGCCACATAGGCCGAAAACTCGCCGTCGGGCGTCTTGATGGTCAGGCGTTCACCGCTCATGGTCGTCCCTCGTCCGTTAGCTGATTTGCGCACTTAAACGCGGGCCCCGTCTCAACCCAATGACAAAGGCGTGGGGCCGATCTCTTAGTTGTCGCGCGCTTTGCCGCCGAACCGGTAGCCACTTCGGCGAAGCGCGCTTGGAGAAAGTCTGAACCCATGAAGGTCACCGTCGAGATCGACTGCACCCCGGTGGAGGCCCGCAGCTTCCTGGGGCTGCCGGACGTCACCGCCCTCAACGACCACATGGTGGCCGAGATGCAGAAGCGGATGGACGCCAACATGGCCGCCCTGGCCCCCGAGGAGCTGATGAAGACCTGGATGGCCTTCGGGGTCGGCGCGCAGGAGCAGTTCCGCAGCCTGATGACCGCCGCGACCGGCGGGGCCATGGGGGGCGGCAAGGCCAAATGACCGACACGGTCTTCGCCCTCGCGACCGCGCCCGGCCGGGCGGCGGTGGCGGTGGTGCGGCTGTCGGGTCCGGCCAGCGGGGCGGCGATCGAGGCGCTGACGGCCAGACCCCCGCCCGCCCCGCGCCGCGCCTCGCTGCGGCGGCTGAAGGACGCCGACGGAACGGTGCTGGACGAGGCCCTGGTCCTGTGGACGCCGGGACCGGGCAGCTACACCGGCGAGGACAGCGCCGAGCTCCACCTGCACGGCGGGCCGGCCATCGTCGAAGGGGTAATGGAGGCGTTGCTGGCGCTCGGCCTGCGGCTGGCCGAGCCCGGGGAGTTCACCCGGCGGGCCTTCGAGAACGGCCGGCTGGACCTGGCCCAGGCCGAGGCGGTGGCCGACCTGGTCGACGCCGAGACGCGGGCGCAGGCCCGGCAGGCGCTGGGTCAGCTGGGCGGGGCCCTGTCGGACCGCTACGAGGCCTGGCGGGCCGGCCTGACCCAGGCCCTGGCCATGCTGGAGGCGGCGGTCGACTTCCCGGACGAGGAGTTGCCGGCCGACGTGGCGGCGCGGGCCCGCCCGCCGCTGGGGACGCTGCTCGAGGAGATTGCCGCGGCTCTCGAAGACGAGGGCCGTGGGCGGCGGGTGCGGGAGGGCTTCCGCATCGCCCTGGTCGGGGCGCCCAACGCCGGCAAGTCGAGCCTGCTCAACGCCCTGGCCGGACGGGAGGCGGCGATCGTCACGGCGACGCCGGGCACGACCCGGGACGTCATCGAGGTTCCCTTGGTGCTGGCCGGCTACAAGGCCCTGCTGGCCGATACCGCGGGGGTGCGGGAGACGGCGGAGGCCATCGAGGCGGAGGGGGTGCGGCGGGCGCGGGCCTGGGCCGAGGCGGCGGACCTGCGGCTGTGGGTCGTCGACCAATCGGCCACCGGCGCCTGGCGTCAGGCCCAGGGGTTGGCCCGCGAGGGCGATCTGCTGGTGCTGACCAAGGCCGACCTGCCGCCGGGGGCGGACCGGTTCGACGTCACCGGCCTGCCCCTGGAGCGGCTGGCGATCTCGGTGCTGGCCCCGGCGGATGTGGCGGCTGTTCGGTCTGAACTGGAACGGCGGGTAGTCGCGGCCCTGGCGGGGGCCGAGTTCCCGCTGGCGACGCGGATTCGCCATCGCGACAGCCTGATTGAGGCGCGGCGGCATCTGGAACGGGCGCTGGAAGAGCTGGAGCCGGCGGTGGAGCTGGCGGCGGAGGACGTGCGCCTGGCGGCGCGGGCCCTGGCCCGGGTGACGGGGCGGATCGGAGCCGAAGACATACTAGATGTGGTGTTTTCCAGCTTCTGCATCGGCAAATAGGGTGTTTCACGTGAAACATCGGCTGGCGCGGGTGTCGGAAAGTGTATGCACCTTGCTGCGTTTTCGCAGGCCGTTTGGCGACGATCCGCTCGCTTATCGCAGGACGGGCGCGGCGCGATATTGACTGTCTCGCGCAGCGTGACTGTCACCGTGTGAGCGGACAAGGCGGAGACAGTCATCCGGCTGCGCCGGTAGACAGTCACCGCTGTTTCACGTGAAACATGGTGATCAACTCTTCTCGACTCGGCGCCGCCGCCGCCATCGGCTATAAGGCCCTCCCAACGCCCCCCTCGTCGGGGGCGCTCGTGTTTGAGAGTTCCATGTCGTCCTGGGATGTCATTGTGATCGGCGGCGGCCATGCGGGCTGCGAGGCGGCTGCTGCCGCTGCGCGGGCCGGCGCGCGCACCCTGCTGCTGACCCACAAGCTCGAGACCATCGGCGAGATGAGCTGCAACCCGGCCATCGGGGGCCTGGGAAAGGGCCACCTGGTGCGCGAGATCGACGCCCTCGATGGCCTCATGGGGCGGATGGCGGACAAGGCCGGAATCCAGTTCCGCATGCTCAATCGGTCCAAGGGGCCGGCCGTGCGTGGGCCGCGCAGCCAGATCGACCGCAGGCTCTATCGCGAGGCGATGCAGGCCGAGCTGGCGAGGACGCCGAACCTGGAGATCCTGGCCGAGGCGGTCGAGGACCTGGTTGTGGAGGGTGGCCGGGTGGTTGGCGCCGTCGGCGCTTCGGGCCGTGAATACCGGGCGGGCCGGGTCGTGCTGACCACCGGGACCTTCCTGAAGGGCGTCATCCACCTGGGCGAACAGCGCATCCCGGCGGGCCGCGTCGGGGACGCGCCGGCCATCGGCCTGTCGGACCGGCTCTACGCCTCGGGCCTGGCCATGGGCCGGCTCAAGACCGGCACCCCGGCGCGGCTGGACGGGCGGACCATCCATTGGGACCGGCTGGAGATGCAGGACGCCGACGCCGAGCCGGTTCCCTTCTCCTTCCTCAACGACCGGATCGACGTGCCGCAGATCCAGTGCGGCATCACCTTCACCACTGCCGAGACCCACCGGATCATCGCCGAACGGCTCAGCGAGTCTGCAGTGTACGGCGGGCGGGCGACCGGGATCGGGCCGCGCTACTGTCCGTCCATCGAGGACAAGGTCGTCCGGTTCGCCGACAAGACCAGCCACCAGGTGTTCCTGGAGCCCGAGGGCCTGGACGACCCGACCGTCTATCCGAATGGAGTCTCGACCTCGGTGTCGGAGGAGACCCAGGCTCTGTTCCTGCGCACCATCCCGGGCCTGGAGGATGTCGCCATCCTGCGGCCTGGCTATGCCATCGAGTACGACTACGTCGACCCGCGCGAGCTGGATCCGACCCTGCAGGTCAAGCGGCTGCCGGGCCTCTACCTGGCCGGCCAGATCAACGGCACCACCGGCTATGAGGAGGCGGCGGCCCAGGGCCTGGTCGCCGGCCTGAACGCCGCGCGGGCGGCCTCGGGGTCGGGTCCGATCGAGTTCGCTCGGGACGAGGCCTACATCGGGGTGATGATCGACGACCTGGTCACCCGCGGGGTGACCGAGCCCTACCGGATGTTCACCAGCCGGGCCGAGTTCCGCCTGACCCTGAGGGCCGACAACGCCGACCAGCGGCTGACCCAGCGCGGCATCGAGGCCGGTGTCGTGGGCGCCGGCCGGGCCGCGGTGTTTCACGTGAAACAACGGGCGCTGGCCGAGGCGCGGGCCTTCGCCGCCGCCCACAGCCTGACCCCCGCCGAGGCCGGCAAGCTGGGCCTGCCGGTCAAGGCCGACGGCCAGCGGCGGAATGTGACCCAGCTGCTGGCCTATCCGGAGGTGACCCTGGGGCGGCTGGCGGCTGTCTGGCCGCAGATCGCCGACTGGAGCCCGGCGGTGGCCGAACAGGTGGAGATCGACGCGGCCTACAGCGGCTACCTCGACCGCCAGCTGGCCGATGTCGAGGCCTTCCGCCGCGACGAGAACCTGCGGCTGCCGGCCGACCTCGACTACGGCGCCATCGGCGGCCTCTCCAACGAGGTGCGCGAGAAACTGATCCGGGTGCGCCCTGTGACCTTGGGCCAGGCGGCCCGCATCGAAGGCGTCACCCCCGGCGCCCTTACTGCCCTGCTGGCCCATGTCCGTCGCCGCGCGGCTTGATCCGGGAATCGCCGAGGGGCCCGAGGCCCTGGCGGCGGTCGGCGTGACGCCGGCCCAGCTGGCCGACCTCGCGCGCTATCGGGCGCTGCTCGAGGACTGGAACGGCCGGATGAATCTGGTCGGGCCCTCGGCGATGGCGGTGTTCTGGTCGCGCCACGCCCTGGACAGCGCCCAGCTGCTGCGGCTGGCGCCCGAGGCGAGGACCTGGGCCGATCTGGGGACCGGGGCCGGGCTGCCGGGGATCGTGCTGGCCATCCTGCTGAAGGACCGCGAAGGGGCGCAGGTGCATCTGGTCGAAAGCCTCGCCAAGCGCTGCCGCTTCCTGGCGGAGGTGGTGGCGGAGCTGGGTCTGCCGGCGACCGTGCACAATGCCAGGGCCGAGGATATGAAGCTCACGGTCGAGGTGGTCACCGCCCGGGCGGTGGCCGCCCTGCCCAAGCTACTGGGGTTCGCCGAGCCCTGTCTGAAGCGGGGCGCGCGGGGTCTGTTCCTCAAGGGGCAGGCGGCGGAAGCCGAACTGGCGGAGGCGCGGCAGGGCTGGCGCCTCGACGCCCGGCTGGTTCAAAGTCTCAGCGACCCGGATGGCCGGATCGTCGATATCAGGAGTGCGAAGCGTGGACGCTGATGTCGAAGTCCGGCCCGAGGCGGCCCCGGCAGTGAAGCTGCCCATGCGGGTGCTGGCCATCGCCAACCAGAAGGGCGGGGTCGGCAAGACCACCACGGCCATCAACCTCGGCACCGCCCTGGCGGCGGTCGGGGAGCGGGTGCTGCTGATCGACACCGACCCGCAGGGCAACGCCTCGACCGGGCTGGGCGTGCCCCGTTCGGCGCGCAAGGTGACCATGTACGACGTCTATGCCGGGGAGAAGACGCTCGAGGAGGCGGCGGTGCAGACCGCGTTGCCCGGCCTCGACCTGGCGGCCTCCGACGCCGACCTCTCGGGCCTCGAACTGGAGCTGGGGCAGAGCGCACGGCGCTCCTACCGGCTGCGCGACGCCCTGTCGGCGCTGCGGGCCACCGGCAAGTACAGCTATGTCCTCATCGACTGCCCGCCGTCGCTGAACCTGCTGACCGTCAACGCCATGACCGGCGCCGACGCGGTGTTCGTGCCGCTGCAGTGCGAGTTCTTCGCCCTCGAGGGGCTGACCCAGCTGATGCGGACCATCGAGCTGGTGCGCGGCAGCCTCAACCCGGCCCTGGAGATCCAGGGGGTGGTGCTGACCATGTACGACCGCCGCAACAGCCTGTCGGAGCAGGTGGCGCGGGACGTGCGGGCGCATTTCGGCGACCAGGTCTATGAGACGGTGATCCCGCGCAATGTTCGGGTCAGCGAGGCGCCGTCGTATGGCAAGCCGGTGCTGATCTACGATCTGAAGTGCGCCGGCTCCCAGGCCTACCTGAAGCTGGCGCGGGAGGTGGTGCAGCGCGAACGCGCTCGCCGCGCCCGCGCGTCCCAATAAAAGAAGAATGGAATCAAGCAGTTATGGTTGAGGGACGTCGGGGACTGGGGCGCGGGCTGTCGGCCCTGCTGGGCGAGGCGGACGCCGCCGATCAGGCTGACGCGGCAGTCGGCGAGGCCGCGGGGACCAAGGAAGTCCCGATCGAGCTGGTGCGGGCCAACCCGGACCAGCCGCGGCGGACCTTCGGGCGCGAGGAGATCGACGCCCTGGCCGCCAGCATCCGCGAGAAGGGCATCCTGCAGCCGATCCTGACCCGGCCGATGCCGGGCGCGCCCGGCGAGTACCAGATCGTCGCCGGCGAACGGCGCTGGCGGGCGGCGCAGGTGGCGGGCCTGCGGACCGTGCCGGTGCTGGTGCGCCAGTTTGACGATCGCCAGGTGCTGGAGATCGCCATCGTCGAGAACGTCCAGCGGACCGACCTCAATCCTTATGAAGAGGCGCTGGGGTACAGGGCGCTGATCGAGAAGTTCGGCCACACCCAGGAGGCGGTGGCCGAGGCGGTGGGCAAGAGCCGGCCGCACGTGGCCAACGCCCTGCGGCTGCTGACCCTGCCGAACCCTGTGCTGACCATGCTGGTCGAGGGCGAGCTGTCGGCGGGCCACGCCCGGACCCTGGTCGGGTCTGAGAAGGCGGTCGAGCTGGCCCGGATGGTGGTCAAGGACGGCCTCAGCGTGCGCCAGACCGAGGCCCTGGTGAAGGCGACGGCCGAGCCGAAGCTTGGCAAGGCCGGCGCCCCGCGGCTGACAGCGGGGGCGAAGGACCACGACACCACGGCGCTGGAGAGCGACCTGGCCGACATCCTCGGGCTGGAGGTCGAGATCCGCGACGCCGGCGGCCGGGGCGAGGTGCGGCTGAAGTATGCGACGCTGGAACAGTTGGACGATCTTTGCCGGCGACTGACGCGGGCGGGGTAGTTGCGTCCTTCGACACGCCCGCCGGAGGCGGGCTACTCAGGATGACGAGCAGCGGGGTTGGCGAAAGGAACAAAACGTGATCAAGTGAACCGACAGATCATCCTTGGTCGTCATCCTGAGTAGCGGCCACAGGCCGCGTGTCGAAGGACGCACCAACGTGGCCGCCTGGGTCTACATCCTCGAATGCCGGGACGGCAGCTTCTACGTGGGCTGTACGACGAAAATCGATCAGCGGATCGGACAGCATCAGGCCGGAACGTACGGTGGCTACACCGCGACACGGCGGCCGGTGGAGGTGCGCTATGTCGCCGAGTTCCAGACTATTCATGACGCCATCGACTGGGAGCGCCGGCTCAAGCGATGGACACGGGCCAAGAAGCAGGCCGTGATCGAGGGCCATTGGGAGGCGCTTCCGAGCCTCTCGTTGAGCCGCTGGCGCCGGGAAGACGATGTTTCCGGCTCCGTGCGTCCTTCGACACGCCCGCCAGAGGCGGGCTACTCAGGATGACGGACTGGGATTGAGGGGGCGGGTGGCCCTGAGGACTTGATAGCGGGCCCTGCTCAATGATCGTCATGCTGAGTAGCGATCCGGAGGGTCGCGTGTCGAAGCACGGCACTACCGCTAGGGCGCGACCTCTTCCGAAAACGCCTTCACGTCCGCCAGCAGCTTCTCCGCCGCCAGCCGCACCAGTTCCCCGCCCTTTTCCGGGGTGGCCTGGGCCGGATCACTGCCCATCCGTCCGTCCGGGAACCGCCGCCGGAAATCGGCCGCCTCGCGGATCGGGCCGGTCGGCGCTACCGGCGGGTCATACTCCGCGGTCTTGATGGCGTCCGGGTAGGCCCACTGGGTCACCGCGATCTCCGAGGGGGTGGCGTGGCTGCCGTGGCCGGTGGGGAACTGCCGACTGGCCAGGCTGTTGACGCCATCCAGGTCCCACCAGTTTTTCAGTTTCGCCGCGAAGCCCCGGGGCGCCCTGGCGAAACTGGCCTCGGCGTAAAGTTCGCTGAAGGCGGCCTCGATGGTGGCGACGTTGCCGCCGTGGCCGTTGAGGAAATAGATCCGGGTGAATCCGTGGGCCGCCAGGCTGCGGCACCAGTCGCCGATGGCCGCGATGAAGGTGGTCGGGCGCAGGGAAATCGTGCCGGGGAAGCCCAGATGGTGCTGGGCCATACCGATGTTGAAGGTCGGCGCTACCAGCAGATCATCCCGGTTTTTCTGCGCCTCGTGGGCGATGATCTCGGGGCACATCCAGTCGGTGCCCAAGAGGCCGGTGGGGCCGTGCTGCTCGTTGGAGCCGATGGGCACCACGACGGTGGCGGAGCGGGTCAGGAAGGCCTCGATCTCGGGCCAGGTGGATTTGGC
>DASPLD010000325.1:0-8214 GCA_035627755.1 Caulobacter sp. | reverse complement strand
CCTGGTCTGGACCTATGGCGAGACCGGCTGGACGACCGACGGCAAGGCGCGGCGCGGCCACTGGGTGCGGGCCTGGGTGCGCACCGGCGGCCAGTGGCGGATATTTCTGGACCATCAGGCGGCCCTCCCCGCCAGCTAGGGCCCGCGAGCCAGGGAACGGCTCCCCGCCTAAGGGGTTCTGTTGCGACCAGTTCGCAAGGAGTTCCCATGCCCACCGACACCCACGATCCCGCCGCCGTTGAAAGCCGCTTGTGGTCCGAGATCGACAAGGGGCGACTCGGGATGATCGGCCTCGTCGACGGGCCGCCGCAGCACTTCCAGCCGATGACCCCCTTCACCGTCGCGGAGGACGGCGAGATCTGGTTCTTCACCCGCGCCGAGACCGACCTCGCCCGCGACGCCAGCCATGGCCCCCGCCAGGCGATGTTCGTCATCCAGGCCAAGGACCGGGAGTTCCAGGCCTGCGTCGGCGGCGAGCTGACCGTCGAGATGGACCGCGAGAAGATCAAGCGCTGGTGGAGCCCGATGGTCGCCGCCTGGTACCCTCATGGCCAGGACGACCCGGACCTGCGGCTGCTGCGCCTCAAGTGCCACGACGCCCGCGTGTGGATCAGCGACGGCGGGCCGATCAAGTATGCCTGGGAAGTCGCCAAGGCCAACGCCACCCACCGCACGCCGGACATGGGCGGGCGCACGGACGTGACGTTGAACTAGCCCTGCGGCTTGAACGGCCGCGGGACCCGCTGGCCGCCCTGCCGGGCCAGCATCCACCCCGGATACTCCGGCGGAAGCGCTGACACTTCGTCAAGGCTGGCCAGTTCCTCCGCCGTCAGCTCAATCTCGGCGGCGGCCAGGTTGTCGTCCAACTGCTCGACCGTCTTGGCGCCGATGATCACCGTGGTGACAAACGGCCGGCTGAGCACATAGGCCAGGGCGATGCGCGCCACCGAGACGCCGCGGGCCTCGGCGATGGTCCGCATGGCGTCGACGCAGGCCCAGGCCCGGTCGCGGTTCACCGGCGGAAAGTCGAAGCTGGCCCGGCGGGCGCCCTCCGGCCCGTTGCTCCCGGGTCCGAACTTGCCCGACAGCAGCCCTCCGGCCAGCGGCGACCAGACCATCAGCCCCATCTGCTGGTCCTCCAGCATCGGCGCGATGTCCCGCTCCAGGTCGCGGCCGGCGATGGAGTAGTAGGCCTGCACCGTCTCGAACCGGGCGTAGCCCAGCCGGTCGCAGATCCCGTGGGCCTTCATCATCTTCCAGGCGGCCCAGTTGGAGCAGCCGATGTAGCGGACGAGGCCCTGGCTCACCAGGTCGTCGAGCGCCCGCAGGGTCTCCTCGACGGGCGTGATCGGATCGTTGGCGTGGATCTGGAACAGGTCGATGTGGTCGAGGCCCATCCGCTCGAGGCTGGCCTTGACCCCGTCCATGATGTGGCCGCGCGAGGCGCCGCGGTCGTTGGGCCCCTTGCCCATCTCGCCGTAGACCTTGGTCGCGATGACCACGTCGCTGCGTTTCACCCCGAGGTTCCGCAGGGCGGCCCCGACCATCCGCTCCGACTGGCCGGCCGAATAGACGTCGGCGGTGTCGATGATGTTGACGCCGGCGGCCAAGGCCCGCTCGACCATCGCGTCGGTCCCCTTCTGGTCGACAGCCCCGATGGCGCCCCACATGCCGGTGTTGCTGTCGGCGAAGGTCATGGCGCCGAGGCAGATTTCGGAAACATAGAGGCCGGTCCGGCCCAAACGACGGTACTTCATGAACAAAAATCCCTTTTGCGAGCGGTTCTGAGATTATCCTAAGCGATGTCTTTGTCGGGCTGCCGACACTGCCATGAACTGTGGAATGGCCAGGCCTCAAGGCCCGGATTCATTTCAAGGAATTCGAACGTCGATACCCGGCAGGACTATGTCGGCCAACTGACAGTGCTTGGCGCAACAGATCGATAGCTTGCAACCGCGCTCGTGAAACAGCGTTCCGATTCGTCATGAAGAGCCTGTCCCGCGTGAAAAACCGACTTCTCTCCAGCCTGCCGCCGGAAGACTACGCCCTGTTGTCAGCGCAGCTTTCGCCCGTGGATCTGGAGAAGGGCCGGCTGCTCTATGAGCCCGGCGACGACATTGAAACCGTATACTTTCCGCACGACTGCGTCATCTCCCTGATGACCTTGATGGAAAGCGGCGCGGCGATCGAGTCGGTCACCATCGGCCGAGAGGGCGCCTTCGGGCTGATGACCGCCATCGCCCCTCGCAAGGCGCTGTCACGGGCGATCATCCAGGTGGCCGGCCGCGCGTCACGGATTTCCGCCAGCGCCTTCAGCCAGACCTACAAGCGCAGCCCCAAGCTGATGGAGCTGGTCGACAAGCACAACGACGCCCTGTTCGGCCACGCCATCCAGTCGGTGGCCTGCAACGCCCTGCACGCCGTCGAGGCCCGCTTCTGCCGCTGGCTGCTGTCCTGCCGCGACCGCATCGACAGCGACACCGTCGGCCTGACCCAGGAGTTCCTGGCCGACATGCTGGGCGTGCAACGGACCACGGTCACGGCGGTGGCGGGGACCCTGCAGGCCAAGGGGCTGATCCGCTATCGCCGCGGGGTGGTGGACATCCTCGACCGCGCCGGCCTCGAGGCCACCGCCTGCGAATGCTACGGCTCGGTCCGGAGCCTCTATGACCGCCTGCTGCCGGCCAGCTTCGACTAGCGGGCCCTCGGCAACGGGCTGTTTCCCACACCGGCGATTGGGGCTATAGCCCTCCCCGCCTCGCGCGGTGCGGACGGGCCTGTGTCCCCCCGCTTCAGCGCGCTAACCCCGGGCTCAAGCCCTTTTGGGAGACTCCCCCCGCATGGCCAAGATCAAGGTCGCCAATCCCGTCGTCGACATGGACGGCGATGAAATGACCCGCATCATCTGGAAGCTCATCAAGGACAAGCTGATCTTCCCCTACCTCGACCTCCAGCTCGACTACTACGACCTCTCCGTCGAGCACCGCGACGCGACCGACGACCAGGTGACCATCGACGCGGCCAACGCCACCAAGCGTCACGGCGTGGCGGTGAAGTGCGCGACCATCACCCCCGACGAGCAGCGGGTCGAGGAATTCGGCCTCAAGAAGATGTGGAAGAGCCCGAACGGGACGATCCGAAACATCCTGGGCGGGGTCATCTTCCGCGAACCGATCATCTGCCAGAACGTGCCGCGCCTGGTGCCCGGCTGGACCGCCCCGATCATCGTCGGCCGCCACGCCTTCGGCGACCAGTATCGGGCCACCGACTTCCTGTTCCCCGGCAAGGGCAAGCTCAGCATCAAGTTCGTCGGTGAAGACGGCCAGGTGATCGAAAAAGAGGTGTTCGACGCGCCCGGCGCCGGCGTCGCCATGGCGATGTACAACCTCGACGACTCGATCCGCGACTTCGCCCGCGCCAGCTTCTCCTACGGCCTGGCCCGGCAGTACCCGGTCTACCTGTCGACCAAGAACACCATCCTCAAGGCCTACGACGGGCGCTTCAAGGACATCTTCCAGCAAGTCTTTGACGAGGAGTTCAAGGCCGAGTTCGACAAGTTCGGCGGCACCTACGAGCACCGGCTGATCGACGACATGGTGGCCTCGGCCCTCAAGTGGTCGGGCGGCTACGTCTGGGCCTGCAAGAACTACGATGGCGACGTGCAGTCGGACATCGTGGCCCAGGGCTTCGGCTCGCTGGGCCTGATGACCTCGGTGCTGCTGACCCCCGACGGCCAGACCGTCGAGGCCGAGGCCGCCCACGGCACCGTCACCCGCCACTACCGCCAGCACCAGAAGGGCCAGTCGACCTCGACCAACTCCATCGCCTCGATCTTCGCCTGGACCCGGGGCCTGGCGCACCGCGCCAAGCTGGACGGCAACCAGGACCTGGCGAACTTCGCCCAGACCCTGGAGAAGGTCTGCATCGACACCGTCGAGAGCGGCTTCATGACCAAGGACCTGGCGCTGCTGGTGGGCGACCAGCAGAGCTGGCTGACCACCGAGGGTTTCCTCGACAAGGTCGACGAGAACCTGAAGATCGCGATGGCCAAGGCCTGATCGGGCCGACCATCGAAAGACAAGGGGGCGGAGGCGCGATCTCCGCCCCTTTTTCGTGGCCAAAGAGCCGCTATCGATCTTCGGGTGGAACGGCCTTCCACGCGTCGAACGTCGGATAGATTTCCGTCGACGGCCAGTTTGACCGTGACTCGTACCGCCAAGTCAGGTGCACCTGGGCGAAGCGGCCATCATCCAGTCGGAAGAGAACATCGTCTCGCCTCCATCGCCTGGCGAGCGCGGTTATCCGATGACCGTGGAGCACATGGTCCGAGCTTAGCTCCCGCAGCAGTTCCGCTTCCAGGCCCTGCTGCTCGTCCTTGCTTTCAATGGCGCTCCAATCGCCATCCCACTCGTAGCTGCTATCCATGCCTCAAGCTTATCGAGTGACGCCGGGCCGGCAAGGTCCCTGCCCGCGCCACGGGAGGCGGCTTGCGGGGCGGCCCACGGCGGGGTCTGATGCCGCCATGGGAAAGAGCCTGTTCAAGATCGTGCTGCTGGCGTTGGCGCTGTTCGCCATCGCCTTCGTCCTCGCGCCGTTCAACGCCTACCGGGCCCTGCGCGCCGCCACCCAGGCAGAGGACGTGGCGGCGGTCAGCCACCTCGTCGACTCCTCGGCGGTGCGCAAGAGCCTGATCGCCCAGCTCGACCCGGACGAGGCCCGCACCGCCGAGCCGCCGACCATCTGGCAGGATCCGGTCGGGGCGCTGAAGCGGGCCTGGAAGGACGCCGTGCCGGCTGCCCCGAAGGTCGACCGCTATATGACCGTGGCTGGGATCGGCGACGTGATCCGAGGCTATCCGCCGGGCGGCGCGCCGCAGGAGCCAAAGGCGGACGGATCGATCACCGCCACCGCCGGCGCGCTGGTCCGCGGGCCGTGGCCGGGGGTCAGCTACCTGGGGATCGAGCGGACCCGGCTGGCGGTGAAGCGGCCGGGCCAGCCGGAGAAGATCACCGTGCTGACCTTCGAGCGGCGGAGCCTGTTCACCTGGAAGCTGGTGCATGTGCAGCTGCCGCCGGACGAACGGTAGTTCTTGCTTTGTTCCCATAACTGCGTAAGGTGAGCCTCCAACAGACGGGAGGTTTCCATGCTCGGTTACGTCACCATCGGCGCGCTCGACAGCGAGCAGTCCGGCCGCTTCTACGACGCCCTGTTCGACGCGCTCGGCCATGACCGGCGCATGGAGGGCGGCGGCTGGATCGCCTACGGCCCCAAGGGCGGCGCGGAGGGCTTCACCGACGCCCACACCGCCATCTGCCCGCCGTACGACGGCCAGCCCGCCCGCCCCGGCAACGGCATCATGGTCGCCTACAAGGCCGACAGCCCAGCTGCGGTGGACGCGGCCTACGCCGCGGGCATGGCGGCGGGCGGGACCGACGAGGGGGCTCCCGGCCACCGGCCCCCGGGAACGCCGGGGTTCTACGCGGCCTACCTGCGCGATCCGACGGGGAACAAGATCGCGGTGTTCGCGGCGGGGTGAGGGGCCGTCGTCCAACGGTGCAGGCGGCCAGGGCGCTTCGGCGGGCGGTGAGCTTCCCAGAAGTGCTGCTATGGCAGGCCCTTCGCGGCGGAGCGATCCAAGGACTGCGCTTTCGTCGGCAGCAGCCGCTGGGGCCGTTCATCGCTGACTTCTACTGCCCGACGCACAGGTTGGTCGTCGAAATCGATGGATCGACGCATACATCGGACGAGCAGCGCGACTATGACGCCTCTCGTGACGGCTGGACGCAAGCGAACGGCTTGGCGGTCCTGCGGCTTCCGGCGCAGGTCGTCCTTGCCGACATGGACTCCGCGATATTGACGGTCCTCGCCCACGCGGAAAATCCTCCTCCGGGGCGCGAAGCGCCGCGGGGGAGGGGGACCACCGGCCCGACTTAGGGCCGGTGGTGGAGGGGGCAGCGCCGGCGGGTCAGGACAGCGAGTGTTCTGGCGCGGCTTTGACCGCTGCGTTCTTGGCAAGCCCCATCCGCCGGCGCCGCCCCCTCCACCACGCGCGTATCCGCTCGCGGTCCCCCTCCCCCGTCGCCACGCGCCGGAGGAGGAATTTGGAGCCGGATCGCAGAGGGGGAGCGACTGAGAATAGCCGCCCGCCAGCCCTACCCCGCCAGCGCCGCCTTCACCGCCGCTACCCCATCCGCCGCCTTGCTGTCGTCCGGAGCGCCGCCCTGGGCGAAGTCGGGTTTGCCGCCGGCGCCCTGGCCGCCCATGGCGATCACCGCCGCCTTGGCGAGTTCGGCGGCGTTGAAGCGGCCGGTCAGGTCCGGGGTCACCGCCACCGCTACGGCGGCCTTTCCGTCGGCCGTGCCGACCAGGGCGACAACGCCGCTGCCGACCTGCTTCCTGAAATCCTCGACCAGGCCGCGAAGGTCCTTGCCGCCGACGCCGTCCAGGACCCGACCGACGAACTTCACGCCGCCGATGTCCTCCGGACCTGCGGCCGCACCGCCTCCGCCGCCCAGCGCCAGGGCCTTCTTGGCGTCCGCCAGCTGCTTTTCCAGGGCCTTGCGCTGGGCCTCGAGCGCCTCGACCCTCGCGGCGACCTCGGCGACCGGGACCTTGAACTTCTCGGCAAGGCCCGTGGCGACGCTGGCCTGGCCCTCCAGCCACTTGCGGGCCGCCTCCCCCGTCAGGGCCTCGATCCGCCGGATGCCGGCCGCGATCCCCCCCTCGGAGACGATCTTGAACAGGCCGATGTCGCCGGTGCGCGAGACATGGGTGCCGCCGCAGAGTTCGACCGAGTAGTCGCCCTCCCCGTCCAGCGCCCGGCCGAGCGCCAGCACCCGGACCTCGTCGCCGTATTTCTCGCCGAACAGGGCCATGGCCCCGGCCTCGATGGCCTCCTGCGGCTTCATCAGCTTGGTCCGGGCCGCCATGTTCTGCAGGACGACGGCGTTCACCTCGTCTTCGATGCGGGCGATCTCGTCCGCGGTCACCGGCCCGCCGTGGCTGAAGTCGAAGCGGATGCGCTCGCCGTCGACCATCTGGCCCTTCTGGCTGACATGAGGGCCCAGCACATGGCGCAGGGCGGCATGCAGCAGGTGGGTCGCCGAGTGGTTGGCGCGGGTGGTCTGGCGGGCGACTGGGTCGACGTGCAGAGCGGCGCTGTCGCCGACCCTCAGCGTCCCGGCCAGGATCTCGATGTCATGGACATGGAGGTCGCCGGCCTGCTTCTGGACGTCGAGCACGCGGCCGGAGCCGCCGGTCCATTCGACGGCCCCTTTGTCGCCGGCCTGACCGCCGCTCTCGGCATAGAAGGGGGTGCGATCGAACACCGCCTGGACGGTTTCGCCAGCGCCGGCGCTGTCGGCCGGCTGGCCATCCACCATCAGGGCGACCACCATGCCGGTTCCATCGACGCTCTCGTAGCCGGTGAACTCCGTGGCGCCGCTCAAGCCGCGAACCCCAAACCAAGCAGCCGCCGCGGCTTTTTGGCCGGAGCCTTTCCAGTTGGCGCGGCTGTTGTCCTGCTGGCCTTTCATCGCGGCGTCGAACCCCTCGGTGTCGACGGTCAGCCCCTTGGCCCGGACAGCGTCCTGGGTCAGGTCGAGCGGGAAGCCGTAGGTGTCATAGAGCTTGAAGGCGACCTCGCCGGAGAGCACCCCGCCCTCGGCCAGGCCGGCAGTCGCCTCGTCGAGCAGGCCCATGCCGCGGCCGAGCGTGCGGCGGAACCGCTCCTCTTCCTGGCGCAGGGTGTCGACGATCGCCGGTTCCGCCCGGCGCAGCTCGCCGTAGGCCCCGCCCATCTCCGCGGTCAGGGTCGGAACCAGCCGGTGCATCAGCGGCTCCTCGGCGCCCAGCAGGTGGGCGTGGCGCATGGCCCGGCGCATGATCCGGCGCAGGACATAGCCGCGACCCTCGTTCGACGGCGTCACCCCGTCGGCAATCAGGAAGGCGCTGGTGCGCAGGTGGTCGGCGATGACCCGGTGGCTGGGGGCGCGGTCGCCCTCGGCCTTGACGCCGGTGAGGTCCACCGAGGCGGCGATCAGGGTCTTGAAGAGGTCGGTATCGTAGTTGTCGTGCACGCCCTGCATGACCGCCGCGATCCGCTCCAGCCCCATGCCGGTGTCGATCGACGGGCGCGGCAGGACGATGCGCTCGTCCTTCGTCACCTGCTCGAACTGCATGAAGACGAGATTCCAGATCTCGATGAAACGGTCG
>DASPLD010000324.1:0-3485 GCA_035627755.1 Caulobacter sp. | reverse complement strand
AAGTAGCCCGGGAAGCCCATCTGCTGGATGACGCCGATCTCGAACTCGAGGCGGCTCCAGTACTCGTCCTCCGGCGCCGCCAGGGCGATGGCCGCCAGCCGGGACTTCAGACCCTCGCGCGCCTGGTAGGCCAGTTCATCGTTCTCGCTGCGCCCGGCCCCGGTGTCGAAACGCGGCAGGATCGGGTCGCGCTTGGAGACCATGAAGGCGCAGCGGCGGGCGATCTCCAGGGTCTGGTCGCAGGCCTCGGGCAGGTCGGCGAACAGGGCCCGCATCTCAGGCCCGGTCTTGAACCAGTGCTCGGCGGTGACCCGCCGCCGCTCGTCCTGGCCGACGAAGGAGCCGTCGGCGATGCACAGCAGGGCGTCGTGCGCCTCATGCATGGCCTGGGCGGGATAGTAGACATCGTTGGTGGCGACCAGCGGCACATCGTGGGCGTAGGCCCAGGCCACCAGTCCCGGCTCCGCCGCAGCCTGCTGCGGCAGCCCGTGGCGCTGCAGCTCGACATAGAAGCGGTCGCCGAACACCCGGGCCATCTCGGCCAGGGTCGCCTCGCCCTCGGCCGTCTTGCCGGCGGCGAACAGCGGATCGACCGGCCCGTCGACCCCGCCCGACAGGAGGATCAGCCCCTCGCTGTGGGCCGCGACCCTGGTCCAGGGCACGGAGGGCTCGGACACCGCGTCGACCTCCAGATAGGCGGCCGAGGACAGTTCCGAGAGGTTGAGGTAGCCGGCCTCGTTCTGAGCCAGCAGCACGATGGTGGGCGTCCGGGCCCAACGCTCGGGCGGCCCCTCGCCGATGCCGGTCACCGGCAGGGCGCAGGCGACGATCGGCTGCACCCCGGCGTCCTTGGCCGCGACCGAGAATTCCAGCGCCCCGAAGAGGTTGGCCCGGTCGGCGATGCCGACTGCCGGCATCCCCTGCCCCGCCGCCAGCTTGGGCAGGGCGTCCGCCTTGATGGCCCCTTCCAGCAGGCTGTAGGCCGAGCGGACCCGCAAATGGACAAAGCCGTTCGCCAGATCCGCCATCTTCCGCCGCCGCCTTTCCCCTGGAGAGTGACTCGTAGCCTTAAGCCCGACTCACGCCGCCAGATAGGCCACCGAACACATCATCCACACAAAGCCGACCACCGAAGCCAGAGCCAGCGTTTCACGAGCGATCCGGGCCATTCGAGCCTCCCCGTTCCAAGTTCCGGGTTTGTTCTTATTCCCGTTTTGTTCCACAGGCAATACGGAAATTCACAGCGGCGGCTCCCGTGGGATCGACCTGTGGAGAAGCTAGTCTTCCTCGCCGTTCATCGGCGGCTGGTGCGCGGCGACGATGTCCTCGAGCTCGGCCTTGCGCACCGCCCGGGTGACGTTCAGCCGCACGAAGATGGTGTTGGCCCCGTGGGCCTTGCGGGCGCGGTCCCAGCCGGCATGTACGCCCTTGTGGAGGCACTCGGTCTCCCCGGCGTAGACAACCGTGCGCTCCTGGCCCTTGACCTTGACGAACAGGTAGTTGGCCCCGGTCGGCGAGATCGGTCCGGAGGTCTCCAGCGGCAGGTAGCGATACCCATGGCCCGATTGTCCGACGAACTCGATCTGCTGGGCCATACGACGCTCCCACTAGCCTTGTACGGAGCGTCTGTGTCTCGCCTGGATGGCGAAATCGGGGCGATGGGGCGCCGGTGGAGGGGCGCGGCCGACCGCCGTTCGTGACGATTGACAGGCATTCGTTACACTTGTAGCGTACTCGTGACGTCAGACGAGCGAGCCCATGATCCAACCGCCCTCGGACACCGAACTCGAGATCCTCAAGGTCTTCTGGCGCGACGGCGCGGCCAGCGCCCGCGAGGTGCAGGACGCCCTGCCGGCCGGCCTCGACTGGACCGCCTCCACCACCCGCACGGTGCTGGAGCGGATGCGGGCCAAGGGGCTGCTGGAACGCCGGTCCGTCCACGGGCTGGCGGTCTATGAGCCGGCCCAGGCCAAGGCCGACGTGCTGGGCGGGGTGCTGCGCCGCGTCATGCGCCAGGTGCTGGAGGTGGAAGGCCCCCTCCCCGCCTCCGCCTTCGCGGGCAGCCAGATCCTCTCGGCCGAGGAACTGGCCGAGCTCGAAGCCCTGCTCAACGCCGACGAGGAGGCCTGAGGCATGGACGGCGTCACCCTCACCCTGACGATGCTGGGCGCCACCCTGCCGCTGGCGGCGCTGGGCCTCGGCGCCGGCCTGCTGGCTGAGCGGATCACCGGCGCGCCCGGCGTGCGCGAGCGGATCTGGGGCCTGGCCTTCCTGCTGCCCGTGCTGGCCGTAATCGCCGCGCCCCTGGCCGCGCCGCACCTGCGCCGCCCGGCCCCGCCGCCGAGCGATGCCGCCGCCGCCGTCGATGCGCCGAACCTGGCGGAGGTGTCGGTCCTGCGCGACCCGCCGAAGACGCCACTGGCCGATCTTGCGGAGCTCGGCCTCCTATTGGCCCCGACCCTGCTGCTCAGCGTCATCCTCCTGGGGGCCATGGTCGCCCTCGGCCGGCTGGTCCGGCGTCACGTCCGCCTGGCGGCTCTGCTGCGCGGGGCGCGCCCGCTGGAAGACGAGGGCCTCGCCGCCGCCCTGGTCCGCCAGGCCAGGTCGCTGAAGGTCCGGCCGCCGGCCCTCAAGGCGTCACCCCAGGCCGCCACTCCCTTGCTGGCCGGCGTCCTCAAGCCCGCCATCGTCATCCCGGACGCCCTGACCGTCCTGCCGACCGAGCGGCTGGCGCTGATCTGCGGCCATGAGCTGGCGCATCTCAAGCGCGCCGATAACAGCCGCAGCAGGCTGGAATCGATCCTCCTGGCCCTTCTCTGGTTCAACCCGCTGATGGCCGCGATCCACGCCCGGCTGATGGCGGCCCGCGAGGAGCGCTGCGACGCCATCGCCCTGGCCGGCGCCGACGCTGCCGCCCGCCGCGCCTACGCCCAATGCCTCATCGAGACGCTCCGGCTCCGCGCCGGTCCGGAGCCGCAATCCGCCTTCATCGGCGCCGGAAGGAAGACCGCCATGCGCCTGAAAGCCATCCTGACCCCGCGCCAGGGCGCCCGTCCCGGCGCCATCGCCGGTGTCGCCGCAATCGCCGCCGTCCTGACCCTGGCGGTCGGAGCCGGCAGCGTCGCCCTAGCCGTCCAGGCCGCGCCCCCGACGCGGAACTCCGAATGGCGCCAGTCGGCCCAGGAGACCGCGCTGAGCCCGAAGGGCGAGGTGGCCGTGATGGCCGACCAGATGACGGTCCAGCCCGGCGGCGTGACCATCTGGAGCGGCCGCCCCGTGGTGAAGCTGGCGGCGGTCACCGGCGACCCCGCCAAGGACGCGCGGTTGGCGCGGGTCAGGTTCCTGGTCGATGGCAAGCCTGTCCCGGCGGTCTTCGATCCCAAGTCGATCGACCCGGAGGCGATCGGCCACATCAAGGTGACGCGCGACGGCGAAGGCCCGGCCACCATCGACCTCGTCATGGGTCCCCCGCCCCCGCCGCCCCC
>DASPLD010000323.1:0-2438 GCA_035627755.1 Caulobacter sp. | reverse complement strand
GCCCTCGCCCGGATGCTCGACGGGGAGAAGGGCGCCTATCGCGACGTGGTGCTGCTAAACGCCGCCGCCGCCTTCCTTGTCGGCGGCAAGGTGGAGACCCTGCGCGAGGGCGTCGAGCTGGCCGCCGCCGTGATCGACGACGGCCGGGGCCGCGCCGCCCTCGATGGGCTGGTCGCCGCCACCAACAGCTGATGACCGACATCCTCGGCAAGATCGCCGCCTACAAGCGCGAGGAGGTCAAGGCCCGCAAAGCGGGCCGGCCGACGGTGGATATCTCCGCCACCGACGCGCCTCGGGGCTTCCGCAGGGCGCTGGAGGCCCGGTCCGGCGACCGCCTCGCCCTGATCGCCGAGATCAAGAAGGCCTCCCCCTCCAAGGGCCTGATCCGCGCCGACTTCGACCCGCCGGCCCTGGCCCGGGCCTACGAGGCGGGCGGCGCCGCCTGTCTGTCGGTGCTGACCGACGGGCCGAGTTTCCAGGGCGACGACGCCTACCTGGCCGCCGCCCGGGCCGAGGTCGCCCTGCCCTGCATCCGCAAGGATTTCCTGGTCGATCCCTGGCAGGTCGCCGAGAGCCGCGCCCTGGGGGCCGACGCCATCCTGGTGATCATGGCCATGGTCGACGACGCCCTGGCCGCCGACCTGATGGCTGAGGCTGCCCGCCTCGGCATGGACGCCCTGGTCGAGGTGCATGACGAGGCCGAACGTGATCGCGCCCTGAAACTCGGGACGACCCTGCTGGGGGTCAACAACCGCGATCTGCGCAGCTTCGTGGTCGACCTCGCCGTCACCGAGCGGCTGGCCGCCGGCCTGCCCTCCGACATCCTGCTGGTCACGGAGAGCGGCGTCTTCACGTCCGCCGATGCCGCCCGGATGGCCGCGGCCGGCGCCCGGGCGATGCTGGTCGGCGAAAGCCTGATGCGGCAGGACGACGTGACAGAAGCGACCAGAACCCTCCTGGCCTGAGACGCCGCGCAAGTCGCCCACGCGGTTAACTTGACAGAAACGAAGAACACCTAGAGAACATCGCCATTGTTTGCGATTTGTTCCCGACGAATCGCGCCTGGAGAGACCGGACATGCTGACCCGCAAGCAGCACGAACTGCTGATGTTCATCCACGAACGGATCAAGGAGACCGGCGTCTCGCCCTCGTTCGACGAGATGAAGGACGCGCTGGACCTGGCCTCCAAGTCGGGCATCCACCGGCTGATCACCGCCCTGGAGGAGCGCGGCTTCCTGCGCCGCCTCGCCCACCGGGCCCGGGCGCTGGAGGTGGTGAAGCTGCCGCAGCAGGCGACGACCTCGGCTCCAGCCGGCGGCCGCCAGGCCTTCAAGCCCCAGGTGGTGGAAGGCACGCGGCCGGTGGCCTCGGCGCCTGAACCCGCGAATGACGTACGGGAGCTTTCGATCCTGGGCCGGATCGCGGCCGGCTCACCCATCGACGCCATCCAGCACGAACGCGACCGGATGCATGTGCCTGAAGCCATGCTGGGCGCCGGCGAGCACTATGTGCTGGAGGTCGACGGGGACTCGATGATCGACGCGGGCATCTTCAACGGCGACTACGTCGTCATCCGCAAGACCGACCAGGCCACCAGCGGCGAGATCGTCGTGGCCCTGGTCGAGGGGGAGACCGCCACGCTGAAGCGGCTGCGCCGCAAGGGCGCCTCCATTGCCCTGGAAGCCGCCAATCCGAAATACCAGACCCAGATCTACGGCCCCGACCAGGTGGCCGTGCAGGGCAAGCTGGTCGGGCTGATCCGCCGCTACCACTAACCCATCCGGCATCGCCTCTCGGGAATTGCGGGACTTGGGGGACACGTTGGAGTCCAACGTGTCCCGGTCTCTCTCGGAAGCCCGTCCCGGTCAGCCGGGGCGGGCTTTCTGCGTCCAGGGGCGGCGGCCGCGCAGGGGCTCGGCCCAGACGACGCGCCAGCCCTCGCCACGCCGGTAGAGCTCGGCCGAGCCGCCCGCCTCGAAGTCGGCGGCGTCGAGCACCAGGGCGCCGGCGCACTTCCCCGGGGCGGGGGACCGGAGGACCACGACCGGAGCCCGGCAAAGGTCGGCGAAATCGTCGGCGTCCGGCGCCCGGCGCATGCTCCACAGCGCCGCCGGGCCCTCCCCGGCCGCGAAGCAGCGGCGCCGGTTGCAATCGAAGAGGTCGGCCGAGGCGGCGTCATCTCGAGTGAGACCGCGTCGGCGGGACCAGACGTCGAGGGCGAAGCGCCGCGCCTCGGGACGCGCCGGCACGGCCTGCTCGCCGCGGCGCACGGCGAGCGCCGAGCCGTCCGAGGCAATCCACAGGTCCGGCGGGTCGGGACGCGGCCACAGGGCGACGGTCAGGGCCAGGGGCACACCCAGCCAGCGCAGCCGCCCGCGCCACAGGCAGAGGACCAGGATGCCCAGAAACGCGACCGGCAGCGTCCAGTCGGGACCGC
>DASPLD010000322.1:0-2951 GCA_035627755.1 Caulobacter sp. | reverse complement strand
CCGCCGCCGGCCATCAACCTGTCGGCCCAGCTGTTCGAGGAAGCCAGCGCCTGGCGCGGCTACATGGCGCGGGCCGCGGCCATCTCTCCGGCCGGCTTCACCGACGGCCCCTCGGTCGCCACCTCGCTGAAGGCGGGCGCCGCCTATGAGCCCAAGCAGCTGCTGCGCGGCTCCATCGCCTATGCGGCGGTGATCGCCCTGCAGGACCAGGAGTTCGTGGCCGCGGTGCGGGTCCATGCCGTCGACCCTGCCGGCCGCCAGCGCCTGGCGGCCCAGATCATGGCCAACCCCTACGCCGCCACCACCTTCCCGGGCGCCGACCGGGCCGCGGGACTGATCGTCTCGGCCCTGGGCGGCGAGGGCACCAAGGTGCTGCTGACCGGCCGGGCCATCAAGCAGTCGGCCTACGACGTCCAGCGCCAGAAGTGGTCGAAGGAGTTCGTGCCCAACCGCGAAGGACGGCTCGCCGATGTGCGGGTTCTGTCCTCGACTCCGATCCGCGGCGACATCGACGAGGTCAGCCGCATGCAGTTGGCCAGCCTGGGTGGCGGCTCCCCGACCGGCCCGGAAGGCATCGTCGGCCAGACCGCGACCCAGCCCTGGTCTCCGGTGGTGGTCCGCGGGCTGGCCCTGGCGGCCCTGGCGGCGC
Source organism: Caulobacter sp. (assembly GCA_035627755.1). GTDB lineage: Bacteria > Pseudomonadota > Alphaproteobacteria > Caulobacterales > Caulobacteraceae > Caulobacter. The sequence continues at coordinate 2,302 of DASPLD010000322.1, read as the reverse complement.
TTGGCGAGGCCGGCGACGACAAGCTGGCGGCGCTGACCCCGCTGTTCTTCGACGAGCCGTCGATGTTCTGCCTGAACATGTCCAAGCTGATGCTCTACCAGTGCCTGGCCGCCGCCAAGCCGCACTACGAGGACGTCTTCTGCCTGGGCCAGCATGTGCTGATCGACACCGGCCAGTGCACCCTCAAGAGCGCCGGCGCCCCCATGCCGGTTGAGCCCCCGCCTCCGGTCGTGGTCGCCACGACCAAGGCCCCGGCCAAGCCGGCCGGCAAGATCGCGCCGAAGGCCAAGGGCAAGGGCAGCTGAATCCGCGCCCAGGCGCGCCAGCGCCGAAAAGCGGGGTGATCAGCCGTTGCGCTCCGGCTTCAAAGGGTGTATCGACCGCCACCCTAAATTCACCGACCGTCGCCGCGCGGAGTCTTCGCGCGGCGACTTCGTTTTGAGACCAGAAACATGGCCGAGATCGTCCTCAACGTCGAAGTCCGCGACCGCACCGGCACCGGCGGCGCCCGCGAAGCGCGCCGCGCCGGCAAGGTGCCCGGCATCCTGTACGGCGGCGACAAGGCCCCGGTGGCCATCGCGGTCAAGGAAAACGAGTTCCGCAAGGCGCTCTACACCGGCAAGCTGCTGGGCCACCTGGTGACCCTGAAGTACGGCGACGAGAGCCAGCCGGTCATCGCCAAGGACATCCAGTTCCATCCGGTCACCGACAACCCCCACCACTTCGACCTCATGCGGGTCGACGAAAAGGGCACGGTGCGGATCAACGTTCCGGTCCACTTCAAGGGCCAGGACGTCAGCCCCGGCCTGAAGAAGGGCGGCTCGCTTGAGATCGTCCGGCACGAGGTCGAGCTGAACTGCCCGGCCAACGCCATCCCCGAGGAGCTGGTCATCGACCTGTCCGACCGCGACATGGGCGACACCATCCGGATGAGCGACATCACCCTGCCCAAGGGCGTGACCGCGACCATCGCCGACCGCGACTTCGTGATCGCCACCCTGAAGGTCTCCTCGGCCGCCCTGTCGGAAATCAACGACGAAGCGGCCGCCGCGGGCGAGACCGAGGCCTAAACCCCTCCAGCGAGGCCGGCCAATGCTGCTGCTTGCCGGCCTCGGCAATCCCGGCGAACGCTACGCCAGGACCCGCCATAACGTCGGCTGGGTGGCCGTCGAGGCCATCGCCCGGCGCTGGGGCTTCTCGCCCTGGCGGGCCAAGTTCAACGGCCTGGCCTGCGAGGGCTCAGTCGAGGACGAGCGGGCGGTGCTGCTCAAGCCCCAGCAGTTCTACAACGAGAGCGGCCGCTCGATCGGGGAGGCCGCCAAGTTCTTCAAGATCCCGCCCGAGAAGGTCATCGTCTTCCACGACGAGATCGACCTGGCGCCCGGCCGGTTCCGGATGAAGACCGGCGGCGGGGCGGCGGGCAACAACGGCATCCGCTCGACCATCGCCGCCATCGGCCCGGACTTCCGCCGGGCGCGGATCGGGGTCGGCCATCCCGGCGACAAGGACCTGGTGCAGCCGCATGTGCTGAGCGACTTCCACAAGGTCGACCGCCTGTGGCTCGACCCGATGCTGGAAGCGATCTGCGACGCCCTGCCCTTCGCGGTGGCCGGCGACGACGAGCGCTACCAGGCCGAGGTGCTGCGGCTGGCGCCGGCGCCCAAGGCCGATCCGCGCAAGCTCGCCCGCGAGGATTGACGCGGCGCCGCGCCCAGGCACATTGCGGCAATGCTCCTCGGTTACGGCCTCGGCCTGCTCTTCTCCATCCTGCTCTGCGTCCATGTCGTGAAGACCGGGCGGGAGATGTACTGGCTGTTCATCATCCTGGCCTTCTCGCCGCTCGGCGGGATCGTCTACGCCCTGATCTACATCCTGCCTGAGATCACCGGCGGGTCGACCGCGCGGCGCCTGACCAAGGCTGCCCGCCAGGCCGTGGATCCAGAGCGCGAGTACCGCACGGCGAAGGAATTGGTCGACGATTCCCCCACCGTCGCCAACCGCATGCGGCTGGCCTCCGCCGCCTCGGACCTTGGCCGCCATGAGGAGGCCGAGCGGCTGTACGAGGAGGCTGCCCAGGGCATCCACGCCGAGGACCCCGCCCTACTGTTCGGCCGGGCCCGGGCGCTGGTCGAGCTGGACCGGCCGGCCGAGGCCCTGCCCCTGCTGGAGAAGCTCGGCGAACTGGGCGAGGCCGGCCGCACGCCGCAGGCCGCCCTGCTGATGGGCCGAGCCCACCACGCGCTGGGCCAGACCGCCGAGGCCGACACCGCCTACGGCTGGGCCGCGGGCCGGCTGCCGGGCC
>DASPLD010000321.1:0-3736 GCA_035627755.1 Caulobacter sp. | reverse complement strand
GTCTGCACCACGCAGAGGTGAGAGATGGCGAAGAAGGTACAGGCGTTCGTCAAATTGCAGTGCCCCGCGGGCAAGGCGAATCCGTCGCCGCCCGTCGGCCCCGCCCTGGGCCAGCACGGCGTCAACATCATGGGCTTCTGCAAGGAGTTCAACGCCCGCACCGAGAACGTGCAGAAGGGGACGCCCCTGCCGACGGTCATCACCGTCTACCAGGACAAGAGCTTCACCTTCGTCACCAAAACCCCGCCCGCGACCCACTTCATCAAGGAAGCGCTCGGCCTGAAGTCCGGCTCGAACAAGCCGGGCCGGGAAGTCGCCGGCAAGATCACGCAAGCCCAGCTGCGCGAGATCGCCGAAAAGAAGATGAAGGACCTCAACGCGAACGACATCGACCAGGCGACGAAGATCATCGCCGGCTCGGCCCGTTCGATGGGTCTCACCGTGGTGGAGGGCTAGGACCATGGCCAAGCAACCCAAGCGCATGAAGGCCTGGACCGGCGACCGCAACGCCGTCCACACCGTCGAAGACGCCGTCAAGCTGGTGAAGGCCAACGCCACCGCCAAGTTCGACGAAAGCATCGAGATCGCCGTCAACCTGGGCGTCGACCCGCGTCACGCCGACCAGCAGGTCCGCGGCGTGGTCTCGCTGCCCTCGGGCACCGGCCGCGACGTCCGCGTCGCGGTCATCGCCAAGGACGCCAAGGCTGACGAAGCCCGGGCCGCCGGGGCCGAAGTGGTCGGCGCCGAGGACCTGGTGGAACGCATCCAGGGCGGCTTCATGGAGTTCGACCGGGTCATCGCGACCCCGGACATGATGGCCCTGGTCGGCCGCCTCGGTAAGGTGCTGGGCCCGCGTGGCCTGATGCCGAACCCGCGCGTCGGCACCGTCACCCCGAACGTGGGCCAAGCCGTGAAGGACGCCAAGGGCGGCGCCATCGAGTTCCGCGTCGAGAAGGCGGGCATCGTCCACGCCGGCATCGGCAAGGCCTCGTTCACCGAGGAAGCCCTGCTGGCCAACGTCCGCGCCCTCGTGGACGCGCTGAACAAGGCCAAGCCGTCGGGCGCCAAGGGCACCTACGTGAAGCGGATCTCGGTCTCCTCGACCATGGGTCCGGGCTTCAAGGTCGACACGGCCAGCATCGGCGCCTGAGCGTTCGCTCAGCTGCCGGAGACTTGCGAAGGGCGGTCCTCACGGGCCGCCCTTCTGCTATTCGGGCAGGGGGCTGAAGCTCTTCTCCTCGCGCCAGGCGCGCGCCTTGCCGATGGCCGAGGGGGCGACGGCCTTCCAGTAGTCGGCGTCCTCGGGGCGGGCCTCGTCGAGGCGCTCGACGGCGCGAAGCCGCCGGGCCGCCGCGATGGCCAGCAGGCGGGCGTGCTCGCTGCGCGCGGTCGGGCAGGGTTCGGGACGGAAGCGGGGCAGGCGCTTGGCGTCAAAGGCGCGCCAGACGGCGGCTTCCAGCTCTTTGGTGCTGTGGAACATGGCGAAGCTCACCGCCCCCGATCTGCGCCTTTTACGCCGAACAGGGTCTTGAGGCGGTCGGACTTCCGCGACCGCAACCATAACACGCATGCTAGCACATTGTTCCGTACCCTGTGGATAAAATGTGGAAAAAATAACGGCTTAGTTGGTTAACGTCCCGCAACCCCAGGGCGGTCTTCGGGGAACGCCGTTCCAAAACCTGGGCTTCCCCGTGCGAGACCGGCGATTCAGGCGGCCAGCGCCGGCGTCGCGTCCAGCCCCGCGGCGGCCAGCAGCCGCGCCTTCTCCCGCTCGCCCCGCCAGGCGAAGTTCCCCGGCAGGCCAAGGCGCAGCGCCGCGTCCCACGGCGGGGATCCGGGAATGGCGACCCGCTCGGCAAGCTTGCCGGCGGCCTTCAGGGCAGCTCGCTCGGCCCAGGTCAGGTCCCAGTCGCCGCCCAGCCGGAGCCGCTCGCGGACCAGCGGCGGCAACAGGGACACCGAGGCCTTGGCCAGGGCCCTGTGCAGGAACTTCGGCACGGCCGGCGCGGCGCGGCCGGAGACGATGATGGCCAGGAACTCGTCGACGATCGGGTGCGGCTCGAACCGATGGCTCAGGGCGTCCATCATCGTCATGAAGTCCTCGGTGGAGCGCAGCGGGGTCTTCACCCCGTAGAGGGCGCCGATCGCCGCGCCTTCGCGGTAGAACCGGGCCTGGTCCGCCTCCGACAGGGGGCTGACGAAGCGGTCATAGGCGTTGAGGAAGCCATAGCCGGCCGTGGCGGCCACCCAGTCGAGCAGCTCGGTGTCCAACGCCCGGTAGGCTTCTCCGCTCGGCGTCTGGCCACTGACCCGGGCGTGCATGTTGCCGACCCCCTGGATGACCCGCCGCGCGGCGCTGGCCGGGCCGTAGACGCCGACCATGGCTGCGACGCCAGTGCGCTTTGAGCGGCCGATGGGGTCGGCCTTGTAGGTGGAATGGTCCCAAACCCCCGACCGGATGCGGGCGTCGGCGAACTCCAGGAGCACCGCGGCGACCCCGCCGATCCCAAGGGCGACGGGGTTCTTGTAGACCCGCCAGGCCACCGAGGCGGGATGGCAGTAGGCCGCTTCGCCCCTGGGGTTGGCGAAATCGATCTTCCAGCCGAGGTAGGAGGTCATGTCGGTCATGGCGGTCAGAAAATTCATATCAATTGATACATTCCTATCGGGAGATAGCTTTTCTGGCAAGCCGGACGCCGTCGTGGCATAGCGGACCCATGTCCAGTCCCCAAGCAGCGGCCAAGGAGATCGCCGGCGGCTATCGCAAGGGCGAGGCCGCCCGCCAGAGGATCCTCGACGCGGCCCTGGCCGCCTTCGGGGAAGGCGGCTTCAAGGGCGCCACCACCCGCCAGATCGCCGAGGCCGCCGGGGTCAACCTGCCGGCCCTGAAATACTATTTCGGCGGCAAGGAGGGTCTCTACCTGGCCTGCGCCGAGGAGATCGTCGAACGCTACCGCGGCCGCATGCTGGGCCCGATCGAGGCGGCGCTGGCGCCCCTCGAGGCCGAGCCCACCCCCGCCGCCGCCCGTACGGCGCTCAAGCGGATCATGACCGCCCTGGCCGACCAGATGATGGGTGTCCGGGAGGCCGACGCCTGGGCCGGCTTCGTGCTGCGCGAGATCGCCGAGCCGGGCCCGGCCTTCCCGGTGCTCTATGGCAACGTCTGGGCGCCGGGCGTCGAACTCATCGCCCAGCTGATCGGCCGGGCGACCTCCGGCGGCGACCCGGAAGCGGCGCGCATCGAGGCCCTGCTGCTGATCTCCAGCCTGACCGCCTTCGGCCTCGCCCGGCCGGTGGCGCTGCGGTTCCTGGCCTGGCCGGATGCCGACGGCTCGCGGTTCGACGCGGTCATGCGCACGATCGAGGCCCAGATCGACCGGCTCGCCTGACGTCCGCCCCAGACGCCGAGTGTTGCCAATCCCGGCGTCTTCCCCTATATGCGCCGGCTTCCGCGGACGGACTCGTCCCTCCGCGGTCCTGTCCGAGAACTGCGGGGCAGTGGGGTCACCACCGCCTTGATCCAGGAAGAGCCCTTCCTGACCGCCGGGAGACGGGGATGCAAAGAGATTTTCGCGCCGGCTGTTTCAGGCCGCGGGCGAGGTCGCTGCTTCCTTCGGACAGTTTGAGACGGCTCAAGCCCAAGGTTCGCCCTGGGGCCGAAGCCACGTTCGGCGGCCGGAACCCTTCCGGTCGTCATCCGAGTAGGAGACCGCAATGGACCGCGCTCAAAAGCAGG
>DASPLD010000320.1:0-5410 GCA_035627755.1 Caulobacter sp. | reverse complement strand
GGTGGAGGATCACCTCGCTGTCGCTGGTCGACTGGAAGATGGCCCCGTCGGCCACCAGCTGGTCGCGCAGGGCGTGGAAGTTGGTCAGGTTGCCGTTGTGGGCCAGGGCCACGCCCCCGGCCTCCAGGTCGGCGAACATCGGCTGGACGTTGCGGAAGGCGCTGCCGCCCGCCGTCGAATACCGCGTATGGCCCACCGCGCTGCGCCCGGGAAGCCGGTCGACGAGGTCCTGGCCTGTGAAGGCGTCGCCGACGTGGCCGATATGGCGCTCGGTGTAGAACCGCTGTCCGTCGAAGGTGGCGATGCCGCAAGCCTCCTGGCCCCGGTGCTGCAGCCCGTGCAGGCCGAGCGCCGCCACGGCCGAGGCGTCGGCCACGTCATGCACCCCGAACACCCCGCATTCCAGGCGCAGCGTGTCGTCATCGGGATCGCGGTGGTCGGCGGGGTTCCACACGGCCCTTTCGAACGGCTGGGTCATCGGTTCTTCTCCACCAGGTCGTCCATCTTCTCGCGCTGTTCGTCGCTGTAGCCGGCGCCCTTCTTGACCGCGTCGGACACGGCGGGGGCGATCTTGCCGGCGGCGGCGAAGCCCTCGGGCGCGAAGGCCTTGAGCACCTTTCCGGCCGCCGCGGTCAAGGGATACAGCGTCGCATCCTTCACCCAGCCGGGCGGGCCCTTCTCGCCGCCGGCCAGCTGGATCAACAGGGTGAAGGCCCCGAGGATCACCAGCGCCCGGACGATCCCGAACCCGGCGCCGATGGTGCGGTCGAGGGTCCCCAGGGCGCCGGCGCTCTGCACTCGGTTGGTGATCTGGCTGGCGACCACCTTCAGAAGCAGGAAGACGATCACGAAGACGACCAGCAGGGCGGCCGTCACCGCCGCCCAGTCCGGGCTCATCATGCCCCGGAACATCGGCGCGCTGAACCTCAGGCAAACGATCGAGACCAGGGCGGCGATCACGAACGCCAGCATCCCCGTCAGTTCCCGCGTGGCCCCCCGCATGAAGGCGGTCAGGGCGCTGATAACCAGCAGCAGGCCGGCGAGGACGTCGAACAGGGTCAAGGGGTCCACCTCTGCTGCCCTATGCGGTCGATGGCCTCGGCCAGGCGCGAGACCCCCGTCACCGGCAGCGTGTCGCCGGCGCCGGTCGGCGCCAGGGCGCGGCCGAAACCCAGCTTGGCGGCCTCCTTCAGGCGCGATTCCATGCGGCTCACAGGCCTCACGTCGCCGGACAGGCTGATTTCACCGAACACTACGCAGTCCTGGGGCAGGGACTCATCCAATGCCGAAGAGGCCAGGGCCGCCGCCGCGGCCAGGTCGGCCGCAGGCTCGCTGATCCGCAGGCCCCCGGCGACGTTCAGATAGACGTCCCGATTGCCAAATCCAAGACCGCATCGCGACTCCAAAACGGCCAGCACCATGGCCAGCCGCCCCGAATCCCAGCCGACCACTGCTCGCCGCGGGTTGCCGTGCGCCGATGGCGCCACCAGCGCCTGGAACTCGACCAGCACCGGCCGGCTGCCCTCGATGCCGGCGAACACCGCCGCCCCGGCCGCACGCTCGGCCCCGTCGTGCAGGAATAGGGCAGACGGATTGCGCACCTCGGACAGGCCCGCGTCCCCCATCTCGAACACACCGATCTCATCGGTGGCCCCGAACCGGTTCTTGGCGCCCCGCAGCACCCGGAACGGATAGCCCCGCTCGCCCTCGAAACTCAGCACGGCGTCGACCATGTGTTCGACAACGCGCGGCCCGGCGATCTGGCCGTCCTTGGTCACATGCCCGACCAGGATGACCGCCACCCCCTTCTTCTTGGCCAGCCGCACCAGCTCGGCCGCGCAGGACCGCACCTGGGTCACCGAGCCCGGCCCCGCTTCGTGGGCGTCGCTCCACATGGTCTGGATGGAGTCGATGACCACGAGGTCGAACGGCTCCTTCTTCAGCCCCTCGAGAATGTCCCGCAGCGCTGTCTCGGCCGCCAGGCTGACCGGCGCGGCCGCCAGTCCCATCCGGCCGGCCCGCCCCCGGATCTGCTCCACCGCCTCCTCGCCGGAGATGTAGGCGCACCGCGCCCCCCGAACCGCCGCGCTGGCGACGACCTGCAACAGCAGGGTCGACTTGCCCACCCCCGGATCGCCGCCCACCAGGATGGCCGATCCCGGCACCACCCCGCCGCCACAGACCCGGTCGAACTCGTCCACCCCGGTGACGATCCGCGGCGGCGCCGGCGCCTCGCTCTGCAGGCCCTCGAACGCCAGCCCGCCGCGCTTGGCTCCCTTGGCGGGGCTCAGCGCCCCGGGCATCCGGCTGGTGACTTCCTCGACCAGGGTGTTCCAGGCCCCGCAGGCCGGACACTGCCCCGACCACTTGGGCGCAACCCCGCCACAGGACTGACAGACGAAAAGGGCGCCGTCGCGGGCCATGGGGAATCCGATTCGGAACAGGAGGGATGATAGCGCGAAAGGTCGGGCGGGGGCGGACCAACTCCCTACCGCATGTTCCCTGTTTGTTCAAACCCCCCGTCCCGTCCTGCAGCTGGGGAGGGGGCCGGCGATGGGGTGTTGGCGCTCGCGGCGCCCGGTCAATCGCAAGCTGGCCAGAGCCCGTTGTCTTTCGGATCCTCCGACCGACACCCTGCGCAGAGGCCGTCCGCTCCCGCCACGGCCCGGTCCCCGCCAGGGGAAAGGGACGCTGGACCGCTCGTCCAATCCGGCCCAATTTGTCCCCAATTCATCCCCAACCCCTTGGTCTGTAACGCTTCGCCGCGACCTTGGGTCGCGCGCGTCAACACCGTTTCTTAAGCCTGGGCGCCCTCAATTCACCTTTGAGCTGGGAGTACCTGATGAGCGGCCAAAACGGGGAGGTGGAAGCGGGCGTCGCCGCTGGCGCGCCCGCGGGCGTGTTTGACGCCTCGTCGCTCGACTTCCTGTTTCCCTGCCGATTCGAAGTGGGCGCCGGCCTGCGCATCGAGGCTCCCTCGCGGCTGCTGTCGGCCCTGGTTCCCGCCGCCGCCGGCGCTCGCCTGGCCGAAGTCTTCGAGGTGGAAAGCGGCCCGGTCCCCGAGACCCTGGCCGATCTCGTCGCCCTGGATCGCACCGCCGTCGTGCTGCGGACCCGGACCGGGCCCGACATCCGCCTTCGCGGCGCGGTGTCCGCGCAGGCCGATGGCCGGATCCTCTTCCTGCTTGGCCAGGCCCCGACCAAGGCCCAGGTCGCCACCGGCGCCTCCGCCGGCCTGGCCTGCTCGCCGCTCGACAGCGCCGGCGACCTGGCGGAGGCCCTCGACGCCCAGGCCAACCTGGCCCGCGACACCCAGGCGGTGCTCGAGGAGCTGATCCGGGCCCGCGACGAGGCGATCAGCCGCGAGGCCTTCTTCGACGCCATCGTCCAGATGCTGCCCGCCATCCTGATGGTCAAGGACGCCCGCGACGGCCGCTACGTCCTGGTCAACCGAGCGGCCGAGGAGATGCTGGGGGTCAGCGCCGACGCCCTGATCGGCCGAAGCGCCTTCGACCTGTTCACTCCCGAGGAGGCCCGCGCCTTCGCCGAGGAGGACCTAGCGGTGATCAGCTCCGGCGAGATGACGGTGGTCTACGACGAGATCGTCAGCACCTCCGCCAAGGGCCCGCGCAACTTCACCACCAAGAAAGTCGCGACCTACGGGCCCGAGGGACCGCGCTTCATTGTCACTGTCGGCGAGGACGTCACCGATCGCATGGAGACTGCCGCGGCCCTGCAGACCGCCCTGGCCGCCGCCGAGGAAGCCGCGCTCTCCAAGAGCGTCTTCCTGGCGAACATGAGCCATGAGATACGCACTCCGCTGAATGGCATCGTCGGCATCGCCGACATCCTGGCCCGCGAGCCGCTCGACCGGCGCACCCGCGAGATGATCGAGATCATCCGGGCATCCGGCGAGACGCTGGAGCGGCTGCTGTCGGACATTCTCGACCAGGCCCGCATCGAGTCCGGCCAGATCACCCTGGAGACGGCGCCCTTCCATCTCGGCGAGATGGTCCGCGCCACCGCGGCCCTGGCCGACCTCAAGGCCCGCGAGAAGGGGGTGGAGCTCCGTATCGACCTGTCGCCGGAGGTCGATGTCGCCGTCGAGGGCGACGTGGTTCGGGTCCGCCAGATCCTGACCAACCTGCTCAGCAATGCGGTCAAGTTCACCGCCCAGGGCCACATCGAGGTCACAGGTTACCGCACTGTCGGCGATCGGGTCCGCATCGAGGTCCGCGACACCGGCGAGGGCTTCGACGCCACCGCCCGCGAGCGGATATTCGGCCGCTTCCAGCAGGCCGACAACACCATTACCCGCCGCTACGGCGGCACGGGCCTGGGCCTGGCCATCTCCCGTGAACTGGCCTCGCTGATGGGCGGCATGCTCGATTGCGAGGGCCGCCCCGGCCAGGGAGCCAGCTTCTGGTTCGAGGTCCCGCTGCCCTGCGCCGAGCAGCCGAAGGAGCCGGAGATGCCGGCCGCCCCCAACGCCGCGGAGGCCGAGGCCGCCGCCCAGGTCCAGCTGCGGGTGCTGGTCGCCGACGACCATCCGACCAACCGCAAGGTCATCGAGCTGATGCTGGCCGGCGCCGCCGAGGTGGTCTGTGTCGAGAACGGCCAGGAGGCCCTGGACGCCGTGGCCGCCAATCCGTTCGACCTGATCCTGATGGACATGCAGATGCCGGTGATGGACGGCCTGACCGCCATCCGCGCCCTGCGCGAGCGGGAAGCCGGCAAGACCCGCCTGCCGATCGTCATGCTGACCGCCAACGCCCTCCCCGAGCACGTCGCCGCCAGCCTCGCCGCCGGCGCCGACCGCCATCTCGACAAGCCGATCACTGCCGCCAGCCTGTTCGCCTGCCTGAGCGAGGTGTTCGCGGCCCGGGAAACCGCTCAGGCCGCCTAAAATCCAATATGTCTAGACATATGTCGCGACGCCGACGGTCCCGCAAGCGTCAGCGCGCACCCACCCAGCGGCGCTGCGAGCGGCGCCCGATGCGGACCAGCAGTTCATAGCTTGAGGCCCCGGCCGAGCGGGCGGCCGCGTCCAGGGTGAGATTGGGGCCGATCAGCTCGACCATCGCGCCGGGGACCGCACCCTCCGCGCCGGTGACATCGATGGCGATCAGATCCATCGAGATGCGGCCCAGCAGCCGCCGCCGGCCGCCGGCGAACCAGGCGCCGCCTCGCGGGCTGCTGGCGCGCAGGTAGCCGTCGGCATAGCCGGCCGCCAGGATGGCGGCCTGCACCGGCGCCTCGGCTACGAAGTCGGCCCCGTAGCCGACGCTGTTGCCGGCGGGCACCTCGCGGACCTGCAGGATCGGCGCCTCCAGCAGGGCCACGGCCGCCAGCCGCGGGTCGTGGCGGTCGTGCGGACCGCCGCCGTACAGGCTGACCCCGGGCCGCACCT